>JAYSXP010000383.1:0-12330 GCA_043717125.1 Polyangiaceae bacterium | reverse complement strand
TGCACGATCTACGCGCAGAAGGGGATGTTCAACATCTTCCTCGTCATCTTCTTCTCGACCCTCGCCTTCGCGTTCTACGACTCGTACTTCTTCATCGGGTACCTCATCGCCATCGCGATCTTCGGCCTCTTCCAGGCGCTCTTCATGGCGAACGCCGGCGGAGCCTGGGACAACGCGAAGAAGATCGTCGAGGTCGAGCTCAAGATGAAGGGCACGCCGCTCCACGACGCCGCGATCGTCGGCGACACGGTCGGCGATCCATTCAAGGACACGTCGAGCGTCGCGCTCAACCCCGTCATCAAGTTCACGACCCTCTTCGGCCTCCTCGCCGTCGAGCTCGCGGAGCAGATGAAGACGGCCAACGGCCCGAACACGGACAAGACGTTACCGATCGTCCTCGCGGCGATCTTCTTCGGCATCTCGCTCGTGTTCGTCTACCGCTCGTTCTACGGCATGCGCATCGTCGTCGAGAATCCGAGCGGCACCACCCCGGCGGTCAAGACCGACGCGAAGGAAGGAGCCGCCGCCTGATCTGCTGACCCCACGGTCATCGTTTCAGACAGCGCGAAGGAGGGCCCGCGGCGAAAGCCTCGGGCCCTTTTTCTTGTCGCGCGCAAGAGGCGTCATGAGAGTGTTCGCGGTGCCATGCACAATCTCGCACCACTCTGGCGGTGGTATCTGGTGGTTGCCATTCTCTCGCTCTGCGTCGTCGGCAGGCCGAGCGTCGCGAGGGCGGCTCCAGACGCGGGGACGAGTGTGCCGAACGCGGAGGCCGGCGCAGCGCCCGTCGGAGCTCCGCGTCCGCTCTTGGAGACCCTCACCGGGGCGGCGAAGCTCGAGTACGAGGCTGGACTCACCCTGGTCGCGGCGAACGACTTCGGCGGCGCCTTCACGAAGTTCAAGGTCGCCTACGAAAAGTCGAGTGACCCGAGACTGCTGTGGAACATGGCGGCAACGCAGAAGATGCTCCACCGGTATGCGGCCGCTCAGGACCTCCTTCGCCGCTACGTGACGGAGGCGGGCGGCGTTCTCACCGTGAACGAGCGCTTGGAGGCCGAGCAACTCGTTCGCGCGTTCGACGCCTTCACTGCGACGCTTCGCCTCACGGCGCAACCACCGGGCGCAGTGCTCGTCGTCGATGGGCATGTCGTTGCGAAGGTCCCGACGCGGAACCCCATCGTCCTCGATCTGGGGAGCCACCATCTCCGAGTCTCGAAAGACGGTTTCGTTCCGTACGAGAGCGACGTGTCGATCGAGGCGCACGAAGAGCTAGCCGCAGACATTCACCTTGCCTCGAAGACGGAGCAATGGCCTGCGTGCGCTCGCTCGACCGCGAGCTGGGCGCCGGCGGGCCAGCTGGTCGTCGTTGCCCGATCGATCGCGACGATCTCGCTCGACGAGGAGCCGGTCGGTCGGGGACGCGCGGACTGCACGGTCCTTGCGGGGTCCCACACGGTCTCGGTCGGCGCACCCGGCTACTCCACCTACAGGAAGGAGATCGTGATTGCTCCGCAGTCGGTCCTGAAGGTCGAGCCACCCATCGCCGAATCCGCCCTCTCGGTACTCGCTGAGCCTGGCATGCCGGCGCCTTCTTCGGTGGAGACGAAGGAGCGCCCTGGCGGCTGCGGCTGTCGGACTCTCGGACTCTCCAGCGGAGCCCCGAGCGCCGTCGACCTCGTTCTTCTCGTTGCGGCGGCGCTGTCGATTGTCCTCCGTCGCCGCCGGTCGCGCACGGCTGAGGGTGCCTGAAGCGGGCGCGCGGCGCGAGGGACCGCTCGACGGGCGCTCCGCGCGAGGCGGCTCTGGCGAACGGGACGGCGTCCGGCGGGTACTCGCTCGCCGGCGTCTGCGTGAGTACACTGAGAGGGATGAGCCGCTCTGCCCTCGTCGTCGTGGTCGTCGCGGGGCTGGTGGGCTGCCACCTCGCCGATTCACCGGACCCAGTGAAGTGTGAGCCGGGCACGCATCCGAGTGATGGGCACTGCGCGCAGGACGTCGTCAGCGCCGTGCGCGTCACGATTTCTCCAGGCCAGGCCGGGGCGTCCTGCGCGGTCGAGCCGGACTCGATCAAGGTCGCACCCAACGCGCGGTTCGAATTCCAGAACGCCGACAGCGTCGACCACGTGGTCGCCGGCGACGATGGCCAGCCCTGGACGACCGCGAAGGCCGGGCAGCTCTCGCCGCTGATCGGGATCACGAAGGCGGGGGCCTGGCCCTACACGGTCTCGGGCTGCACGAAGGGCGGGACCGTCGTCGTCGAGTGACGCCGTCCTGAAGTAGAGTACGCGCCATGCGTACGTTCCGAGCCGCCACGCTCAACATCTGGAGCCGCTTCGGACCCTGGGAGGAACGCCTGGTCGGCATCCGGCATGGCCTGCGCGCGCTCGCGCCCGACGTCATCGGCATCCAGGAGGTCCTCTGCTTCACCGGCATGGATCAGGCCGCGCTCATCAGCGAAGGGCTCGGCTACGAGATCGCTTGGGGTCGCACGTCGGAGAACCACGGCTTTCCGACCGGCAACGCGATCCTCTCCCGCTGGCCCATCGCGAGGCGCGAGGTCATCGAGCTTCCGACCGGCGGGAGCGACGAGCAGCGCAGCATCGTCTTCGCCGAGCTCGCGTCGCCGTTCGGGAAGATCCCGGTCTTCTGCACGCACCTGAACTGGAAGCTCCATCACGGGCACGTCCGGCAGCTCCAGGTGAAGGCGCTCGCCGAGGCCGTCGCGCGCCTCGCTCCCGTCGAGGGCTTCCCGCCCATCGTCATGGGCGACTTCAACGCCGAGCCCGACTCGGACGAGATCCGCTTCATGCGCGGCCTGACCGGCCTCGGCGGTCCTTGCGTGTACTTTGCAGATAGCTTCGGCGTCGCCGGCGACGGGTCGCCAGGCACCACCTTCTCGAAGCGAAACCCCTTTGCCGCTTCGTGCCGCGAGCCGGAGCGACGCATCGATTACGTTTTCGTAAGGGGACCCGACGATTCGCAGCGTGGCGAGCCCACGGAAGCGTCGGTTTGCTTCGATCAGCCCCACGAGGGGACCTTCCCGAGCGATCACTTCGGCGTCATCGCGACGATCACCGCTGGCCGCTGAAGCTCCTGTAGGATGCCTCTCGTGCGGAGCGCCGTTGGTATCGGTATCGCAGCCCTCCTCGGCGTGGGCCTGCTCGTTGCTCCTCTCGGAGCGAGTGCTCAGCCGACGTCGAGGTCCTTCGAGTACTCCTCGTACGAGAAGGAGACCATCGCGCGGGCCCTCGCGGCCACGGGCATGCAGATCGATCCCGCGCCCGAGGGCAAGCCCATCGAGCACCTCGAGACGCTCCGCCTCGAGGTGCTCGAGGACCGCGATCCCATCCCTGACGACCTCGTCGGCATCAAGGCGCGCAAGCTCCTGAACAGCCTGCACTTCGTCTCGCGGGACTTCGTCATTCGCCGGCAGATGCTCCTTGGGGTCGGCGAGCCGTACCAGCAGATCCTCGCGGACGAGACCGCGCGCAACATGCGCGCGAACATGCCGCTCCAGGTCTCGCTCGTCATCATCGTGCCGGTGAAGGGCAAGACCCCGGACAAGGTCGGCCTCCTCGTCATCACGAAGGACATCTGGAGCCTGCGTCTCTCCTTCGACGTGGCGGTCACGCCGGGCGGCGTCGAGAGCCTCCTCATCATCCCGCAGGAGACAAACCTCTTCGGCTGGCACCACACGGCCCAGACGCGGTTTCAGTACCAGCCCGAGACCTACACGTTCGGCGTCGCCTACAAGATCCCGCGCTTCGACACGACGTGGATCGGCGCGTCGACCGGCGCGACCATCACCCTCAACCGTCGCTCCGGAGAGGCCGAGGGCGCGGGTCTCTCTCTCGCGGTCGGGCAAGGCCTCTATTCCACGCGCACCGAGTGGGCCTGGGGCGCGGATACGTCGTATGCCGTCGGTATCTCGCGCCGCTACGTCAACGCGCGCGTCGCGACGTTCGACTCGCAGACGACGAAGAACATCCTCGACAACATCCCGACCGAGTTCAAGAGCAAGTCCTACGGCGCTTCCGTCGGCGTGACGCGCTCCTTCGGCTGGGGGTTCAAGAACAACTTCAACCTCTCGCTCAACGCCTCGTCGTCGGAGGTGACCACGTTCGACCTCGCGCGCTTCAACCCCGCGGCTGCGGCCGACTTCGTCGAGCGCTTCGTGCCCGTCGGTGAGACCCGCGTCTATCCGTCGCTGACGTGGGCGACCTTCTCGAACGACTACCTGCGCACGCTCGACATCTCGACGCTCTCCCTGCAGGAGGACTTCCGCCTCGGTCACGACATCAGCGCGTCGGTGTACCCGGTACGCAAGGCGTTCGGCTCGACCCGTGATCTCATCGGCTACAGTGCGCATGCCGGGTACGGCGTCCCGCTCGGCGACGGCTTCGCGGCCGCGAGTGTCACGTCCTCGATGGAGAACGCGGACGGCGTTCTGTCGGATGCGTCGGTGAGCGGCGGGCTCACCACGGTCACGCCGCGGTTCGGGTTCGGCCGCATCGTGATGAGCACGTCCTTCGTGAACCGCTACCGCAACTACCTGCGCGGCCGGACGATCACCGGCGGTGACGATCGCCTGCGCGGCTATCCTTCGAACTTCTTCTTCGGCAAGGATGCGGTCTTCTACAACGTCGAGCTCCGGACGACGTCGGTGGAGTTCTTGAAGTGCGCGTTCGGCGCCGTCGGGTTCTTCGACGCGGGTGACGCGGCGCAGGGGTTCGACATGCTTCACGCAAAGCAGTCGGTCGGCTTCGGCGTGCGCGCGCTCTTCCCGCAGCTCAATCGATTGGTCTTCCGCGCGGACCTCGCGTTCCCGCTCAGGCGCGGACCGTTTCCGGAGACCGGGATCCCCACGCCGGTCGATCCCGTGGGCTTCTTCTTCAGCTTCGGACAGGCGTTCGGGCCGTAGGAGATCGCTCGGAGTGGGATCGCGAACGGCGGCGGGAAGCGGGCCTCTCCCGCACGCAAGACGCGCTCGCCGGCTTCCGTCTGCTCGGCGCTGGAGCATCGCGATGGCGATGCGCTAGGCCTCGAGGGTAACGCTGTTCGAGGAGCTCATGGGTCTCGTCGAGAGCTCGGTAGGAGCGGCGTCGAGGATGCGCTCGTGGGTGGGCTTGCCGTTGCCGTTTGGGGCGCGCCACGAGCGACGCGAGACATCGACTTGCTCGTGCGGGCCCGCTTGAGGAACGGCGACGGTTCGTGGGGCGGGGCTGTCCCGACTGCATGCAGCCGGCGCGACGCAGGCAGGTGGGAAGACGCCAGCGGCGCCGCGCTGGGGCCCCACTGACCTCTGACCCAACGCAGGCGCTCGAAATAGTCGCCCAAAATCAAGACGCGAGAGCAAGTGGGACAGCTCCGCCCCGCGAACCCCCGTTGCGATCACGCCCCCCCAGAACGTCACGTCGCGTGAGCGGTATCGCCTGCTTGTGCCGTTCGACCGCCACCGAAGATCGTCGGGAGATCGCTCGGCGTCGCCTCGAGCGCGTGCTCGATCACCTGGCTCATGTCGTCGACCAGGAACACCTCGAGCGACTCGAGCACGTCCTTCGGTAGCTCGTCGAGATCGGCTCCGCATTTCCGCGGAAGGATGACTCGCTTGATGCCCGCGCGATGCGCAGCCAGGACCTTCGCCTTGATGCCGCCGACCGGGAGCACGCGCCCTCGGAGGGTGGCCTCACCCGTCATCGCCGTGTCGGAGCGCACCTTGCGACCCGTGAACAGCGAAACGAGCGCGGTGAAGATCGTCACGCCTGCGCTCGGTCCGTCCTTGGGAACGGCGCCGGCCGGCACGTGGATGTGCACGTCCTGGTCGAGGACCACCTCGGCACGGATGCCGAGTCGGTCCGCGTTGCTCCGCACGTAGGTGAGGGCTGCGCGTGCAGACTCCTTCATCACGTCGCCGAGCTGGCCCGTGATCTCGACGCGGCCCTTGCCGGGCATGCGCGAGGTCTCGATGAAGAGGATAGAGCCTCCGAACGGCGTCCATGCGAGACCGGTGGAGACACCGGCGATGGACGTGCGCTCGGCGATCTCTCGCTCGAACTTCGGTTTGCCGAGGTGCCGGACGAGGTCCGCCTCCTCGATGGCGACGGCGGGGGGCACGTCGTCGGTCTTGGTCGTCTTGCGGGCGACCTCGAGGGCGGCGGCACGGCACAGCTTCTTGATCTCACGATCGAGCTGCCGGACGCCGGCTTCACGGGTGTAGTCGCGCACGATGGCAGAGAGCGCGTCGTCGGAGATGGTCAGCTTGCCCTCTGCGATGCCGTGCTCGGAGGTTCGCTTGGCGACGAGGTGCTTTTTCGCGATGTGGACCTTCTCGTCCTGCGTGTACCCGCTGAGCTCGACGATCTCGAGGCGATCGCGGAGCGGGTGCGACAGCGTATCGAGCGTGTTCGCCGTGCACACGAACATGACCTCGGAGAGATCGAACGGGAGCTCGAGGTAGTGGTCGGTGAACGTCTTGTTCTGCTCGGGGTCGAGCACCTCGAGCAGCGCGGACTCGGGGTTGCCGGCCCAGCCGGTGCCGAGCTTGTCGATCACGTCGAGGAGAACGACCGGGTTCTTCACCTTCGCCTTGCGGAGCGCGTTCAGGATCCGTCCCGGGAGAGCGCCTACGTAGGTCCGGCGGTGACCGCGCACCTCCGCCTCGTCACGCACGCCGCCCAGAGAGACGCGGACGAAGGGACGGCCCGTGGCGTCGGCGATCGACTGACCGAGGGAGGTCTTTCCGACGCCGGGCGGCCCGACGAAGCAAAGGAGCGTGCCCCGCGTGTTGCCCGAGAGCTTGAGCACGGCGACGTGCTCGAGGATGCGCTTCTTGATGTCTGCGAGACCGTAGTGATCGCCCTCGAGCTGAGCTTCGATCTTGTCGAGGTCGATGGTCGACTCGGCACGCTTGTTCCACGGGAGGTCCGCGACGAGCTCGAGGTAGTTTCGGATGACGTGCGTCTCCGCGCCTTGGCCGTTCATGCTCTCGAGCCGTCGGAGCTCGCGCTCGACGACCTTCTGAACGTCCTCCGGGAGCTTTGCCTCGTCGAGACGCGTGCGGAGCCCGGAGAGCTCGTCACCGTCGTCGCCGTCGCCGGCGAGCTCCTTCTTGATGGCGCGCATCTGCTCGCGAAGGACGTGCTCGCGCTGGTTCTTGCCGAGCTCCTTCTTCACCTCGGTCTCGATCTTCGAGCGGACCTCGGCCTGCGCGCGGGCCTCGCTGATGCGCTTGACGAGGAGGCGGATCCGGGAGACGACGTCGGGCTCGCCGAGGAGCTCGATCTCGCTGTCGGTGGGGAGATCGATGAACGCGCCGATGCGATCGGCGAAGACACTCGGGTGCTCCTCGTCCAGATCGAGCGCGGCAAGAGCGCCGCCGGCGTCACGGACGAGGTCTCGGACCTCGGCGGCGAGCGCCCGCGCGAGCTCCTTGGCTTCGACCGCGTCGGCGCCGACCTCCGCGAGGTGAGTGACCTCCGCCGTGTAGAAGGGGCCGCTGCCGTCGAGCTTGTCGAGGCGCGCACGGCCAAGACCCTCGAGTGAGAGCTCGTACTCGTGCTCGTTGCGACGGCTCACGGACTTGACGCGTGCGAACGTTCCGAAGCCGTGGAGATCTTCCGCGGCGAGCTCCGTGAGGCGCGGATCGCGCTGCGTCAACGTGACGATGACGTCACCGGGGTGGAGGTTGCGAACGAGCGCGAGCGAACGGGGTCGGCCGACGGCGAACGTCAGCGTCGTGCCGGGAAAGAGGACGCCCGTGCGCAGGGGCAGCACGGAGGCGGGATTGTTGGGGACGGGAGCGCCGTCGCGGAGGGTCGTCATCGGTGGGCTGTCTCCAGGCGTGAGTCGTGAGCGATGAACGAAAACTAAGTTCGTTCACGGCGCCGTCAACGGCTCATCGCCTTCCGATTGCGGTCGCGCTCTAGCTCCCTGATCGTCGGGAGGTGTCGCGTCGCGGGCGTTGCACACGACCTAGCGCGGGCGACGTGCGGGCTTGATGCGAGGCTTTTCGCTGCGCGTCTCGCGCTCGCCGCGCGTCATCACGCCGAGCAGGAGCAGTCGACACATCTCGTGCGCCACGCGGAGCGACTCTTCCGGCGCTTGCTCGAAGAGCCACGGTGGAGAGAGCGTCACGTACGCGCGCTGCACGAGCGCGACGACGCGCTTCACATCGAGCGGCGCCACCTCTCCGACCCTGCGCGCATCACTCACGATCTCCTCGAGGAGCGCAGCCTCCTCGTCGCGAAATCTCGCGTGGACCGCTCCGACAGGGCCGCTCTTGCAATGCACCAGCTCGCAGGCGTGCTGACCCTCCTGCGCGAGCCTCTGGAACATCGTGACGCGCATCTCGAGCACGCCGCTCAGCCGTTCACCAACGCCATCGTAGGCGCGCGCCTCGGCCACCTCGCGCATCGCTTGGAGGACGCGCACGTGCGCGCTCGACGAGAGCTCCTCGACGATGGCCTCCTTCGAAGGGAACACGAGGTAGAAGGTGCCGACGCCCATCTGCGCCTCGCGGGCGATGTCCGCCACGGTCGTCTTCGCGTGGCCGTAGTGGTGGAAGAGACGCGCCGCACACTCGAGGATTTCTCGTCGGCGAGCGTCGGTGGTCATCGCGCATGCAGCGTACCATGAACGAAAGCGTCATTCGTTCAGTCGTCGTAAAGTGCGGCGCCCTTGCTCAGCGCGGCTCGATCGGCGCGACGAACGTGAGCCTGACGACGCTTGGTTTCGCCGCTCGCGGCATCCGGACCGAGCGAAGGTTCTGGGTGACACACGTGTCGAGCTTCGTGGAGCGAGGCCCGGCCGTCGTCGGCTCGGCACGCCGGACCTCGCCGTTGGGGGCGACGTCGAGATCGTAGCTCGCCGATTCATGATCCGGCGGCTCGAGCTCGGTCGCGGCGTAGCAGACGTCGATGCGCGGCAAGGCGACGCCGATCGCGGTACGGACCGCCTCGGGGTCGAGCACACCCGAGCTCGTCACGGAAAGGCGCGCTCTCGTGCCGGCGAAGCGAGGAAGCGGACGCGGAGGTTCGGGTGAGCCGGGGCCGACCGCGCCGCTCGGCTGCCGGGCGCCGCGCGTGTCATCCAGCCTGGTCGCTTGGCGGCGCGTGAAAACGAAGAACCCGACGAGCCCGAGCGCGAGAACCGCGATCGCGGCGACGGCACCGCCGATGACGAGGACGAGAAACGTCGTGCTTGTCGTGCGTCTCTGCGTGGGGTCGCCGGGGCGGTGGTGCAACAGCTCGCGCGGGCCGCCGAAGCGTGGCGGCGCTGCGCTGCCGTAGGGACCGAACGCGTGCGGGGGCGCGCCGACGTCGACGACTGCGTTCTCCGGCGCGAGCGGCGGTGTAGATGCGCCAGAAAGCGGGGCCGGCACCGCGGGGGACATCATCGTCGCGGGGCCTCCGCGGCTGCTCGCGGGCGCTGTTGCCTCCAGACCCGGAGGGACGGAGGCGTCGTCGCGCGCGTCACCGCGGGTGAGCGCCGCTCCGTGGATCTCGTCGACGGCGGCGCCCTGCGGGGTAAGCGTCGTGCCGATCGCGACCCCGGCGTCGGTCGCGTGCTCCTGCGGCGACTCCAGCGTGGTCGGCACCGCGGACGCGGACATCTGCGTCGCCGGCCGCGCGTAGACGGGCGGCGGCTCGAGCTTCGCCGGCATCGGCGCCGTCCTGTCGGGCGCGGGCGCATGCGATACGCCGAGCGGAGCCGTGATGACGCGCGGCCCTGCAGATTCGTCGCTCATGCCGTAGCGGAGTTTCTCGGAGGAGCCGCCAGGACGCAAGGGTAAGCGAGCAGGAGCCGCGCCCCGAGCACGCGCATCAGGAGGACCACCCCGCGAGGAGCTGAGAGCCAAATCGCTGTCCCGCGTCGGCGAGGAGCGTCTTCAAGTCGTTGTATTCTGCAAAGATGTCGGTGATGGCGCCCACGACGCGCTCGACCTCGTCCTCGGTCACGGTGAGCGGGGGCTGCAGCTCGAGGACGTTCCACTGCTGCGACGCCGGCTGAGACACGATTCCCTGCTCGAGAAGGCGAACCGCCAGCCACTGCCCGAAGATGCGGCGGCTCAGTCCCTCGACGAGGCCGGGGAGCAGGCGTCCGAGGATCCCGCTCGAGCGCGTTGGGCCGAGCTCGAGACCCACGAGGAGGCCGCGCCCTCGCACGGCCTTCACGAACGGGTGACCGCCGACCTCGTCGCGCAGGCGCTCGAGCAGCTGCTCACCGCGCTCGCGAGCGGCGTCGGGAAGCGCGTCACGCTCGAGCGTCTCGAGGACGGCGATGGCGACGCGCCAACCGAGCGCGTTGCCCGACGGCGAGCCCTGGAGATCGTAGCGATCCATCTTGCCGTAGGCGCGGTCGTGGATCTCGGGCGTCGTGAGCGTCGCCGATACGGGCACGAGGCCGGCGCCGAGCGCCTCGCCGAGGACGAGCACGTCGGGCACGAAACCTTCGTGCTCGTAGGCGAACATCTTGCCGGTGCGACCGAGCCCGGTCTGCGCCTCGTCGAGCACGAGCAGCGTCCCGAACTTCGTGCAGAGCTCCTGCGCCTTGCGCAGGTAGCCGGATCTCGGCACGACCACCCCCGCGGCGACCTGGATGGCCTCGACGACGAATGCCGCGGGCTTCTTGTCCGCGAGGACCTTCGCGAGCGCGGTGACGTCGTCGAACGGGATCTCGAAGCACTCGCCGAGCAGCGGCTCGAACGGATCCCGCAGGCGGCCATGCCCGCTCACGGAGAGGCCGCCGAGGCTCGTGCCGTGAAAGCCACCCTTGCAGTGGACGAGCGCCTTTCGTTTCGTGGCCGCGCGCGCGAGCTTGATCGCGCCGTCGACGGCCTCGCCGCGCGTCGTCGCGGGCATGACGCGGGTGAGCGGCGCCGCGAGCTTCGCGAGCGCGGCCGCGAGGTCGGCGGCTGCGACGGAGACGCCTGCCTCCGCGAAGCCGGCGGCGTCGTCAGCGAGGACCGCGCGGAGCCGATCGAGAACCTTCGGCGAGTTGTGCCCGAGGCTTGCGGCGCCCGAGGCGGAGAGGAAATCGAGGTACTCGCGCCCGTCGGCGTCCCAGAGCGAGGTCCCCTTCGCGCGCACCCAGACGCGCCCCGAGCCGAACGCGCCGAGCGCCTTCACGAAGGCCGCGTTGATGTGGGCCGCGTATTTCTGTGCGGCGGGGTGGGAGAGGGCGCTCATGCCGCAGCGCAGCATAAGCGTCCATAGGCCACCCCGCTAGGACTCGTGACGTGGCTAGTCGACGCGGCTCAGGGGCGGTGTCCGTAGCCCTTGCCGCCGTAGCCGTATCCGCCGTACCCGCCGCCGTATCCGCCGTGTCCACCGCCGTATCCGCCGTGTCCACCGCCGTATCCGCCGCCGTGTCCACCGCCGTACCCGCCGCCGCCGTAGGAGCCGTACCCGTCGTAGCCGTAGCCTCCGTACGGGTTGCCATACGCCGTTCCGTAGGTCTCCTGCTCGGCGTTGCCGCTGAAGTCGTCGAGGATCTTCCCTCCGCACGCGACCTGAGCGGTCGAGAAGAGCGCGAAGGCCGGAAGCAGCAGGGCGAAAATCCTGGCGCGTGCGATCAAAGAAGTGGGGTTCATGGCGACGGCGCTCCGTGGGATGTTCATGGCCAGGGACGCAGCCCCTCGTCAGCCGTCGCAGCGAAACCTGATCGATTTCGCGTCCGGCCGCAAATCCCCGGTCAGCAAGCTCTACGCCAAAGGCCACGCGCGCGACAACGACCGTCGTAGTGCCCGGCGATCCCTGCCCGAGCATGACATCGCTGTCACGCGCTGGCTCACGGCTCCGTGGCGTGTCACGGCGGCGCGTCGACTCCGTCGGTGTTCAGCGACCCTTCGACCGCGCCCTCCATACAGGGCCCGTGCTCGGGGGCGTCCGGGGAAGCGTCCTCCTGGGAGACCTTCGCGTAGAGCGTGAACGCGCCGCTCGTCGCGAGCGCGGCGAACCTCGGCCCGACCGGGTGATGCTCGTCGTCCCAGGGATTCATCTCGCCCTGCACGAGGACATAATCGTAGTACGCGCCGTCCACGCGATAGCGATAGGCGCACGGCCGGTAGACCCAGAATGGCATGCTCGGCGGTGGGCCGAGACCCGGTGCATAGTGCACGGGCCAGTGCGGGAGATCGGTGAACGAGTACGAGGCGATCGCGCCGCCTCGCGCTCGATACAAAGATCCCGCGAATACGTACGGCCACTCCTGCGTCCGCGGGGAGGCCACCTGGAAGTCGAGCATCGCGAGCCGTGCGCCGGGCTTCGCCTTCGCGAGGAGCGCGTCGAAATCGCCGAGCCTCTCGTCCGACACGCGCTGTATCTCGCCCGC
>JAYSXP010000382.1:0-12337 GCA_043717125.1 Polyangiaceae bacterium | reverse complement strand
TCGCCGTCGAGGTCAGCTGGCCCGGCGCCATGTCGAGGGCGGAGCCGGTCGTCGTCTTCGAGATGCCGAAGTCGAGCACCTTGAGAATCGCGCTTCCGTCCGGTCGCTTCGCGAGAAAGAGGTTCGCCGGCTTGAGATCGCGGTGGATGATGCCTTGCGCATGCGCCTGGCCGATACCGCGGCACGCCTGGATGGCGTAGTTGACGGCGACATGAGGCGCGAGCCGGATCTCGCGCTCGAGGACCTGGTCGAGATCCTCGCCGTCGAGGAGCTCGAGGACCATGAAGGCGTAGCCGTACTCTTCGCCGAGATCAGTGCCTCGCACGACGTTGTCATGCTGGATGTTGACCGCTGCGCGCCCTTCGTTGAGGAAGCGCCGCGTCGCCTCGACGTTCCCCGCGGCCTCAAGCATCAGCTTGATCGCCACCGCGTGCCCCAGCTTGACGTGACGCGCAGCGTAGACCGCGCCCATGCCGCCCCGGCCGAGGAGTCGCTCGAGCCGGTACTTGCCGTCGACGACGTCGCCGGGTCCCGGAAGCGTGGCGGACCCCTGCGCACTCATCGTCTACGAGACTACGGCCCCCGGCTGCTCATCACAAGCCACCGGGCCAGTAAGGTTTCCCGGAGAACCAGCGCCCTCTCGAGAAGCCGCTTCTCGAGGAACAGCGTGCCTGGTGCGCCAGCGAGTCGAAGAACGAGGGGACCGAAGGTCCCACAATTGAGAGCCGCGAGTCGGGCTTGAACCGACGACCTGTGCTTTACGAAAGCACTGCTCTACCGCTGAGCTATCGCGGCCGGTGAGAACCCAAGTGACTTAGGCGGCGGTGACCGCTCCGTCAAGCGTCTTCGCGTACTTCCGCGCGGACTCAGCTCGCACAACCGCCCGAACGAGCGTGCTTCGCGTTGCGCGTTCGGCCACGCGCGTCGCCGCAAGACGGCTCATCGCCATGATCGAATGCTGCGGGTTCACGCCCAGGTTCGTCGGAAACACGCTCGAATCGATGACGTGGAGACCGGTGACCCCGTGCACCTGGAAGTCCGTATCGACGACCGAGCTTCGCGGGTCGGTGCCCATGCGCGCGGCACCGAAGAGGTGCGTCGCGATGAAGTTGTAGCTGCGCGGGTCGAGCGGCGCGTTCTCGAGGTGACGCACATCATCGATCGAGCGGAGGATGCTCGGCACGCCGTAGACGCCAGGCCACACCTCGCGCGCGCCGGCCTCGAAGAGCATGCGCGCGATGAGCGTGCAGGCCTTGCGAGCCGCCTCGAGGTCGCGCTTCGTGAGCGTGTAGCTCACGCGATCGACGCGTGCGCCCGCTCGACCCAAGAGACCCTCGGTGACGACGCCTTCAGCCTCCGCGCGCACTTGCGCCGCCCACACAGCGACGTGCGCGAGCTGCGAGAGTCTCTCGGCGAGCTCGCGCCCGACACCGGGGATCCGCGCCCCCGCGAGGTCGGGCGGCAGCGAGATCGTCTCGAGCTTGAAGCGATCGCTGGTGCGAAAGTGCGTGCTCTCCGCGCCCTGGGTTGCGCCGAAGGCCATCTCGATGGGGCGGTTCGTCGTCGGAAAGAGCCCGCCGATCGCCAGACCGGGATGCGCCTGGAAGTGCCGACCGAGCGCGCCGGCGCGAATGCCGCTACGCCGGAGGATGTTCGGCGACTGCACGGTGCTCGCGGCAACGAGGACGGCGTGACGCGCGCGGATCGTGACGAGATGCCCGGTCGCAGAGCGCGCGTGCACGGCGACGGCGCGACCGCCGGCGATCTCCACGTGGTCGACGCCGCAGGACGTGAAGATGCGCGCGCCGCGTTCGAGCGACCACGGCACGTACGTGACGCTCATGCCCTGCTTGGCACCGTTGGGGCAGCCCGTGAGGCAGAGCCCCGAGCCCTTGCACCCGCGATCGTAGCGACGCATCGGCGCGGCCGCGAAACCGTGCCGCGACGCCTGCTCCATGAACAGCCGGTTGTTCTCGCCGAGCACGGCGGGGTCGACCTCACGAACCGACAGATCGCGCTCGAGCGCGTCGAAATGAGGCTCGAGCCCGCGCATCGTGATGCTCGAGCCGAGCCCGAAGCGCGCCGACCAGTCGTCGACCACGTCCTCGGGGATTCGCCATGCGATCGCCGAGTTGACGAGCGTGCTCCCGCCGACGCACCGCCCCTGGAGCATCGGCATGTACGCGCGACCTCCGAGGACCTGCATTCCCGACTGTCGCATGACGCGTCCGAACGCCGTATGGACGTCCTTGGCAAGCTCGCGAGTCTTCATCCACGGCCCCTCCTCGACGATGCCGACCGAAAGGCCGGCAGCGGTGAGGGTGTGCGCGGCGGCGGCCCCCGCCGCACCGGAGCCGACGATCACGACGTCGAACGCGTCATCGAAGGCTCGGGTCAGCGTCTCGCCGTCGACCACGGCGCCTTCGGGGAGGTTCTCGTCAGCGTAGTTACTCGGCTGCGTGCTCATGTGCCCCTCGCGATTTGGTCGAAGCTTCGATCTTGGCCTTGGCGCGCGACGTGATGCGCGTCGCGCTGACGAGAGGGACGTGCGACGCGCGATCGGCAACCCGCGGCGTCGTCATCGCTGCGCGCACGCGCCCCGACTGGGCGTAGAGAAGCGTCGCGATGGCCTTGAACGACAACGTGAGCTGCCGCACGAAGTAGCTTCGGCTCGTCAGCAAACGCTCGAAAACGCGCACGCGATCTTCAGGACCGATCGAGGCGATGGTGCCGAGCTTCCGGATCGTGAAAACCGGTGCCAGCGCGATCATCCAGAGCGTGAGGCGGAGCCCGACGGACTGCTCGAGGGGGACGCTCGCGAGCACGCCCTGAAAGAAGCGTGCAGGATGCATCGACAGAACCCCATGCGGCAGCGCGCTGAGCGGGGGATCGGGATAGATGGTGTCAAAGGCCGCATCGGTCCAAGCGAGCTCGAACGACGCCAGAGCGGGGGAAAAATGCGGCCTCTTCACTCGATCACCTCTTTGGTTTCGCGGGCTTCTTCTTCGGGTTGTCGTGGGAACCGCTCGCCCCTGCGCGGCTGCGGCGCTCCGCGACCTCGCGTGTCTCGCGGGTCTCGCGCTTGCGAGCGGCGTCACCGCCGGCGGGACGGTGACCGTGCCGGCCGAGCCACTCCTCGTCCATCGCAGTGAACGCGGCGCGGAGGGCATTGCGTGCGCCGTCGGGATCGCCGGCCTGGACGAGGCCGATGAGGGCGCCGTAGAAGCCGACGGAGTCCTCGCGCTTGTCGTAGAGCTGCGCGACGAGCGCGGGCTGCTCCTCCGGAAACCGCGCGAACGAGTTCAAGATGAGCTCGAAGCCGACGTTGCGCGCCGCCCGCACGACCGCGCGCTGGAACGCGAGGTCACCGCGTGCGTAGGCCTGCGCGTCGTGGAGGCGTGTGCCCTGCTCGGCGGCGATCTCTCGCATCGCCGTGATGTCCTCGTCCGTGTGACGGACCGCCGCGAGGGCCACCGCCTCCGTCGCGAGGATGCGACGCACCTCGAGCATCGAGGTGAGGAGCTCGAGCCATGCCGGCTCGTCCGGGTCGAGGGATCCCATGACCATCGGCAACGCCTCGAGGCCCGCGCGCTCGCGCCAGGCCGCGACCTCGGTCCCCGAGCCATGACGCGTCGTCACCAGCCCCATCGCCTCGAGCCTCGCGAGCGCCGCGCGGAGCGTGAGGCGGTTCACGCCGAGCGCGAGCGAGAGCTCACGCTCGGACGGCAGCCTCGACCCCGCCGCGAGCCGCCCGGCGAGGATCTCGTTCCTGAGCCGATCCGCCACCGCATCGACAACGCTCGACCGAGCGACCGGGCCGAGGACGGCGAGCGTCTCCGTGGGGTCGTTCAAAGGGGCAGCCTGAGGGGGTAGTTTTTTCATTGAGTCGTCCAGTGGTTGAACCAGTTAACACGGAGCCAGTCGGTGTGCAAGCTGCTTCGCACCTCGGCTTCGTCAGCGTAGAAGGATCGGCCCTGAGAGAACAGGCTCGCTCTCTTGCTCGGCGTCGCTCGGGCTTTGTTAGCCTCTCTGCCGCCATGATCGATCTCCGGTCCGACACCGTTACCCGCCCGACTCAAGCGATGCGCGAGGTCATGGCGCGCGCCGAGGTGGGCGACGACGTGTTCGGCGAGGACCCGAGCGTGCGCGCGCTCGAGGAGGAGGTGGCCGCGCTCGTCGGTAAGGAAGCGGCGCTGTTCGTCACCTCTGGCACGATGTCGAATCAGCTGGCCATCGCCCTGCAGACGCGTCCAGGCGACGAGGTGATCGTCGGCGAAGGCGCGCACGTCGTCTTCTACGAGAGCGGCGCCGGCGCCGCGCTGTCGGGCGTGCAGTTCACGATCGCCGGCGCGGGCGGCATCTTCGTCGCGGAGGAGATGGAAGAGCGCATCCAGGCGGGCCCGTACTGGTCACCACGCACGAGCCTCGTATGCGTCGAGAACACCCACAACCGCGCCGGCGGACGCATCTTCCCGCAACGCGCCGCCGAGCGGATCAGCGAGCGAGCGCGCTCGCGTGGCCTCGCCGTCCATCTCGACGGCGCGCGGATCTGGAACGCAGCCGCCGCGACGGGCCTCTCGCCGCACCACCTCGCGTCCCCCTTCGACACGGTGAGCGTCTGCTTCTCGAAGGGCCTCGGGGCGCCCGTCGGCAGCGCGCTCTGCGCTCCACGGGAGATGGTCGAGCGCGCCCGTCGCCTCCGCAAGATGTGGGGCGGAGGCATGCGCCAGTCAGGCATCCTGGCCGCGGGGGCATTGTATGCACTCCACCACCATCGCGAACGCCTCGGTGACGACCACGCGTCCGCCCAGGCCTTCGCGGAGCGCGCTGCGCGTATCGACGGGGCGAGGGTCGACCTCGCGCGCGTCGAGACGAACATCGTCAACGTCGACCTCGACGCTCCCCTCACGAGCGAGACCGTCGCGCTCGCCGCACGTGACCTAGGGCTCCTCGTCAGCGCCTCCGGGCCACACCGCATCCGCGTCGTCACCCACCTCGACGCGCTGCGCGTCGACGTCGAGCGCGCCGCGGACCTGCTCGCGCAGGCCGTCGCCAAGGTGAAGGCCGGATGAGCCACGCGCGGTACCTCGCCACGAGCGCGCTCGTGGCCCTCGTGCTGCTCGCCGGCTGCGGCGGCCCGAACCGCGGCGACGCTTACCTGCGCTCGCTCGCGGAGGCGCGGCGAGACCACCACGACGGGCGCTTCGATCTCGCCGCCGCGAAGTACGACGAGGCCGCACGAACCGCCAAGATCGCGCGTGACGCCGTCTACGCACGCTACGAGGCAGCGCTCGCTCGAGCGCGCGCCGGCGACGTCGCTCGCGCCGCGACCGAGCTCCGCGCGATCGCGGCCACCATGCCGCCCACCGGCTACTCTGCGCAAGCCGCGTTCAAGGCCGCCGAGCTCGCACGCGCGAACGACCAGGCCGCGGGCCTCCGCGAGCTCGAAGCGGTCGTGGTCGCCTTCCCGGAGAGTGGCGTCGCACAAGTCGCGCTCGGGATGGTCCTCCGGCACGACGACGAGTCGAGCCCGGAGGCCGCGCTCGCCCGCCTCGAGCACCTCGCTCCCCGCGTGAAGGGCACGAAGGTCGAGGAGAAGGTCCTCTACGAGCGCGCCAAGCACCTTGATGCGCTCGGGCGCACGGAGGTCGCTCGCGACGCGTTCGTCGACGTGGCGAACAAGTGGCCCTACCCGTTCGGCGCCTTCAACGACGACTCGTTCTACCGCGCCGGCGAGATGGAGGAGAAGCTCGGACGCCCAAGAGAAGCGATCGCCCTCTACGAGCGTCTGCTCTCGCAGCGCGAGGAGTCCTCGTTCATGGGCACCTACGAGCGGCCGCGCTACCTGCCCGCGCTCCTCCGCATCGCGCAGATCTACGAAGAGAAGCTGAACGATCGCAAAAAGGCGCGCGAGACGCTCCATCGCCTCTACGCGCAGTTCTCGACCTCGACGATGCGCGACGACGCGCTCTGGCGCGAGGCCGAGCTATGGCGCAAGGACGGTGACACGAGCACCGCGTGCGACCGCCTCGCCACCCTGACCAGCGAGTTCCCGGACTCGCGCTACGTGCCGTGCACGTCGCTGCGATGTCCGTCGGTCAAGCGACCGGTGAAGAGCAAGGCTCCGCCGACGTGCCACGCGTATCTCCTTCGCGACTCGCAGTAGTCGTCGAACCCTCCGGTCCCCCTACGGCTCCTCTTCGGCTTCTTCCTCTTCCTCTTCGAGGTCTTCGTCGTCCTCGTCGAGGTCTTCGTCGTCCTCGTCGACCTCGTCGACCTCGTCCTCGGCTTCCTCATCGGCATCGTCGGCCGCCGCGACGGGCTTGCGCTCGAACTTCACGTCGACGCCGATGTCACCGAGCTGCGCATCGAGGAGCTCGAACAGCTCGTCGACGTCGTCGCCGGACCACTCGTCGAGCATCTCGGTGAGAAACTCGTAGAAGTCGCCGTTATCGAGCCGACGCTCGATCTCCTCGACTTGCTCCTCGGTGAACGCCTCGAGGATGTCCTCGCGCAGCGTCTCGGTATCCCCTTCCTCGATCGCATCTTGCGCCGAGAGACGAATCTGCCGAACCGCACTTTTTCCGAGAACGATCTCCATCGGGCCTTCTCCCAGAGTCACCGTGACGCGCGAACAGGCCCACGAATACGCAAAGCCATCGTGCCGTGTCAACGCTGCAGCCTAGGAAAGCTGCGAAGGGCGCTTGCCACAACCGCCCGGCAGTTCGGTCGGCACACTGCCCAAGGCATCGTTATGCTTCCTCCCGATGGCTCGCCCGCTTGCGCTTGCGTCCGCCGTGATCGCGATGCTGCTCGTGAGCGGCGTCGCACGACCCCAGACGGCGCCTGCACTGGCACCTTCGGCTACGGCGCCGTCCGGGCCCGGGCCGCGCAGCGGCGACGGTCTGGCGGGGAACGGCAACGCCGCCGGAGACAGAGACGTGACTCCGCGACTCGTCGATCTACAGAACGCGCTGCCGCCACCGACCAACGTGGTCTACCTCCAGTACGGGGTCGCCCTCACGGCCGAAACCGTCAGCGCGGCCGGTCCCATTTGCGACAACGTCGCCGTCCCCTGCATCCTCGGACCCGGCGGCGGCGTCGCGGTGCGCGTCGGCTGGCGGGGCACGGGCGCACTCTACTTCGGCGGCGCCTACGAGCTCTCGAAGCAGGACCCCAACAAGCTGCTTCGCCTTGCCATCCTCCAGCAGGTCCGCGCGGAGGGACGCTACTATTTCGTGTCGGGCCGCGATACCGAGCCGTACCTCTCGACAGGGTTGGGCCTTGCGGGCTACGGCAACGAGTGGGGCGTCGACACCTGGGGTCCGGCCGCCTTCGTCGGCCTTGGCGTCGAAACGCAGATCACCCGGCGCACGGTGGTCGGTGTCGCCCTCGCCTACCGCCTGCTCTATCTCCAGCGCTTCACGGACACGAGCGGCGCCGCCCGGGATTCAGGAGTCGCCCAGCTGATCGGGCTGGATTTGGTCCTCGAACAGCGGAACCCGATCTACACGCAAGGAACCTCTTCGAACCGATGAGCGACACCATGCTTGACGGTAGAGCGGCCGTATTGTCCCATTCCGGGGCGCGATGAACTGCACCACGTGCGGACGCGAAAACCCGCCGCACCTGACGTTCTGCCAGGAGTGCGGTCAACGGCTCGGCCCTCGTATCGCCCCGCCCACGCCGCCGATCGGCCTGGGCGGCGAGTACGGGACGCCGGAAGGAGCGCCATCGCGCCTTGCGACCTCGCTGGGCGCCGGCGTCTCGCCGTTCGCGGGCGGCATCGTCCCAGGCGCTGCGCCTGCGCCTGCACTTGCACCGCAGGCCCAGCGTCAGCCCGCGCAGGCGGGTGATGGACGCAGCTGCCGGATCTGCGCGACGGTCAACGGGCCGAACCTTCGCTACTGCACGTCCTGCGGGAGCACGCTCGAGCCTGCGGTGACGGCGCCTCAACTCATGGCGCCCGCGCACGCTCCGCGCATGGTCGAGGCCGGGCCGGTCGCCCCCGTTCCGGCGCAGTCGGCGCCGATCGCTCCGGCTCCGGCGCCCTTCGCGGCGACCGCCCTCGCGCAGAACCAAGGGCCCGGGCAGCCTCCCATCGGCGCGATCGCGCCGATGCGCGTCGTCGACCTCGGTCAAGGAGCGCAAGGAGCCTCCGGTGCACGGCCTGAAGGGCCGCGCGTGTGCACGCGGTGTCGGGGCCTCGTCGACGCAGCCGCCCAGTTCTGTAAGTTCTGCGGAGCGCCGCTGCCAGAGGCCGCGGCACCTGCCAATGGCCTTGCCCCCGTGGGCTTGCCCGCGGCACCGCCCGTGCCGACGGGCACGCCGCACGCGGCACCGATGGCGCCCTACAACCCGCCGCCCCCGCTCGCTCCGGTGCCCGTCTCCGCGCACGAGCGCCTCGATCTCCCGCGATCGAACGGCTTCCCTTCCCCGAAGGATCGCCCCTCGCCGCCGACCGACGCGCCCGCGCCTTTTGCCGCGCCTCAGGCCCAGGCGCCCGCGCCGCCGCCGGCCGTTCCGCCGCCCGCGCCGGTCGCCGTCCAGGCAGCCCCGCCGCCGCCCGCGGCTGCGCCGCAACCCCGCCCCGTCGTCCGCGGCCGCCTCGTCGTCATCGCCAAGAGCGGCGCCGACGGCCCGAGCTATCCGATCGGCGACACCCTCGATGTGGGTCGAACCGAAGGCCAGATCATCGTCGGCGAGGATCCCTATCTGTCGCCGAGGCACGTCCGAATCGCCTGGACGGGCTCGAAGCTGGTCTTGCGAGACCTCGCAAGCACCAACGGAGTCTATCTTCGGCTGGTCGCGGCACGCGACATGACCGCAGGAAAAGGAGGTTCCAGGGGCCCGGCCACCCAAGAGGACGTTCCTGGAGAGGTCGCGGTTCCGCTTGAGGACCAAGATCTGATACTCGTCGGACAGCAGGTCTTGAGGTTCGAGAGCGCCATGTCAGGTTCACAGGCGGACGCAGGCTTCGGCCCCGCGACGGAGCACGGCACGCTCTTGTTTGGCTCGCCGGCCTCTCCAAGGTACGCTCGTCTCTCGCAGCGCACCGTCGAGGGGGTTACCCGCGACGTTTATTACGTTCGGAAGGTGGAGACCGTGCTCGGCCGAGAGTCGGGAGATGTGGTGTTCACGGAGGATCCTTTCCTCTCGCGTCGCCACGCAGCGATTCGTGTCCTCGGACGCGACGGCAGCCCATTGCCGCCTCTGCCCGCTGCCACCAAGGCGACCGCCGACGCCGGAATCCAGTTTGCGCTCGTCGACCTCGGGTCCTCCAATGGCAGTTTTCTACGCATCCGGAGCGAGGTCGATCTCGTCGCCGGTGACCACTTTCGGGTGGGCCAGCAGCTCTTCAGGGTCGACTTCGAAGGTGCCTCGCAAGGTGCGGCGCGCGGCAATCATGGCACGCCCGGGTGATGGATGAGGGTTTGCTCGTGACGCAGCCTCAGACGCCGGCCCCCAGCTCCGTCTCGTCCGATCAGGGCGAATCGAGCTCAGGCACCGACGTGCGCGTGAAGCTTTTCGCGCGTACGGACGTCGGTCAGGTTCGTGAGCACAACGAGGACAACTTCCTCGTCGGTGACCTCACGCGCCGCTCGCGAGGCCTGCTCGAAGCGAACCGCGCGACGGCCATCGGCCCGCAGGGTGCCGTCTTCGCCGTCTGCGACGGCATGGGCGGCGCCGCCGCCGGCGAGATCGCCAGCCAGCTCGCGGTCGACATCATCTACGAGCGCCTCGTCGACGGCCTCGGAGACTTGCAGTCGCATTCGCAGCGTCCCATCAAGCGCGACGACCTCGCGCGCCGTCTGGTCCGTTCCGTCGAGACGGCCGGCCTCCGGATCTTCCACGAGGCCAAGGCCGACCGCTCGCGCCGCGGCATGGGCACGACGGTCACGGCGGCCGCGCTCGTCGACAACGTCCTCTTCTTCGCGCAGGTCGGCGACTCGCGCGGCTACATCCTCCGCGGCGAGACGCTCGTGCAGGTCACCCGCGATCAGTCGCTCGTGAACCAGCTCATCGAGGCCGGTCAGCTCACCGAGGAGGAAGCCGAGACCTTCGAGCACAACAACATCATCCTGCAGGCGCTTGGCACCTCGGACACTGTGCAGGTCGACCTCACGTACGTCGAGCTCCGCAAGGGTGACATCCTCCTGCTCTGCTCGGACGGCCTCTCGGGCATGGTCCGGTTCGACGAGATCCGGGAGCTTCTCAAGTCGTCCGTCGAGCCCCTCGACATCTGCAAGGGACTCACCGAGCGCGCCAACATGGCGGGCGGTCACGACAACATCACCGTGATCGTCGTCCAGTTCGATGGGCATACGCTCAAGCCCCTCGACGCGACGGACGAGCCGCTCAAGTACCGAAAATACACGCTCGGTGACGAATCGTTCTCCGAGACGGTTCCGCTCGCTGCCGGCGATCGCGCCGCCCATGGTGCGGCGGTCCCGGGCGACGATGCGAACGCGCCGGCAGGCAGCCTCCGTCCGCCCGCTGCCAACGCTGCGACGTCACGACCGCCGGGCCCCTGGCACGAGCAAGGCGGCCATCGCGCGCACGAGCACGACGACCGCATCGACATCCCTGGCACCCACGTGCCGATCTGGATGGTCGTGGGCATCGTTTTCGGCGTGATCGTGCTCCTGGCGGGCACGGCGTTTCTGCTCCTCCGCGGCTGAGGCTCGCATGAGCTCACGGCGCGCGATCACCGCGCGCGACGCGCGACCTCGCGAGCGACCTCGTCCGTGCGGTCGACGGCCATGGCCTCGCGAGCCGCAACACGCGCCCCCACGCGGTCTCCTCGCGCCAGTCGCGCGACGCCGATCCAGCTCCACGCCGCTCCCGCTCGGGCGCGGTCCGCCTCACCCGTGAGTGGCGCGAGGATCTCCTCTGCCTCGTCGAAGGCGTCGCGCCGGAGGAGCTGACGCGCGACGAGCATCCGCAGCTCAGGCGTGTCGCCGAAGCGCGCGCGCGCGCGAGCGATGACGTCGTCCGCGTCCGCCTCGCGATCGAGCCGGAAGAGACACTCGGCGAGGCCGAGATACCCGGCAGGCACCTCCGCCTCCACCTGCGTGAGGCGCAGGAACTGCTCGCGTGCGTCCTCGAACGCGCCGCGCTCGTACAGCCGGCGCGCCAGGTTGACCCGCGACGCGACAAACGCCGGATCGACCTTGAGCGCCTCGCGGTAGTGCTTCTCGGCGCGCTTTCCCTCGTCGCGACGGTCCGCAAGCAAGCCGAGCGCATGGTGTGGCGCGGGGAGATCCGGATTGAGGTCGCGAGCCTTCGAGAAATGCTTCTGCGCGCGATCGAGGTTGCCGCGGCGGAGCTCCACGTACCCCAGATTCACCCATGCCTCGGTGAACCGGGGGCTGAACTCGATCGCAACCGCGAGCCTCGCCTCGGCCGTTGAGAGGTCGCCGGCCGCGAGGGCCGCCGCGCCGTCACGGTTCAGCTCCAGCGCCTTCGGTGGCAAGGGCGGCACGGACGCACAGCCTGAACCCGCGAAAAGAAAAGCAATGACGCAGGCGAGGCGCGCCCAGATGACGAGTGAGGCGAACGTTTGGAGCCGCATGGTCGCTGCTTCGACCACTGCCGCCCGCGAGTTGCGTGAAAAATGCCGCGTGAACCAGGCGTGAAAACGCCTGCGGCCTGGGCTATGATTCTCGCAGCGACAATGAGCGACCTCCCCACGATCGCGGGCTTCGTCACAGCTGGCCACGCGGTCCTCTTCGAGGACGCCGACGCCACGCGCTGCGATGTCTGCGCGGGCGCGCTCACCACCCACGACGGCGCGGACGACGGCGATGAGAGCGCCTCGGGTCGTGGGCTGCTCGTGTGGAGTCGCGGCGAAGAGCGCCGCTACCAGGAGCCACCGCTCTGCGCGGCATGCGCGACCGCCATCGGCGTGAGCGCGCTCCAGCGCTGGGAAATCGAAGAAGAAGAGGGCTGAGCGGCTACTGTAGCGTCTGGTCTTGTTCCGAGGTCTCGCCGAACTCACCGGGCGGGCGTCGCTCGAGATGCTCCAGGCAGAGCGCGCGGACGGCCTGCGCCACGGTAGGCGACGAGGCGACGAGGCGAAGCTCGTGTCGCAGGAGAAGGCCTGCGACGGGCGCGGCGATCTCGAGTGGCGTGTCCGGGTTCAAGACGAGCGCCATGCGAATGCGCGGCCGGTGTGCCCATCGTGGCTGCCGGGCGATCTCCGCGAGGACGTCAGGGCGGCATGGGCGACGCGCCGCTAGAGACTTTTTTGAAACAGCGATCCCAAGCGGTACGAACTTCCGCTAGTGCCTGTTGAGGACTGGCTTTAGAAGATTCGTAGTACCAGGGATTAGCA
>JAYSXP010000381.1:0-34020 GCA_043717125.1 Polyangiaceae bacterium | reverse complement strand
GCGCCCGCAGGGAGGGGGCGTTGAAGAGAGCTACGCGTTAGCGCGCGATTCACCGGTGCGTCGGCTCGAGGGCTCGCCGCGAGCGTCGCGTGCGTGGTTGTGGCGATCGCTTGCAGCATGCGGCGTGGAGCGCTTGACCGCCCTCAACAACTATTGCGCGGAAACGTCCGCTTGCCCATCACGGGTTTCCGCCCAGGCAGGACGCCCTGGAACCCGATCTCCGTTACATGGATTCGAGTGTCGCTACCGCCTTGCCTTCTACGCCGATGTTCGTGCGGCCCGGCGCCGCTGCGCCCGCGGTCCCTTTGCTGCCTACCGTGATCTGCTGCTCGGTTGCAGAGTCCAGGGTCGGTTTTGTAAGCGTGTAAAGCGCACCGACCGACACGCCGCCTGCGCCGCCGCCACCTGCCGCTCCGTCCCCGCCCGTGCCGCCGTTGCCACCGTTGCACGCCGATCCAGACCGGTTGCCACCAGTTCCAAAATCAGTCTGCCCCGTCTGGCCGAGCGTACCGCCGCCGCCTGGCCCTGCGTTCTTCGCTGTGAGCGCTGACGCCACGAACGTCACGCGAGCGCTGTGTGCCGCCAGCGCAATACTCGCGCCGCCGCCCTTCCCACCCGCCCCGCCGGCTCCGCCGCATCCGCCCGCGCCGCCGCCGCCGCCTGCGCCGCTGTTGCCGTAGCCACCACCTCCGCCCTGCCCGGGCGCGCCGTTCGCTCCCGAGGGACCGGACTCGGGTTGCCAGCCGAGTTCTGTAAGCGTTCCGACGCTTGCTGCGCCCGTCGCGGCTGTCGGTTGTGTGCCCGCGTGGCCGCTCACGTCACTTGTGCAGTTGGAGAGAGTCCCAGGATTCCCTATTCCGGGAGTTCCAGTCGCTCCTGATGCCCCAAGGTCGCCGCCCTTTCCTCCGGTCGTGATCGCGCCCCCTGGGCAGGCATAAGGTATCGCATCGCCGCCGACGGTCGCGCTCTTGGCGTCGTTTCCCTTGAGGGCTGTGACTGCCGGATACGAGAATGGACCGAGGGTGCCGTTGTCGCCCTTGGCGCCACTGCCAGCAACCAGCCGCACTCGGGAGAGCGTCACATCTCCACCGTGCACGAACATCGCAATGCTCGACCCGCTGGTCGCATCCTTCGCCTCGATTGCGATTTCGGCGATGGCCAATCCTGTCGTACCATCGATTTTCAAGGGGTTCGCGCTCGCGCCAATGATCGGCTTGTTGGTGCTGACTGCTTTGAATGTGCAATCAATCCCACCAAACAGACTGACGCCGGAGTGAGCCGCGTTGAGCGCGAGGTCCTCGGGATACGTCCCGTCGCAGACGTAGACTCGACGCTTTGCAACCGTGATCTTCGCGAGTGCAGCGCCGATCGTCTTGAACGGCTTCGCCTGCGAGCCCGTGGCAGTTGCGTCGACTCCGTTCGGGGCCGAGACGAATAGCGCCGTGTTCTCGTCGACGCACTTCGGGTCAAGCGGCGTGTTCACGCAAGGATCGATGACGGGCCCATCCGCCCCACCATCGACGAGCACATCCGCGCCCGCTTCACTTGGCGACGTCACGGCAACACACGCGCCCTCGGCACACTCATCATCGAGGACCGCAGGGCACGCCGTGGCCAGGAGGCCCAGACCGCAGAGGAGCCCAAGACTCGCGAAAGCCGTTTTCGAGGTGGTTATCATGATCGTTCCATCCACTCGTCTCAAAAGTGCCCAACGAGGCCGGCGCCGTAAGTTCCACCGCCGACGATCGGAGCCACGGCGTCCGCGCCAATGCTCCGTGATCGGGTCTTCGCGGCACGTTCCATCGACCGCGGCCACAGCACGATCGCGGTGACTGCCGCTCCGGCGAGCAGCACGCCGCCTGCGATGTATCCCACGTAGGAGAGCGTGGACGCCGAATCGGCGTCGCTCCGCTTGGAGCGATACGTGGCGCACGATGCCTGCTGCGGCTCCGCGCACAACCCAGGATTCGCTCGCCGGATATCCTCGGAATCGCTCTTCGCGCCCTGCGAGCTCGACGCGAACCCGATCCCGACACCGATGCCCGCGAGCCCTGCCACACCCAGGATGGTCGGGACGATCCAGTACGCCGACCCCTTCGACTGCTGCTCGCGCGGAGGCTCTGTGTTGCCTGCCGCTTCGAAGTCGATCTTTGCTTTGACGACATTGCCTGCGACGCACTCTACGGAGATGCTCTTCACTCTTCCGTCGAAGGAGGCCTCGATGGTGTGGCGGCCCGGCTGTACGGCGACGGGCTCCTTCGGGGTTTCGTCCAAGGGCTTTCCGTCGACGGAGACGCGTGCGCTGGGCGGTACCTGGATGTCGACCTGACCGACCTTCTTGGCGAGCTCGATGGCGTTCTGCTTTGCCTTGTCGCGCATGGCGTCGGAGATCTTGACGTCCGTCGCTCCGACCTTGAGGAACCCCCTGAAGTGCTCGAGGGCCTCGAGGTCATGGCCCGTGAGCTGCTCTGCGCGCGCGAGGTTGTAGAGGACCGCGGGCGCCTTGAAGACGGCCCACGCCTGCTGGAACTTCAGGCGCGCCGGCTCCGCCTTGCCCGCATCGGCGAGCTCCAGCCCCTCCTCGAACCGCGCCTTCGCTTCCACGACCGCCGCATCATCTGCATGCGCAACGCCCGGAAATACAGGCACCGCGAGCGCTACCGTCAAACAAGCAAGCAGGACGTGTCGTCGCATCGTCTCTCCGTCCATCACAGGTCGCGAATGAAGTCTTGTCGCGGCGAAGCCTTCGCGGTCTCCGCCGTCGTCGTGGCTCGCGGCGTCGTCGCCGCCGCGCCCGTCGTCGCTCCGCTCGGCACCGCGCGCGCCTCACGCTTCCCCGAGCCCCGCGGCGCCACCACCGGCGGCGCCGCCTCGACCGCCTCCGCGCTCGGCGCCTCCGCGCTCGGCGCCACCGCGCTCGGCGGCGGTATGTTCTCGTCCGCCACGCTCGGCTTCGGAGATGTCGCCGCCGTCAACGTCGTCGCCGCGCTAGCCGCGCTCGGGGCCGTCGGCGTCGCCGCCACCGGACTCCCATCCGCCGTTGCCACATACGCGACCAGACCCCCCACCAGGAGCATGAGCACCGCCGCTCCACCCCACACGAGCCACGCCGGCGCGCCGTCACCCTTGCGCCGCACGATCACCGTCGACTCGTCACGCGCCTTCGCGCTCGCGCCGCCCGCGCCTCCGCCCGCACCGACGCCCGCCGCACCCGACGCCGCTGCTCGCAACGAGCCGCTGCTCGCTCCCGCGCCGTCCGGCTTCTTCGCGTAGTAGTCGACGAAGTCACGCTGCCTCGGCGCCGACTTCGGTCCTCGACCCGGACGATCGAAGCCCGACAGCAGCGCCTCCGTCTCCTTGCGCTCCTGCTGCTCCGCCGCCACGAGCACGTGCACTGGCGGGATGTCATCCTGGACCGTCAACGATGCGGGCTTCACGTTCTTGGACTCCACGGCGGAAGGGGACGCCGCCTCACCGCCGCCACCGGCCGCTCCACGCGCGCGAAAATCTCCATCGGCCTTCGACATGGGGAGTTGTGGAAAAAAGCGCGACGCTACCGAGAGACATGCCCCGGCTCCATGCCGAAAGCCGGCAAAGGGTAACCCACGACTCCGGACAGGGCACCGTTTCCGACGGTTGCGGGGCATCCCCCGCAACCACTTCATGAAGTCAGCTCACGGTGTGATCTCGTGCTCCATCTTCGACTCGCCCACGACCGCGGGAAGCAGCTTCGTGCCGACTTTGCCTCCGACCACCCTCGAGAGCTCGGGCTGCCCCGCGCCGCCCGCCCCCGGCGCGAGCTCCCCCTTCGTCAACGTCGGCTTCGTCTTCGACCATGCGAGCGCGATCGAAGGACCCGGCGCGCCGTGTCCGCTCGCGCCGCCGATTCCGCCCGCACCGCCGTCGCCGCCCCCGCCCGTGCTGTCGTGTCCCGCCGTGAACGTGCCCGTCCCCCCGGTGCCGCCCGTCGTTCCCGCCATCCCGAGGTTTCCCTGGCCCGCGCGGCCGCCGACGGACGACTCGATGCGCAAGGTATCGAACGTGACCGTGCTGTTGACGACAAGGGCTCCGATGCTCGCTCCGCCGCCCGTGGCGGGCGTCCCAGGCTGGCCCGCACAGCCGCCTGCGCCGCCGCTGCCGCCCGAGCACGTGGCGTAGTAGCCAGTGGCCGGTGGGACGATCGTGCCACCCGACACCCAGTACCCCCTCGTGCCTGCGGCGCCGCCGCCTCCTTGTCCGGGCTGACCTGCGCTTCCCGCCGTGCCGTTGCCGCGCACGAACCCGCTCACGGCGAGCGACCACTTCCCATTCGCGCCATCGGTGCCCTCGCCACCACGCGCGCCCGGAGTGCCCGGAAGGCCATTGCCGAAATTGATGGAATCTGTGTTCACTCCGCCGACCGCCGTTGCCGCGGTCGCCACCCACGGAAGCCCTCGGTACTCGACGGACCCGGAAGACTCGGCGCCGTAGGAGTACCAGCGACCATCACCACCTTTGCCGCCTGCCCCTCCCGCCGGCCCGATGGCGCACGTCGTCGTGCCGCCCACCGGTCCGAGAACGCGCATGCTGTCGCATGCCTGGAGCGCGGGGTTGCACGATCGGATGCCCTGATCCGCTCCCGCCACGCCGTCCGAAGCCGCGGTGCGCTTGTTCAACGGGCCCTCCACGCCATCGGTCCCCGGCGCGCCCTTGCCGGCGTGCAACAGCACCTCGCTCAGCGCGAGCCCGGTCGAGTCACGGACCTCGAGCGCGATCGTCGTCCCCGTCGTATCCGTGGCGGGCGTGCCGTCCAGATCCGGCGAGCGCACCTCGAAGCCTTCGAGCCGCGTCGGTAGCGTGAGGCCCTTTGCGATCAACGCCGGACTCGCGGCTGCGCGAACGACCGCACGCGGCGCGCCTCGCTCCCACGGCGTCTTCTTGCAGTCGTAGTAGCCGTACGCCGAGACGCCATCGAGGACGGTCACGTTCTCCGCGTACTCCTCGGCGCACGCGATCACGCGCAGGCCCTGCTCCTTCGCCTTCGCGAACGCGCTCGCGAGCGTCTTCAGCGGGCGCACCGAGGAGCCGCTCCCGTCGTCCTGACCTTGCGAAGAGGAGACGTACACCCCGACGGGGGCCTGGCCACCGACCGGCGGCGGCGTCGCGTTGTCCTGCGGAGTGCTCGGCGGAGGGACCGGCTCCTTCGCTGAGTCGTCCGACGAGCTGAAGACGCCACACGCCGTCACCGTCGTCGCCAGGAGTCCAAAGAAGACACTACGCATCGAAGACCTCCAAAAAGGGTTGCGGGCGGGGAGCTCTCACCCCTCGGCCGCGGGGCGCCCTGATTGCGAAGAAAATATGCCCGCGCTCAGAGGCCGCGCACGAAGGAATCGTCTTTTGCGCTCGCTTTCGGCGGCGGAGCGCTTGCCGGGACCGGCGCGATCGTCGAAATCGTGCCCGCGGTACCCCCCAGGGGGATTGCGCTCACGGAAGGATTCGGTTTGCCGCGATGCGACGCCGCAGGGGGCGCCTTCAGCGGCGCCGTCGCGAGCGAGGTCGCCACGACGGGCACCGCGCTCGCGGTCGCGACCGCCGACGGCGTCAGCGCACTCGTGCTCATCGCCTCGGGCGCCGGCACGAGGGCGCTCGGCAAACCGCCCGTCGCCTCGACGCGCATCGCTGCGTGCGACGCGTCGGGAGCACGTCCGCGATACGCCATGACCGAGACGCCAGCGATCACCGCAAGCAGCCCCAGCGCGAGCGGCACCGCGAGCTTGCTCGTCTTCCGCGACGCACGCCGCGTGTCCGACTCCTGCGACGCGAACGTGTCCGACGGTGCGGCTGCCCCCGCGAGCTTCCGCGTCGTCCCATCCGAGAACGAGTCCGCCGTCACCTCCGCCGCACTGGCCACCCGCGGCGCGCTCGGCGGTGCATCCATCGTCACTGCCGCGTCGCGGCCGAGCTCCGGCGCCGACCCACGGCGCGCCTGCACCGCCGCCTGCGGCGGTGTCTTCGATCGCGGTCGCACGTCCTGCCGGTCCAGCAACCCCGCGAGAAGCGCATCTTCCCCCGGCATCGTCGACTCGGGCGCGCCCATCCCCGGGCTCGTCGGCCCACCGCGACGCGCCTCCTCCGGTACGCCGATCCGCGGAACATTGCCCAATCGATCGCGGGGCGGCGCCGCAGCGAACAGGTTCTTGCTCGACGGCTTGTCACCCCCCGCCGTGCTCAGGATCCGCGAGAGCGGCCCCTCGGCGGTGCGGTCGTTCGGGTCCTTGCCGTCATTCGCCCATTCGAGCTCGAACAGGCGCTCCGCGAACGCATACGCATCGCGCGGTCGCTGCCGCGGCTCCTTCGCCAGCGACGCCGCGATGAGCTGCACGATCGACGGCGGCACCCACGGCGCGAACTTCGACACCGGCGGAGGCATCGCCTTCAGGTGCGCCTGCGAGACCAGCTCGCCGCTGTCCACGTCCTCGAACGGTCCGATCCCGCAGAGCATCTCGTAGAGCACGAGCCCCACCGCATAGAGATCCGTCGCGGGCGTCGCACGCTCGCCACGGATCTGCTCGGGCGCCGCGTATTTCCAGGTCCCGACGAACGCGCCGTCGTGCGCGCGGTCGGCCACCGCGATGACGCCGAAGTCGATGAGCTTCACCACCGGCTCGCCGTGCTTCGGCGCGTGCAGGAAGATGTTCTCGGGCTTGATGTCGCGATGGACGACCGGGATGTCGTGCGTGTGCGCGCAGTGCAGCGCCTCGCACAGCTGGCGCGTCACCTCGAAGGCGACGCGCGGCGGCAAGGTCCCCATCGTCGCCAGAACGTCGCGCACGGTGCGACCGTGCAGGAGCTCCATCACGTAGAACGGCGTGCCGTCCGGCAGCTTGTCGTAGTCGAACACCTTCACGATGTTCGGGTGATCGAGCTGCGCGAGCACGCGGACCTCGTCGAGGAACCGCGTGCGGAACTCCTCGTGCTCGGTGAGATCGCTGCTCATCAGCTTGAGCACGCCCATGATCTCAGGCGGCTTCACCACCTGATAGACGACGCCCATGCCGCACGCGCCGATCTGCTTCACGATGCGGTATTTCGTGCCCGGCAGCATGTCGCCGGGGCGGAAGTCGGGGGCCTTCGCCGTCATCAGGTGTACCCCTGCATCCGTTCCCAGAGCCGACCCGCGGCGGCGCGTCCGCGGAGCACGAGCTCGCGTTCGTCGACGTTCACGAGCTTTCGGTTGCGCAGCACGAAGGAACCGCCGACCATCGTGTCCCGTACGTGCCCTGAGGTCCAGCCACGTGCAAAGTGCTCGATGACGTTCGAGGGCGTCATCGGCGTCATCGGCGCGTAGTCGAGCACCGTCAGATCGGCGCGCGCTCCCGCGATGATGCGCGGGGGGGTGCCGTCACCGAAGAGCAGGGCGGAGAGCTCCTGACCCGCCGCGACGCGCGCGCCGGTCTCCCGCGCGAGATCGTCATGAGCCTCGCTGTGACGCAGGTAGTACGCGCGCGCCTCGGCGAGCACGTCGTGATCGCCGCCGTCCGTCCCGAGCGCGACGCGCGCTCCGGTGAGTCCGCACAGACCCACCCCGTGGTCCATGTTGGAGCGCGGGTTGGTGACGAGGAACACGCCCGCCCGCATCATGGACTCGGCGAGCTTCGTGTCGAGCTGCACGCCGTGCGCGACGACCGAGCCCTTGCGCGCGATACCAAGGCGCTCGAGCCGCGTCGCGAGCGGCGCCTTGCGGATGCGCTCGGCGTCGAGCGCGTCGGTGAGATCCTCGGCGACGTGCATGTGGATGCCCGCGCCCTGCGCGTCAGCGAGCTCGCGAAGCGCATCGAGCGTATCGTCGTTCAGCGTCATCATCGCGTGAGCGCCGACGAGCGCGCGGTGCTTCGTCGCTCCCGTGCGCACCTTCTCGAGGAACCGCCGATTCTCCGAGAGCCCTCCGTCACGGCGCCCGCGTCCGTCGCGATCGCTCGTCTCGTAGCCGAGGACGCCACGCAGGCCAACCTCGTCGAGCGCAGCCTCGATGCGGTTGAGCGAGCCATCGATCGCGCGCGGTGAGGAGTGCAGATCGATGATGCACGCGGCGCCTGCCTTCGCGGCCATCGCTGCGCCGACGAGCGCCGAGGTGTGGACGAGGTCGTCGTCGAGCGCCTTGTCGAGCGCCCACCAGATCCATTGCAGCGTGTCGGTGAGCGTCCGCGGTGGCTTGGGCGGCGGGGGCATCCCGCACGTGAGAGACATGTAGAGATGCGTGTGAGCGACGGTGAACGCGGGCGTCACGATGCATCCGCCCACGTCGACGCGCGGCAGGCTCTCGGGCATCGCGCCGCCGACCTGGAGGATGCGGTCGCCACGCACGAGCACGTCCGCCACGCCGAGCCGCGACGGATGCAGCTCGACCAGCGTGCCCCCCGCGAGGACCATCGAGGTCTCGATGGGCAAGGTCACGTCGCCGTCGGCCACCGGTGCGGCGGACTTCAGCGTGCTGTCGGACGTCAGCATCGGGCGAAGTATAGAGGACGGAACGCCGGAAATCGCCCTCTGCTCGCGGGCCGAGATGTCACGAGTCGATGCGGTCATCCGCGGCAAGCGCGTCGTTCTGCCCGACGTTGAGCGGCCCGCGGCGAAACGGCGTGATCGTCGCGATCGTCGCGATCGGCGTGATCGTCGCGATCACCGAACTCGAAGGTGCGCCCGCGGGCGTCCGCACGCTCGACGCCGGCGACGCCTGCATCATGCCGGGGCTCGTCGATACGCGGGGCCGCGCGCTCCGCGGCGCGATCTTGCGGACCATCCTCCGCGGCGAGACCATCTACGAGCGCGGCACGGGCTTGGTCGGCGGCCCCTCCGGCCGCTGGACCCGTCGCTCGCTCTCGCGCCGCCTACCTCCGCCCGAGCAGACCGAGATCGAGCGATCGAGCGATCGAGCGAGTGCGTACTCGGGCGACAGCACCTCGCGTCGGCGCGGGCCGCGGGTGCGCATGAAGCACGCCAAAGACGGTCTGCCCGTTCACGTGCGGGGGCAGCGCAAGAATATCGTCGGCCGCAGCGCGCCGCGCGGGATCGCACCTGGTCACGAAAGTCTAGCTCGCCCAACGAACAGTGTAATATCAGGGCGAAATAAGCGGTGCCATGACGAAATCGACCGAGCTCACTCACCTCGTAGACCTCGCTGCCGAGCGGCTCGGCGGCTCGGTCCTCCACGCCACGGACGACTTCTTCGCGAGCAAGGACAACCTCCTCAAGCCGCAAGAGGCCGTCTTCATCGAAGGCAAGTACACCGACCGCGGCAAGTGGATGGACGGCTGGGAGTCCCGCCGCCAACGCGACTATGCGTTCGTGACGCCCGGCCCGCACCCCGACTTCGACTCGGCGATCCTCCGTCTCGGTCTCCCCGGCATCGTGCGCGCGTTCGTCGTCGACACCGCGTTCTTCACCGGCAACTACCCGTCGGCATGCGCCATCGAGGGCGCGAGCATCCAGGGGCATCCCTCGCTTGCCACGCTCCTCTCGAGCGACATCACGTGGACGCCCATCCTCCCTCGCGCCGACCTCGAGGGAGGCTCCAAGAACTACTTCGAGGTCGACTCGAAGCAGCGCTTCACGCACCTGCGCTTTCACATCTACCCGGACGGCGGCGTCGCGCGCCTTCGCGTCCACGGCGACGTCATGCCCGAAGCTCGCTGGATGGGCTCCCGCCACCGCCCGCAGCTCGTCGACCTCGCCGCCGCCGAGCACGGGGCGCTCGTCGTCGCTTGCAACGACATGTTCTTCGGCTCGCGTCACAACCTCATCATGCCGGGCCGCGGCGTGAACATGGGCGACGGCTGGGAGACCAAGCGCGGCCGGCGCCCCGGCCCCGACTGGGTCGTCCTCCGCCTCGCGACCGAGGGCACGATCGAGCGCGCCATCGTCGACACGCTCCACTTCAAGGGCAACGCTCCGGACTTCGCGTCGCTCGACGTCACGCAGGTGGCGTCCGCCGCTCCCGATCCCGACGGCTCGAAGGACGAAGGCTGGGTGCCGCTCCTCCCGAAGACGAGCCTCCAGCCTCACACGCCGCATGCCTTCGAGGCGGAGCTCGCGAACAGCCCCGGCGCGCGCGTCTCTGCCACGCATGTCCGGATGCGCATCTGGCCCGACGGCGGCATCAGTCGCCTGCGCCTGCTCGGTGTCGTCACCGACGCCGGCCGCGAGGACGCGGGCATGCGCTATCTCCGCGCGATGCCGGATCCCGAGCTCGCGGCCTCGCTCACCTCCTGCTGCGGCTCGCGCGCCTGGGTCGAAGCGATGCGTGTAGAACGCATCCAATCGCCCTCTTCCTTCGCGACCCTCGACGCGCTGAAGAGACGCGCCGCCGAGCTCTGGTTCGCGCTCGCCACCAAGGACTGGGACGAGGCCTTTCGCGCCCACCCACGCATCGGCGAGAAGAAAGCCGAGGCCACGCAGTCGGCCACCGCCCAGTCCTGGAGCGCGAACGAGCAAGCGAGCGTCGACACCGCCTCGCAAGCCACCCGCGACGAGCTCCACAAGACGAACATCGCCTACGAGGAGAAGTTCGCGCGCATCTACATCGTCTGCGCGACCGGCAAGACCGTGGAAGAGATGCTCGCGATCGCCAAAGGTCGCATGGGCAACGACCCCGACAGCGAGCTGCGTCGCGCCGTCGAGGAGCAACGCAAGATCACCGAGCTTCGCCTCGAAAAACTGGTGCTCCGATGAAATCGATCTCCACGCACGTCCTCGACATCACGCGTGGCAAGCCGGCGAGCGGCGTCCCCGTCACCATCGAGAAGAAAGGCGACGACGGCGCCTACGCGAAGCTGAACGCGGGCCACACCGACGCTGACGGACGCGTGAAGGAGCTCGTGCCCGAGGGCAAGCTCACGACGGGCACCTACCGCATCACCTTCGACACGGGCTCTTACTTCTCCGCGCAGAAGGTCGAGGGCTTCTACCCCGAAGCATGCATCGCGTTCACGGTCCGCGATGCCGACTCGCACTACCATGTGCCGCTCCTCCTGAGCGCGTTCGGCTATTCGACCTACCGAGGAAGCTGAGACCACGCATGTCGCCCGCGACCGTCACCGAGTGGCTCAACCTGTTCGTCCGCTGGGCGCACGTCATCAGCGGCATCATGTGGATCGGAAGCTCGCTGTTCTTCAACTGGCTCGACAGCCACCTCGACAAGGTCGAGAACGCCGAGCGCAAGGGCGTCGAAGGCGAGCTCTACATGGTCCACTCGGGCGGCTTCTACCAGGTGGAGAAGAAGCACATCGCGCCCGAGGCGATGCCGAAGCGCCTCCACTGGTTCAAGTGGGAGGCCGGCTTCACGCTGCTCACCGGCTGGCTGCTGATGGACATCGTGTTCTTCCAGGGCGGCGGCGTCACGCTCGTCGACCCGAACGTCTCGAGCATCTCGCCGGGCATGGCCACCGGGCTCTGCGTCGCGATGCTCATCGGCTCCTGGTTCGTCTACGACCTGTTGTGGCGCTCGCCGATCAAGAACCACATGTTCTTGGGCGCGATCATCACGTACGTGCTCGTCGTCGCGACGATGCAGCACCTCACCCATGTGCTCAGCGGACGCGCCGCCTACCTGATGACGGGCGCGATGATGGGTACGTGGATGGCCACCAACGTCTGGGTGCACATCATCCCGGCGCAGAAGGGCCTGGTCGCCGCCGTCCACGCGCGTCGAGCGCCCGACGCCAACCTCGCGAAGCACGCGAAGACGCGCTCGCGCCACAACAACTACATGACCTATCCGGTGGTGCTCATCATGCTGAGCAACCACTTCCCGGGGGCCTACGGAAGCAAATACAACTGGGTGATCCTGGCGGGCCTCATCCTCCTCGGCTCGACGATTCGGCACATCCAGAACTCCTTCAAGGAGATCCATCCCGGGGTCCTCATCGGTGCGCTCGCCGTCGCCCTGACCATCACGCACTCGGCGCTCACGTCGTCGTCTTCGAGCGGTGGCGGTGACTCGACCACCGCGACGACCGGCCCGCTCAGCCCGACCGAGCCGTCGTCCACCGGCGGCCCGAAGGTCGTTGCCAACGAGGGCGTGGTCGGCCAGGTCAAAGGCTCGGTCCGCCTCGACGGAAAGCCGCCGCCCCCCAGGGAGCTCAACCTCGGCGCCTGCGTGAGCGACGGCAAGAGCGGCACCGTGCTCTCCGACACTGTGCTCGTGGCGGACGGAAAGATGCAGAATGCATTCATCTGGGTGAAGAAGGGCCTCGAGTCCTACAAATCACCCGCCGCGCCGGACGAGCCCGTCGTCATGGACCAGAAGGGCTGCCTCTACAAACCGCACGTGATCGGCGCGCGCGTCGGGCAGAAGGTCGTCTTCCTCAACAGCGATCCCATCCTCCACAACGTGCGCACCGTCGCGGAGTCGAACGCGCCCTTCAACGACATGATGCCGACGAAGGACATGCGCATCTTCAAGACCTTCGACAAGGAGGAGGTCATGGTCCGCGCGAAGTGCGACGTGCACCCGTGGATGGCCGCGTTCGTCGGCGTCGTGAATCACCCGTTTTTTGCGGTGTCGAACGTGGCCGGCGAGTTCGACCTCACGAACGTCCCCGAGGGTGACTACGAGCTCGAGGCCTGGCACGAGGCGTTCGGTCGTCAGACGCAGAAGCTGAAGGTCGAAGCGCGCAAGACGGTCACGGTCGCGTTCACGTTTCGCGCCGAGTAGCTCAGCTCGCCGGGACCATCAGACAGCTCCCGATCCAGATCGCGGCGAGAAGCACGGCGGCCACGGCGATCGCGACCATCACGGCCGGGGCGGGCGGCTCGCGTGCGGCGGGCGGCACCGGCGGTGGCGTGTCGTTCATACGCATCGTGTGGAGGCGTGGCGCCATCGGCGCCATCCACGGCGGCGGCGTCGACGTCACAGCCGGTACGGAAGGCGCCGAGGACGGAGCCGGCACTGCGGGCGGCGCGACCGAGCGGCCCGAGGCGTCGCGCGGAGGCGGAGGCGGAAGGTAGGGATGCGTCCCGCGCACGTGAGCGTCGGGTCGAGCGGACAGCGGGGCCGACGCGCGCCGCGCCGGTGTCGCGGTCGGATCGAGGACCGTCTGCGCCGTGGCGAGCGCCAGGCGCTCGTCGGTGCGGAGGAGCTGCGTCGACGCCATGGAGTCGGGCTTGGGCACCGAAGGTGGCTCCGGTCGCGACGACGGTGTCGAGGGCATCGGAGGGCGCGCGAGCACCTCGGAGCGCACGGACCGTGCGGGAGCTCCTCCTAACGGCCCACCGGTCGTCGCGACCGTCGGTCCGTCGAGATCGTCGGCGCCCATCTCGTCGGTCCAGGGATCGCCCTCCTCGCGTCTCGGAATGACGGTCGTGGGGCCCGACAGCGGCGCAAGGGACGGCGGCGTGACGGAATCGTTCCGTGGTGTAGTCGGTGCCGTCGACGGCGTCGGCACAGAGGTAGGACCGTCGGTCGGCTCCGCGGGCGCGATGGGCTGCGGCTTGTTCGACGGTCGTGGTGCGGGTGGCGGCAGCGACGCCGGGCGCGGCGGCGGCGGCAGCAGCGATGCCGGGCGCGGCGGCGGCGGCGGCAGCGACGCCGGGCGCGGCGGCGGTGCCGAGAGCTTCGCATTCGGCGTGGGAGGCTTCGGCCGCGAGGTGTTCGGGACCCTCGGTGCGCTCGATGCACTCGGTAGCGGCGGCGTGCTCCTCGCGCTCGCCGCCTTCGAATGGCGCGCCGGGTTCGGTGCAGCCGCGGGGTTCGGCACGGTCGCCGGCGCAGCGGACACCGGCGGGCTGGCGACGGCCATGACTGCTGGTGCGTCGGGTGCACGCGCGACCTTGTTCGCGCTCGATCGAGCGGGCGACTTCGCGCCAGGCACGGCCTCGCGGAGCGCGAGCTGCATCGCCCGCGCCGATGGCCAGCGTCGAGGCTTCTCGAGTGCAAGCGCCTTGTCGACGACGGCGATGAGCGCCCGCGGGAGACCCTTGTAGGCGACCGACGCGAGCGAGCGTGCCTGTCGCGATGCCGCCTGCATGAGGAGCATGTTCAGCGTATCGGCCACGTGGACCGACTCACCCGACAGCAGCGTGAACATGGTTGCTCCCACGGCGTAGATGTCGGTGGACGCGTCGATCTGTCCGCGCTTGCCGAGGACCTGCTCGGGCGACATGTACTCGGGCGTGCCGAGAAGGAGGCCTGTCGCCGTTGACTCTTGTGCCTTCGCGGCCTCCTTGATGTGCGCGATGCCGAAGTCGAGCACCTTCACGACGCCATCCGTGAGGACGAAGATGTTCTCCGGCTTGATGTCGCGATGGATGATGCCCCTCTCGTGCGCCATCGCGAGGACATCGAGGATCTGGTCGCAGACGTCGACAGCCTCGGCGACGGGGAGCTTGCCGCCGAGCCGCTCGCGGCGATCCTCGAGCACCTCCCCGTCCTCGAGCAGCTCCATGACGATGTACGCCGTGCCCTCCTTGGTCACGTCGTCGTCGATGACGCTCACGACGCCGGGATGGCCGACCTTGTTCGCCGCGTAGCCTTCGCGCAAGAAGCGCTTGCGGACCTCCTCGTTGCGAGCGAGCTCCGGGTGCATGATCTTGATCGCGGCGACCTGCCCCTGGCGGTGCGTGGCGCGGTAGACCGTCGCGACGCCGCCGCGCGCGATCTTCGCATCGACGCGCCATTTGCCGGCCAGGACCCTACCGATCCACCCTGACGATCGGTCGTGAGCCTCGGCCATCGTTCCCCGAGCGAACTTATCACGACCGAGAAAAAGCCCAGAAATTACGGCTTCTGCGTGTGAATCAGTCCGAAAAATCGTTCGTCATGAAGAAGCGATTGTTCACCGTCGCGATGCCGACACCGATACGCCGAAGCTTCGGGCTCATCATGTTGTCGTAGTGCCCGCCGCCGGGGCCCTCATCCATCATCAGCTTGAGCATGATGTCGACCTGCTTCTGGGCGCTCCGCCAGCGATCGGCATCCATCGGCGGCACGCCGCCCGGGTCGCCCTGATTCTCTGCGCTTCGCGAGCCAAACTTCTGCGCGGAGGCGTTCTCGGCGAAGTTCGCGTGAGCGACGTGATCCCGAGCGAGGCGCTGCGAGCCTGTCGCTGCGAAGGCGCTCAAGCGGCCGTCGTAGAGGAGGGGAGGAAGCCCACCCCGAGAGCGGTAGGCGTTCACCTGATCGACGTTGTAGCGAACGATCGGGTCCGCGGGCCACGCATCGGCAGGGCGCGCGGCAGGCGTGGGAGCGGGTACGGTGCGCTTCGTGACGGTCGTCTTGCGGATCGAGCCGTCGGGCATCTTCTCGTAGGTGACCTCCTGCTGGACCTGCCCACCTCCCGGATCTTCCGCGGCGGGCGAGCTCCCGTACTCCGCACCGCCGTCGCGAGGTCCACAGGCCGCGAGCGCAACGAGGAGCACGAAGGGCGCGAGACGATGCACGACCATGACGTGCATCCTAGCGCGGCGGAGCGCTCACCGCGGCACGTTGCCGAGCAGCAGCATCGAGACGCTGCCGATATAGAGCGCAAGGCCGACGATGAGCAGCGCGAGCGAGCGACCGAAGATGCGCGTCTTCGCGTCACGCATCTCGATGGCGTAGATGATGGTCTCGCGGAGAGACGTCGGTGCGAGCTGGGTCATCCAGCGGATCCGCAGGATGCCGCCCATCGAGAGCGACGCCGCGACGAGGACGATCACGAGCCCAGAGACGACGAGCCACGCCGCGAGCGGACCGGAGCGCGCGATGCTCGTGCCGCTGAAGCCAGTGACCGTGATCGTCAGGCCTGCGAGCTGAAGCAGTGTCTGGGCGCGGCCGGTCAGGTTGCTGAGCTGACCGTGGAGGATGTCCATGATCTTGGAGGCGTCCTGGCCGTAGAGGGCGAGGAGATGCTCGGCCTCTTCCTCCGCGCTCTCGGTTCGTCGTGCCTTTGCTGGGTTCGTCATGCGGCCCCGCTCCTCGCCGCGACGATGCGCGCGAACGAGCGGGCGCGCAACTCTGCGAAGGAGAGGCCGGTCGCTCGTACGTCGTCATCACCGAGCGCGCCGCACGCCACACCACGCACGAAGAAGTTGAGCAGTCCCTGGCCGGTTGCCGCGTCGTCGAACACCTGGCCCGAGCGCGTAGCCTGCGTGGCCTGCGCGACGAACGCCTTCAAGCGTGCGGCCATCGGTGCGCGCTCGGCGAGGAAGAATGCGAAGACGGCGCCGTAGCGTGCGGGTAGCTGGGCAGGATGGAGATCCCACCCCTGGTAGATGCCGAGCGAGAGCGCGCGCCTCACGGCGGTCGCGTGCAGCGCCCAGGCCGTGTGCACGTCCCCCAGGTTGATCGCTCGCTGCGCATCGGTGAGGGGCGCATCGGGAGTCTCTCGGTGGGTGGCGATGGGCAGGAGCGTTGTCGCACCGTCGACGACGTCGACGCCAGTGCCGGCGAGCGCGAGCTGCATGAGCTGCCGTGCGGCATCACATGCGGGGTGATCGAGGCGTTGCTCGCCCGCCGTCACGCCCATGGTGGCGGTGAGGTCGTACGCGCCGAGGTGCGCCGCCACGCAGCGCCCGTCCGCGGCCGAGACGAGCGAGGGGAGCGCCACGCGCCCCACGTCGTCGACGAGCGCGCGGGGCGTCTCGATCATGAGCTCGATGCCGATCCGTTCCGTGAGACCGAGCGCCTTCTCCAGCAGGCCGAGGAGCGCCGCCAGCGCCGCCACCTCCGCGGGACGCGTGACCTTCGGGAGCGTGACGGTGAAGCCCGCCGGAACCGTCCCGCCGTTCGCGCGTGCGAGGGTCGTGAGGAAGAGATCGAGCGTGCGCGCGCCCCGGTGGGCCGTTGGGCCCGCGAGCGCCTTGACGCGAATCCCGATGTGGGGCCGAGGTGCGCGTGGCGCGCGGGCGAGCTCGCCGGCGGTACGGACCGCCTCGGCGTCCTCCTCGTCGTCGCTGCGCGGGCCGTAGCCGTCCTCGAAGTCGATGCAGGTCTTCTCGACGGGGTCGCGATCGAGCTTCTCTCGCACGCGCTTGCCGAGTTCGAAGGCCAGGCGCTTGGCGGCGACGTCACTCATGCCCATCAGCCGCGCGAACGTCGCGTCATCCTTGCCCCAGGTCTCCATCGCGGCGCGTGCAAGCTTCGCGAGCTTCGCAGGCGAGTCGGCGCGGTAGAGATGTGCGCCGCCGTACACGACGTGCACGGGAGCAAGCTCGTTCGACTCGGCGGCGCTCTCGGACGCGCCCCCATGCGCCAGCTCACCCAGGAGCTCGTTCACCTGGGACGCGGAGAGCGTTGACGATGCGTGTGGCGACATCGGCACTTCCCTCTCACGCAGCGGATGCGGCAGCGGCTTCCATCCCGAGCTCCTCGAACAAAGGAGCGAGCTCGGTGCGCGTGCGAAGCGGCTCACAGAAGCGCGTGGTGAGGTCGAGGAGCTTCGATTCCATCGCGTCGGCCTCTTTCCCGTTGGCCTCGATGCGCTCGCGGCACTTCTCGCGCTCGTCGTCGAGCTCCTGCTCGTGCGTCACGAGCGCGGTGCGAAGCTCACGGATCTGGAAATCCACGTCGGTCGCGTGGCGCTCGGCGAGCTCGGCCGCCTCGATCGCGCGACGCTCCTCGCCGCGGTAGGCGTTCCACTCGTCGACCGCGTCCGCGACGCCGCGGTAGGCCTGGGCGAGGTCGGACCAAGGCTCGAGGAAGCCGGAGCGGCCTTCCCAGATCACGACCTCCTTGTGCGCGAGGTGGAAGCGCTCGCGAGCCGCCTTGCACTCGTCTTCGGCGTGCTTCTGCGCGACGTGGGCGGTGCGGAGGTCCTCCTTGGACTTCGAGCCGTCGGTGCCGAGCTGGTCGACGGCGAAGCCGAGCTGCGAGCGCTTTTCGCGTCCGCGAAGGTCGATCGCCTCGAGCGTGCGCTGCGCTTCGAGGCTCTCGGCGCGGAGGCGCACGACCTCGCGGACGCCGGTGTTCACCTCGTCGAGCAGGCCGGTGAGCTCGCTCGGGGCTCGCTGCTTGTGACCGAACGCCTGCGAGAGCATCTGCTCGAAGACGTAGATGCGGCGCGCCCACTGATCGGCCGCGCCGGCCGCGAGCGTGATCGGCGCCGCTGCGCTGAGCGGCTCGGACTCGGCCGTCGGCGGCGCCGCGACCTCGCGCTCGCGGAGCAGCTCGAGGAGGTCCTGGTGGATGCGGTGCGCGTCGACGGGGCGATCCTTCGGATCCTTCGCGAGCATCTTTCCGACGAGCTCGTCGAGAGCCGCCGGGATGCGCGAGTTGAGCGCCTGGAGCGAGCGCGCGGGCTCGTTCATGTGTTTCACGAAGAAGGTGGCGATGTCGGGCGCGTTGAAGGGCAGCTCACCGCTCAACATCTCGAAGAACACGACGCCGAGCGCGTAGATGTCGCTCGAGCCGCCCGTGTCGTTGCCGAGGATGCGCTCGGGCGCCATGTACTGCGGCGTCCCGAAGAGCTCGCCCTGTCCGGTCAGCCGCGAATCCTGGCGGCTCTTGGCGATGCCGAAATCGAGCAGCTTCACGAGGTCCGAGCCGTCGTCGCGCCGACAGAGGAAGATGTTCTCGGGCTTGAGGTCGCGGTGGATGACCTCGAGGTCGTGCGCGCGCGCGATGCCGCGGGCGATCTGGATCATCACATGGATCGCGCGATCGACCTCGAGCCTGCCGTGTCCGACGACGGCCGCGAGCGACTCGCCACGGAGAAGCTCCATGACGATGTAGCAGGTGCCGTCCTCGGTATCGCCCTGGTCGAAGATCTCGATGATGTTGGGGTGCGCGAGCTTCTGCGCGCTCCGTGCCTCACGACGGAAGCGCTCGCGGACGATCGGATCGCTCGCGAGCATGGGGTTCATGATCTTCACCGCGACCGGCCGGTCGACCAGCTTGTGGTGCGCGCGATACACCGTCGCCATGCCGCCTTCGCCGATGACCTCGTCGATGACGTACCGGCCCGCGAGGACCGTGCCGATGCGCGGGTCCGGGAGCTCGACGAGCTCGCCGCCCTCGACGAAGCAGTACGTTGCCTCGTTCGGGTGCCGCATCTTGCACTGGGTGCAGGTCTTCAAGGACTGAAACGCTCCGGAGGGCTGGTGGCTTCGCGGCGATGATACACAAGGCCAGGGCCCACGAGGTTCACGAGGAGTCTCGTCCTATCTTGGGATTTGCGCCTGGATGATGGATACTTGCGTGAGCGTTTCCTCAACATGTCGTTCCCGCCGCCGCCCAACCCACATGTGCGTCCTGGCGCCTCCTCAGGGAGGCCCGGACCGCCTGCGGCCCTTTATGTCCGGCCAGGAGCTCCGCCGCCCGATGTGCGTGGCTCGCGGCGTTGGGGTCTGCGTCTCGGGCTCGTCGCAGCCCTGCTGCTGACCGTCGGCGGCGCAGGTGTCGGGCTCTCGGCGCATTACCTGCCGAGTGATTACGTCCTGCCTGGGGTCGCCATCGACGGTGAGCGTGTTCCGGACGGCGCCGATGCGGCGAAGCTCCGCGCCTTCGTCGAGTCGAGGGCCGCGGCGCTCGCTGCGCGCAAGGTCGCGCTTGCGATGCCTGGTACCCCGGAGTCCGACAAGCCGGCGCTGGAGGCGACGCTCGGCGAACTCGGCCTCGTGGTCGACGTCGACGAGACGATGGCCATTGCGGCTCGCATCGGCAAGAGCGGTGACCCGTGGTCGCGCGCCCAGGCGACGCGCGAGGCTCGTGCGGGCAACGTCGACGTCCCGCTGCGCATCTCGATCGATCGCGCCGTCGCGTTCCCGAAGCTCGATGCCCTCAAGGAGGTCACCGACGTCGAGGCCGTCTCCGCGCGGCTCGACCTCGACAAGCACGCCACCATTCCCGAAAAGGATGGACACTACATCGATCCCGACGGCACGGTCGCCCGCCTCGAGGGCTTCGCGCGTGAGGCGCGCCAGAACGCGAAGAGCGATCGCGTCGAGCTGCCGATCGCCACGTTCGCGCCGCGCATCTCGACGGCCTACTTGAAGGGCCTCGACATCTCGGTGGTCCTCGCCGAGTACGAGACCTCCTTCTCGCGCGGTGGCGAGCAGAAGCGCCGCGGGAAGAACATCGACAACGCCTCGCAAAAGCTCGACGGGCTCGTCATCTCTCCCGGCGAGATGATCAGCTTCAACACGGTGGTCGGCGAGCGGAGCGAGTCGAACGGGTTTGCCAAGAGCTGGGAGATCTTCAAGGGCGAGATGGTCGAAGGCGTCGGCGGCGGCACGTGCCAGGCCGCGTCCACCTTCCACGCGGCGGCCTTCTTCGCTGGCTTCGATGTCCTCGAGCGCCTTCCTCACTCGCGGCCGAGCGCGTACATCCCGATGGGGCTCGATTCGACGGTCGTGTACCCGGCCGTCGACCTGAAGGTCCGCAATCCGCACCCGTTCCCCGTCGTCGTCCACGCCAAGACCGACGGCAACAAGCTGCGCGTCGAGCTGCTCGGCAAGATGCGCCCCGTGGACGTGAGCTTCGGTCGCGAGCTCGTCTCGACCCTCGCGTTCAAGCGGAAGATCGTCGAGGAGCCGACCCTCTCGGGCAAGAAGGTCCTCGTGAAGCAGCACGGCATCAAGGGCTACCGCATCAAGCGGTCCCGCCTGCTCAAGTACCCGGACGGCACGAGCAAGAAGGAAGAGGCGACGGACTTCTACCCGCCGACGACGGAGATCTACCATGTGCCCGTGGGCTTCGACGTCGCGCTGCTTCCGGCGCTGCCGGGCGGCGCGGGGGAGGACGCGGACCTCGGCGGCAATCCGTCCGCGGCACCTGCGTCGGCGCGCGCACCGGCCGGGGCCTCTACTTCCGTAAGTGGCGCGACGGCTTCGACCGACGCGAAGCCCGCCGACGGCGTCGAGTTCGTCGACGGTCCGGGCGCGCACGCGCCCACGTCGGCGCAGCGCGACCCCGCGAAGACCATCTGGTTGAAGCACTAGAATTTGCGGCGCGCCCCGCGAATTTGACGCGCGCTTGCTGAAGTGGGAATGCTCGGAGGATGGGGCCCGTCCGTCGCTGCATCCTGCCGCTCGTCGTGGGCGTCGTTGGCATCGTCTCCGGTCCGGCGCTCCCGCGCTCGGCGGAAGCCGCACCTCCCGGCTCCGCGTCGGCCCAGCCCTTGCCGTCGCCCGCGTCCGCGCATCCGGTCACGTCCGCGCCGAAGCTGCCTGCACCTGCGCCCGCAGCGGCGCCCGCGGCGATCAAGGCAGCGGTGAAGCCCGCGCCTTCTCCTGCGCCGGCGAAGCCCGCGCGCGGCGCGCCGGCGCCGACCGCGAAGAATGCTTCGAGCACGTCGTCCGCGGCCGCCAAGACCGCGGCGCGTACGGCGGACACGAGCGTCCGTCGCGCCGTTGCGGGAGGCCCGACCTTCGACGACACCTCCGCCGGCGCCGACACCCCGGAGCTGCGCGCGCTGCACGCCGCCGAGCGCGAGCTCTTCCCGCCGGCCTCTCCTGTGCTCGGCTCGCCGTGGCCGCTGGAGATCCCGTTCCCGGTCGCCACGACCGAGGACCGCCCGCGCGTTCATGCCTCGGGCCTCTCGCCTGCGCCTCCCGCGAGCTCACCGGCCGCGTCCGCCGAGGGCGCCAAGGACATGGCGTGGCTCTCGAAGCTCGAGATGCCGGACCTGCCCATCCGCTGGGACGCACGCGTCATCAAGTACCTCGAATTCTTCAAGGACGATCCTCGCGGCCGGTCGACGCTGACCACCTGGCTCCGTCGCTCCGGCCGCTATCGCGAGGCGTTCCGCAAGGTGTTCCGCAAGAAGGGCCTCCCCGAGGACCTCACGTGGCTCGCGATGATCGAGAGCGGCTTCGAGCCCATCGCGCGCTCGCCCGTCGGCGCCATGGGGCTCTGGCAGTTCATGCCCGACACCGGGAAGATCTACGGCCTCTCGCAGGACCGCTGGGTCGATCAGCGCATGAGCTCCGCCGCGGCAACCGAGGCGGCCGCCGACTTTCTCGCCGATCTCCATCGGCGCTTCGGCAGCTGGGACCTCGCGATGGCCGGCTACAACATGGGCTACGGCGGTGTGCTGTCGGCGGTGCGCCGCTACAACACGAACGACTACTGGGCGCTCTCGAAGCTCGAGGGGAGCTTCCCGTGGGAGACGACCCTCTACGTCCCGAAGATCCTCGCCGCCGCGATCGTGGCGAAGAACCTAGCCGCGTTCGGCTACCAGGACGTGACGCCGGAGCCGCCGCTCGAGGGCGAGGACGTGCCCGTCGGTCCCGGCATCGCGCTCTCGGCGGTCGCGCAGGCCTGCGGCGTCTCGACCAAGGAGGTCGAGCAGCTGAACCCGGAGCTCCGCGCCTCGCGCACGCCGCCGTCGGCGCAGGATGATTGGGCAGTAAAAGTCCCGGTCGGCAAGGCAAATGGATGCACGCAGAACCTGGCGAAGGCCAAGCGCGAGCAGCCGGTGATGGAGAAGTACGTCGTTCGCTTCGGCGAGACGCTCGAACAGGTCGCGCAGGCGCGGCGCGTCTCGGTCGCGAAGCTCGTCGAGCTGAACGCCATCGCGCCTGGTGAGGTCGTTCGTGGCGGGACGGTGCTGCTCGTGCCGAAGGACTCGTCCACTGCCGACAAGCCGGCGCCTGTCGATCCGAAGAAGGCCGACAAGCCCGTCGTGGTCGTCCCTCAGGACGTCTTCGTCTACCCGGATCGCCGCCGCGTGTTCTATCGCGTGCAGGTCGGTGACACCGTTCGCGACGTCTGCTCGACGTTCAAGATCAGCGTCGACGAGCTCCGTCGCTGGAACGACATCGACCCGTCGGCGCGCCTCGTCGAGGGAATGACGATGCAGATCTTCGCGCCCCGCGACGCCGATCTCGCGCGCACCGTGGTGCTCGGCGAGAGCGACGTGCGCATGGTCGTCGCAGGGAGCGACGACTTCTTCCATCACTGGGACGAAAAGGGCCGCCGTCGCCTGGTCGTCACCGCGAAGGCCGGCGACACGCTCGAGTCGATCGGCAAGCAGCACGGCGTCACGACGAACCTGATGGAGCGCATCAATCGCCGCGGCCGCTCGGAGCCGCTCGCGCCCGGTGAGCGCGTCGTCGTTTGGATCCCCGGCAACGGCGCCGCGACGAGCGCGAACGCCCAGGCCGCGCTCACGCGCCCGGGCACGTCGTCGATCGCTCTACCGGAGCCGACGCCCCCGCTCGGCGCGCCGTCCTCGCCCGAGCTGCTCCCGCCGCTGCCCTGAGGGCTCGACAGGCGAGGGGACCTCACCGCGGCAAGCGCAGGATGCGACCGTCGGTCGTGATCCAGACGAGGTACTTCGGGGTCCAGGCGAGCGCTCGAGCGCGCAACTGGAAGTCGAACTGCGAGGCGAACCCCTCGGCGAGCGTCGTCGGCTGCGACCCCGGGGCGTGGGCGAGCCGACGCAGCTTGCCCTCGCGAGTGAGCCAGTAGAGGTAGGTGCCATCCGCCGTCAGGGAGTGAGGCGAGGGCTCGCCCGAAGCGACGTCTACGACCGCGCCGGAGACCGTCGAGCGAATGAGGCCCGGCGTGCGCTTTATCCAGTACACGCCGCTCGAGTCCGCGGCGATCGACTGGCAGTCGCCCGGATCCATCGCGAACGTGTCGTTCGTTCCGTCGCCGGTCTTTCCGTGGCCGATGCGACCGCTTCCCGACTCGGTCCAGTAGATGTCGCCGCCGAACGCGGCGACATCGAACACGTTCCCGAGGACTCCGACCACCGGACCGGAGGCGAGGTCGAACATGAATTGCCGGATCTCGCCGACGCTGCCGTTGGTCGTCGCCACGACCATCCGATCCAAGGCTGCGGCGAACGCAAAGGCGCCCTTGTCGTCGGTGGTCGTCGAGGAGAGCGCCCCGCCATCGAGCGGCTGGCGCTTCACGACGTGCGCGACGCCGACGTCGCCCCAGTACAGGGAGCCGTTTGCCACGGCTATCCCGAGAGGCGCGCCCGCGTTCCCGTCGACGGTGCCGATCGTGCCCCCGTCGATCGGCACCGAGCGCACGAGGCCGTCGTTGTGCTCCAGCACGTAGACCGTCGTGTCCGTGGCCGCGATTCCCTGGAGGTCGGTCAGGCCGCTCGCAATCTCGGTCGGGACGGCGCGGCCCGCACTGTCGCCGCCCGCGTTCGCATCGCCGCTGGCCGGGCCGTCCGTCGTACCGCCTTCGATGCCAGGCGTTGCAGCGTCGGGTCCGCTCGCCTCATCGCTTCCCGAGAAGGAGCCGCACGCCACGATCGCGCCCCAGCTCGCGGCCATCGCCAGCAAGCGCGCGGTCCTCATCGGTCGGTCCTCAGCACACGGCCGTCGGTGGTGATCCACACGACGTACTTCGAGGTGAGGGCGATCGCGCGGATGCGCTTGTCGATGAACGTCGAGGCGAAGCCGTTCGCGAGGGTCGCCGGCGGGAGCTCCTGGCCGAAGGTCCTGCGGCGCAGCAAGCCGTCCCCCGTGAGCCAGTAGACGCCCGTGTCGTCGGCGGTGACCGACATCGGCGCGAGCTCCTTGGCGGCGATCGTCGTCGCACCGGCGCCCATCGTGCCGAGCGTGCGCACGAGCCCGTCCTCGGGGCGCGTCCAGAAGACGCCGGCGGCGTTCGCGGCGATCGACTCGCAGCCCGACTCGTTGGTCGCGAGTTGCTTGTTGAACGCGGTGCCGATGGTTCCCGTGCCAATCCGAGCGCCGGATGCCTCCGTCCAGTAGATGGAGGTACCGGTGACCGCGACGTCGAACGGGTTGGCGAGGTCCGCGACGGACTCGAGCGGGGCCAGGTCGAAAGCGTACTGCTGGACCTCGCCGCCGGACGGGCCCCCGATGGCGGTGACGACGAGTCGATTGGCGCCCGCCGCCATCGCACGCGGGCTCTTTCCGGGCGCGAGCCCCGCCGTCGTCATCGAGCCGTCGAGGGGCGCAAGACGATTCAGCGTCGCCGCTCCGATATCGGCCCAGAACACGAATCCGCCGGCGATGACGATCGACCCCGGTGCGCCAGTCTTCGTCACGATCGTCGAGACGGCACCTCCAGCGATCGGCACGGAGCTCACGTTGCCCGGCCCGAGCTCCGTGAAGTAGACGTTTTTCTCCGTGGCTGCGATTCCGGCGAGGTCGGTCAGCCCGGTGGCGAGCTCGGTGAACGCCGGCGGCTTCGCGGCGTCGCCGGTGGGCGCGTCGTTGCCTACCGCGCCATCGTCGGGCGCATCCTTCGTCGTGCTCGCGTCGGGAGCTGCGCCGTCGGCCTGCACATTCTCGGCGTACGGATGCGAGCACGCCTCACCTGCCGCGACGGCGAGTGCGCCACACGCTCCGAGAAGCACGGCGCTGAGGCGGCGGGAGAGCATCACCGTAAAATGTATCACGTCAGAATTTGTACTGCGCCCCGACGCCGAGGATGATCGCGCGCGCGCTGTATTCGCCGCCGTTGATCGACTCGGTCCGGGTCGGGTTTCCCTGCACCGGATTGACGCGTGGGACCTGCGCGGTGGCGGGGTCCGCGTTCGTGCTGTCGAGCAGCACGAGCGCCGCGACGGCATCGAGACGCCAGTTCTCTCCGGCGTGCAGGCTCGCGCCAACGCTGCCGATGATCTTGTTCGCGTCGTACGTGAGCGGTGAGACCCACTCCTGAGGAATCGCGCTCGTCTCGTACGAGACGCCAGCGCGGAGATCGGTACGGTTCGATTTGAAGATGCTCTTCGTCGAGTACTCGCCGCCGAGGCGGAACGAGTTCGAGTCCTTGAAGTGACGCGGGAGCGAGATCGGGGCGACGCCGAAGGGGCTCGGGAAGCCCGTGATCTGGTAGAGCTTCACGTTCTCGGGCCGCACGTCGATCGACTCGTGGAGGCTCCAGAACTCGCGCACGTAGGCGACCTCGACGCGCAGCGTGCTCTCGTCACCCAGGTCGGTGCGGTACTCGGCGCCGAAGCGGAGCACGGGCGGAAGCCGGAACCGAACCCGTGCGTCCTCGCCCTCCTGACGTGCGTCCTTGAAGACCGCGGCATTCGGGAGCTTCACCTGGATCTTCGCGGGCGCGTTGATCCAGAACGGCAGCTGGGCAGACGCGCCGAGGTGCACGTGCTTGTCGGGCACCGCGATGATGCCGAAGTTGCCGCTGGGCGCGAGGATCGGGCCGACGTTGAGCTGGCTCAGCGAGTCGTACGCGGGATCCTCGGGCGCGCTGATGAGGCGGTCGGGCGGGCTCGCGCTGAACACGACCTTCGACTTGAACGTGCCGACGAGCGCCTGCAGACCGCCGCCGATGCGGATCTGCTCGATCGGCTTGTACGAGAAGTACGCGCCCGAGACGACGAGCGCCGAGCCGTCGAGCGACACGAGCGAGTAGCGAGACGGCGAAGGCTGCCCTCCGACGGTCAGCGGGTAGCTCGCGATGGCCGTGTACGGAGCGAGGATGCCGACGGCGACGGTAAACTGCTTCTCGCTGCCAAACGCGAACGAGCCGCCGAGCGTCGGGATCGGGAGGAACGGCGTCGTGCCGTCGACCTTCGGATAGCTGTACGTGCGGACCGTTCCGCCCGCGTCGGTCACCTGCGTCTTGCGCGTGTACTCCGACGAGAAGTTGAGCCACGCGAGGTCGATGAAGAGCGTCGTGCCGGCGTCGGCGAGGCCAGCGGGGTTGTACCAGATGGCCCCGAGGTCATCGGCGCCGGCGATGAACGCACCTCCGCGACCGAGCGGGCGAACGCCGCGGTCGGCGGTGAACAGTCCGGCGGCGTCGGCCGTGCGTGGAACCACCGACATTACGACCGCGAGGCAAGCTAGCGAAGCGCGTGCTTTCACGTGATCCCGAGGTTAACAGCCCAACCGCAAGGGCTGCGACTACTAACTCATCCGTTCAAAACTTCGTGCCCTGGCGGATGACTTCGTAGAACTGCTCGAGGCCCCTTTCGCGGTTGGTCAGGAAGTCGACGACGTTCTCGCTGACGGTCGCGTAGTCCGTGCGCTTGAGGGTGCCCTCGTAGGCCTGGGTGGGGTCGGCGCGGTTCACGTCCGCGATGACGTCGATGATGACCTCGAGGGGCGTCTGGCCCTTGAAACCAGCGTCGTTGATGGGGGTGACGAGGTTGCCGAGGGCGACGGCGAGCACCTGGTTCGGGTCGACCTCGCGGCGGCAGATCTCCTTGCCGCCCGCGTCGAAGTAGCGGCCGCTCACCCTGGCGAGAAGGGCCATCTGGGCGTCGATGAGGCTCTTCTTCGTGATGTGGCCGGCGTCGTCCTTGACGGTCGCGTCCATCGCGGAGGCGAGGACGTGGAAGAGGGGAATGATGTTCTCCTCGTCGCGCATCGATTGCACGAGGTCGTTCGACGAGGCGAGCATGCTCGCGAGCGCGTCGTTCTTCGACGCCGCGTCGAGGAGGTACTGCATGAGGACCTCCATCTCGTGCCGGCCGTCCTTGTCGGCGCGCATGGCCTCCATCATGTCGAGGCCGGAGCCGGCGAGGGGGCCGGTGAGCGTGTCCTCGGCCTTCTTCGCGAGCTCGGTGCGCGCCCACGTGCACTCGGTGTACGGCGGCACGAAGGAGGTCGGGCAGCGCGCATTCAGCTGCGCACGCAGCAGATCGATGATCACGGGCGTCATCTTCGGCATCGTCGGGTTCGCGAACACCGACGTCGCCTTCGCGCCGCTGACGCCCATGAACTGATCCACGAGCTGAGAGCGCGCGCGGCGCCAGTTGGCCCGGCGGTCCTTGTCCTCGGGGTGCTGCTGCTCGTACGTGTCGAACGCGAGGTCGATGCTGCCGAGCGCGTTCGTGAGGAGGTAGGCCGGCGTGACCTGCGCGACAGTCGAGCCGTCGTTGCGCTTGGCGGTCGTCTGGCCCTTGCGATCCTTGAGCGCGAGGGTCGTCTTCGCGTAGGTGGGGTCGAGCATCGAGCGCGTTGCGGCGGCGGCGACGTCAATGCCGGTGACGGTCACCATCTTCGTGCATGCATGCGTCGTCGGATCGACCGCGTCGCAGCGCTGGATGGGGAGGAGCTCGAGCGCCTTCGAGAGCTCGCTGAGGGCGGGGATGACGTCGCCGGCGAGCGCCTCGGCGATGAGCGGCTCGTACGTGTTCATGCCCTCGCGCGGGCACATCTTGTTGCCGGCGAGGCGGCACTCGTCCGTCGAGGCCTCGGCGCCCGGCCAGTGCCTGTACGTGGCGTTCGCGAGCTCGAGGAAGAGGTCCTCGCGGTTGTGCTTCACGAACGCGCCGAGCAGCGGCTTCATCGCGTCGTAGAAGCCGAAGTTCTCCCACGTGAAGAGCGTGTACGGCCCGCGCTGCTGGAGCCACTGTCCGTTGGGGCAGTTGCGGAGGCCGTGCACCTTGCCGTCGGGCGTCGCGTCCGGCTCGTTGGGCTTGGGGTCGGTGATGATGCGCTCGGGGCAGACCGACGTGCCGATGAACTCGCCCTGCAGATCCTTGATGAACTTGTTGGTCTTCGCGTTGACGGTGTCGCCCTTCAGATCGAAGAACACCAGGCGATTGAGCCACGCGGGCTTTGCGGAGAGCACCGTCGAGCTCGTGTCCGTCCAGAAGCCCATGAGGCCGCTCGAGTCCTCCATGAGTCCGACCGACGCCGCACCGAGGCCGCCGACGCCGTTCCGGAGAAGGCCGTCGCGCATGTAGAACGCGCCCTTCTTGTTGGGCTTGTTGCTCGGCTCGTACTGCGCGGCGTCCGCGATCGAGTCGAGGTAGAAGGCGGCGAGGTTCTCGAGCTTGAAGACCTCGCACTCGGCGAACGTTCCGGTGAGAGGGAGGTCGAGGCTGATGCCGAACGCCTTCGCGTGCACCACGGCGCCGGGCTTGTTGCACGCCGTCACGCCCGTGGTGTCGTTGATGAGCGCGAGAAACCGGTACATCGCGCTGCGGTTGTCGCCGGTCTCGGGCTGGGCCCGATCGACCGGCGTCTTCATCTCGCTCTTGGTGTTCGTCGTGACGTTGAACGGAGGGCCGTTGATGTCGTTCTTGTCGTAGCTGATCTTGTCCTTGAGGTTCGCGAACCGCGCGTAGATCGTGCCGAGCTGCGCCGACTCGGGCGCGGCCAGCGCGTGCATCATGTCCTCGAGGAGCATCGGCTCCTGGGAGATCTTGCCGAGCGTCTCGATGTTCTCGTCCCAGAACGTCGACGTGCGCGGGATCTTCGCCTCGGGGTGCTTCTGCGCGACGTCGAAGGCGGTGATCATCGAGCCCGTCATGCGGGCCATCTCCTTCTGCTTCGACGTGAACAGCTCGCGCGCGAGGGCGAGCGTCGTGTCGCTCGTGCGGTCGCCGAGGATCACGCCCATCGCGTAGACGAGGTCGAGCATCGGCGAGTCGGGCGCGATGCCCGAGTACGCCACCGATTTTCCGCCCGAGTAGCTCTTCGACTTCTGCACGCGCGGACCGACGGCGACGAACATGCCGCCGAGCATGTCCATGAGCGTCTCGTGATTCGCCGTGGAATCCGGGTTCACGAGTGGCTTGAGGTCCGACATCATCTGAGCCGCGAAGGTGTGGCTCGTGTCGAGGTAGTCGTAGAGCGGCTGCGCTCCGGCGAGCACACGCCCGGCCGGATCGCGGGTCGCTTGCGGCGAGCCCGGGTAGGCGAACGGCGACGGCGGGAGCGAGTTGTTCGCGGTCTTGAAGCGACCGGACTCGTCGACGTCGGGCAAGCCGTCCTTGTCGGCGTCGATGAAGGGGGAAGGAACGGCGCCGCCCGTGATCGCGGCATACCCGCGGGCGTCGCGGCGGACGATGTACTTCGGAGCGCTGCCGCCGCCGAACGCCGGATCGGACGCGAAGAGGATCTCCGAGAACATCTCGACGTTGTCGCGCGGGCGCGAGAGGACGACGCGGCCGGCGGCGTCGGTGGTGACGACGAGCCTGGCGGCCTTGGGGTCGGCCTTCGCGGCGAGGAGCTCCTCGTGACCAGCCTCGAGCAGCTTGTTCAGAGCCGCGTTTCCTGAGCCGGGGACCGGAATGCGAACGCCGTCACCGTCGTACTTCGGAGCGAGCTCGTAGGGGTTGGAGTCCGCGGAGAGGAGCCGCAAGCTCGCGTTCGAGAGATCACGGAGGTGCGGGTACGCGATGATCGGACGCGTCGCGCCGAGCGCCGTCTCGATCGGACGGTAACCCTGGCGTGCGCTGAGGCGCGCCCACGCGGCCTGCGCTTCGTCGGACTGCTTGAAGGCGTCGACGACGCGCGAGAGCGACTCCGTCGACTGGGGCAGCGTGCCGTCGTTGTAGAGGTCGCCCATGCGTCCGAGCATGTCCGCGATCTGCGCGGTGAGGACGCCCTCGCCGCTCGCCTTGGGCGCGTTGCACGACTGCATCTCGTCCGGGTTGTCGATGTCCTTGATCGGGATCTTCGTCTCGGGGAACGTCGCGTCGAGGGCGCGGATGAGGTCGGTGCGGCGGCGCGCGAGCGACTCCACGCGACCGACCGCGGCGTCGCGGTTCTTGGCCTGCTGGTCCGTGCTGACGGGCTCGCCCTTCTCGTTGACCGCTCCGGGATCGATCGCGGGGAGCTTCGTGACGTCGACCTTGTCGGCGAAGTCGCCGCCGCGCGGCTTGTGACAGACGCCACGGAACGAGTCGCCGGTGAGGTCCTCGCGGAGCGCCTGCGCGCCGACGCGGTCGCAGATGACCCCGTACATCTCCTCGCCGACGGTCCCCAGCGTGATCGGCGCGCGCGACGTGTCGAGCTCGGGCGCGCAGCCTGGGGCGAGGGTGACGAGGGCGACCAGGCCGACCAGGCCGATCGTCGTGACGCAGCGCGACGCAGGAAATCGAGAGCTATCCCCGTACGGATGGGTGGCAGATCCACGAAGATCCATTTCCGATCGTCTAAGGTTCTCTCGCGGCGCCTGCCCGCGTGTAAAGCTGCGACCTCGCCCCATTACCGTCTCCCTCTCCGTCCACTACTGCTGCGAAAGGTGCGCCATGCCCGAAGGACCCGGTTCCACGCACGACTGCGGAATCTCGACGAGCGCCGTCATCCTGGCTGCGGGTCAGGGCACCCGGATGAAGAGCGCGTTACCGAAGGTACTGCACGCGATCGCTGGCCGACCTCTGGTCCACTATCCCGTGCGCGCGGCGCTGGAAGCCGGTTGCGGGGAGGTGGTCGTTGTCGTTGGCCATGGTCGAGAGCGCCTCGAAGCGTATCTCTCGGAGGCTTTCGGCGCCAGCGCTCAGGGAATCCCGGAAGCCTGGAAAGGACGGGTTAAAACGGCCGTCCAGAAGGAACAGCGGGGCACCGGGGACGCCGCGCGGGCAGGGCTCGACGCGGTTCGTCCAGAGGCCGAGCGCGTCCTCATCTTCTACGGCGACGTACCGCTCCTCACCGCCGCGGATGTGGCGTCGGTCGCGATGATCCCGGAGACGGTCGCGACGGTGGCCCTCGCGACGTGCACGACCAAGGAGCCCTTCGGCTACGGACGCGTCCTCCGCGACGAGCGCGGCGAGGTCGTCGAGATCCGCGAGCAGAAGGATCTCCGCTCCGACGCCGAGCGCGCGATCGAGGAGTGGAACCCAGGCATCTACGCCGCGAGCGTCGCGTTCCTGAAGGAAGCGCTCGCGTCGCTGAAGCCGAACAACGCGCAAGGCGAGTACTACCTCACCGACATCGTGAGCTTCGCGAAGCAGCGCGGCCAGCGCGTCGTCGCCGTCCCGTCGAACCCTGCGGTCATGGACGGCATCAACGATCGGGCGCAGCTGGCGCGCGGTGAGCGCGCGATGATGGAGCGCCTCCTCGAGAAGCATCGCGTCGCGGGCATCACCGTCAGGGAGGGCGCGCGCATCGAGGACGGCGTCGTGATCGAGAAGGACGCGACGATCGAGAGCTTCGCGGTGCTGCGTGGGCGCACGCGCGTCGGCTCGGGCGCCGTCGTCGACGTGGGCTGCGTGCTCACGAACGCGGACATCGGTGAGGGCGTGTCGCTCAAGCCGTACAGCGTCGTGACGGACTCGATCGTCCGGGCCCGCGCGCAGATCGGACCGTTTTCGCACCTTCGACCGGAGAGCGACATCGGCGAGGAGGCGCACGTCGGCAACTTCGTGGAGACGAAGAAGACGCGCCTCGATCGCGGCGCGAAGGCGAATCACCTCGCGTATCTCGGCGACGGCTTCGTAGGCGAGAACGCGAACGTCGGCGCGGGAACGATCTTCTGCAACTACGACGGCTTCCAGAAGCAGATCACGCGCATCGGCAAGAACGCGTTCATCGGCAGCGACTCGCAGCTCGTTGCGCCGGTGACCATCGGCGACGGCGCGTATGTCGGAACGGGGACCACGGTGACGCGGGACGTCCCGGCGGACGCGCTCGCGATCGGCCGCGCGAAGCAGGAGAACAAGGAAGGCTACGCGTCGCGTCTGCGCGGTCGCCTCGCGGCGCAGAAGAAGGCGGCCGCGGAGAAGAAAGCTGCCGAGAAGTAGACGGCTGCGCGCGTCAGTTCGTGGCGCCGAAGGTGGACGCGGCAACACCAGAGCTCGAGGCGTCGTTCGTGGCTCTGACCCGCTGGCAGCTGTTGCCCGTGACCGTGTTGCCGATGCCGCTCCAGCTCGCGGAGACCGAATCCGCCGCGCTCGATCGCGGGAGATCATCGCGCCCGGGGGGAATCGACCGCTCTCCTCGCCTGTCCTTCGCGGGATCGACGCCGCCTGGTGGACGGGTCTCTAGCCATGTGTGGGTGCGCGCCGCCCGTCGTGCTTCACCCGGTGATTGCCCCTTCTCGCGGATCCAAGTGCGCGCAACTTGGCGCCAGGCCGCGATTCGGGCAGAAAGGTCAGACGATGGACGCGCTCCGCATTCGGCCCTCGAGTAAGCCCCTCACCGGCAAGGTTCGGATCAGCGGGGCGAAGAACGCCGCGCTCCCGATCCTCTGCGCGACCCTCCTCTCCGACGGAGCGAGCCACCTTCGTAACGTGCCGCGCCTTCGCGACATCGAGACGACCGCCGCCCTCCTTCGCTTCCTTGGTCGCGACGTGAGAGTCGATGCCCCGGAGGTGCACGTTGCCGCCGGCTCGCAGGTCAAGCCGGAGGCACCCTACGAGCTCGTGAAGCAGATGCGCGCGAGCGTGCTCGTCCTCGGGCCGCTGGTGGCGCGCTTCGGTCGCGCCAAGGTCTCGCTGCCCGGCGGCTGCGCGATCGGTGCTCGCCCGATCGATCAGCACCTCAAGGGCCTCGAGGCCATGGGCTGCACCATCCGCCTCGAGCGCGGCTATGTGATGGCCGAGGGCCCCGGCGGCGGCGGACGCCTCAAGGGCGCGGAGGTCGTCTTCGACATCCCCACGGTCACCGGCACCGAGAACCTGATGATGGCGGCGGCGCTCGCCAAGGGCCGCACGACGCTCGTGAACTGTGCGCGCGAGCCCGAGGTCGAGGAGCTCGGCCGCATCCTGAACAAGATGGGCGCCGAGGTGAACGGCGCCGGCACCGACGTCATGCACATCGTCGGCACCGACCGCGGCGAGCTTGCCCCCTTCGACCACGCCATCATCCCCGATCGCATCGAGGCCGGCACGTACATGGTCGCGGCTGCGATGATCGAAGGCGGCGACGTCCTCATCGAAGGCGCCGAGCTCAGCGACCTCGAGGCCCTCGCGATGAAGATGCGCGCCGCGGGCGTCGAGATCACCAGCGAGGGTCACAACATTCGCGTGAGGCGCACGGGGCCGCTCCGCGGCGTGAACGTCACGACCGCTCCGCACCCGGGCTTCCCGACGGACATGCAGGCGCAGTTCCTTGCGCTCATGAGCGTCGCGAAGGGGGAGAGCGTCATCACCGAGACCATCTTCGAGAATCGGTTCATGCACGTGCCGGAGCTGCAGCGCATGGGGGCGAGCGTCGCCCTCCGCGGCAACACCGCCGTCGTTCAGGGAGTGAACCGCCTCTACGGCGCCGCCGTGATGGCGACCGACCTCCGCGCGAGCGCGTCGCTCGTGATCGCCGGGATCATCGCCGACGACGAGACGGAGGTTCGCCGCATCTACCACCTCGATCGTGGCTACGAGCGCATCGAGGAAAAGCTTCATGGCCTCGGCGTCGACGTCGAGCGCGTGAAGGGGGCCGAAGCGTGAGCCCGAACGCGGGCCCGACGCCCGCGGAGGCGTCTCCGGG
>JAYSXP010000039.1:0-7173 GCA_043717125.1 Polyangiaceae bacterium | reverse complement strand
GAGCGCCTCCGAAGGACCGGATGTGCTCGGAATCATGAGCGATGTCGCCAGGCGCGGCCGACGTGATCTCGTCCGGGTAGCCCGTCGGGAGGGCGCCTCGGCCGAGGACGCCGTCGAGTGCGTACAAGATGCACTCTGCACGTTTCTCCAGCTCGCCCAGAAGAAACAGCTGCCCGAAGACGCCGCGATCTGGCCGGCGTACCTTGCAGGCGTCGTCCGTAACGCCGCCCGCAACAAGCGCCGTCTGCACCACGTCGCGCGCCCGCACGACGATCTCGACGGCCTTGCGGCCCGCGCGGAGGAGAGCTCGGCGGAGACGCTCGTCGCCGAGGCCGAGGAGCACGTGCGCCTGCGGGCGTGTGTCGATCAGCTCTGCGAGACGCAGAAGGCGGTCGTGATGCTTCGGCTGCTCGAAGAGCGTCCCGGCGAGGACGTCGCAGCGTCGCTCGGGATCCGCCGCGGTTACGTCGACGTCCTCGTGCATCGCGCGAAGGCCTCCCTTCGCGTGTGCATGACGGGGGAGTGAACTCAGCTCTGGGTCGCCCCTCCGCACGCGAGGAGTGCGACGAGGAGCGCGGACCCGAGACCGAACGAAAGGTTCGAGCGCGTGGACATGGAAAGGTCTGATGGCGACGGCCGTTACCGGGTGTAGCTGCGATAAAGACACAAATTCGCGCCTGTTCGTCGTCGGCGAACCGGCGAATCATGGGCCATTCGTGCACAGTTCCGCCCTCAGCGGAATTCGTTCGTGATGGACCCGAGGGGGCCCGTGTGCGATCCATCGACCCGACTCACGTCGGTGATGGGACGCTGCAGAGGCGCGAGATGAGCACCGAGGAGAGACGACCACGAGCCCACGAGGCGCTGTTCTGGCGGCGGCTCGCTCACCTCGGCGCGTCGCGCGGCCCGGAGTGGTGGGTGCGCTACAGCCCGCCGTTCTTCGGCTGGGCCGCAGCGGCGCTCGTGCCGTCGGCGCGGCGTGCGGTCCTCCGCAACCTCCGGCGGATCCGCGGGCCGGCCGCCGCGTCACGCGACACGCGCGAAGTGCTCGAGACCTTCGCGACGTACGCATCCTGTCTTGCCGAGGTGCTCTCGAACGACGCCCCGAGCGGGCCGCGCCACCCCGAGACGGCGCATCGCAACGTCGAGCACGTGCAGACCGCGCGCGCGCACGGCAAGGGGATCATCATGGTGACGGCCCACACCGCAGGCTGGGAGACCGTCGGTCCTGCGGTTGCGCGCGACCAGGGTCTCGAGATGATGATCGCCATGCAGCGTGAGGCCGACGCCGGCGCGCGCACGCTCCACGACGACGCACGCAAGCGCGCGGGGATCGAGATCGTCCACGTGGGCGACGACGCGCTCGCTCCGCTCCCGCTGTTGCGGCACCTCCGCCAGGGCAACGTCGTCGCGCTGCAGATCGACCGCGTGGCGCCTGGGATGCGGACCCGCGACGTCGATCTCCTCGGTGAGCGTACGAAGATGCCCGAGGGCCCGCTTCGTCTCGCGCAAGTGTCGGGCGCGCCCATCCTCCCGGTATTTTGCGCGCGTGTCGGGTATCGGCGCTACGTCGTCGAGCTCTACGAGAGCCGGCTCGTTCCTCGGCATGCGACCCAGGCCGACTTCGACGAGGTCGCGCAGTACCTCGCAGACAGCCTTGCGGATTTCCTGCGTTCTCACCCGACCCAGTGGTTCCACTTCGGCGGTTAAGTGTCGACTCTCGTGAGGGGCCGGTCTACTTACGTCGGCGAATGGCGACCCGGCTTCACATCGGCGCGAAAGAGCTACGCGGTGACGTGGCGGCCTACGCGAAGCGCTTCGATCTCCTCGAGGTCCGCGGCCTTGACGCCGCCCAGCAGAAGCTCGCGCCGACGGACGCCACGCTACGGCGCTGGCGCAAGGCCGTGCCCGCGGTGTTCGAGTTCTCCGTCATCGGCGGCCCGAACCTCGGCAAGCTGAAGGCCGGCGACGCGCTCGAGGCCGAGCTCGGCGTGCTCCTCAAGTCGGTGACGCTCCTCGAGGCGCGTGTGATCGTCATCGCGACCGCGCCGGACGTCTCGCCAAGCAAGCTCTGGCGCGATCGCCTCGCGAAGCTCATCGACCGCCTCCCGCGCGACGCGAGCAGCATCGTGTGGGAGCCGAGCGGTCTCTGGGAGATCGAGGATGCGGCCGCGCTCGCAAAGAAGCTCGAGATCACGGTCGCCGTCGACCCGGCGCGCGACGCGATGCCCGAGGGGCCCGTGGCCTATGGGCGCCTCCGCGCTGCCGGCGGCACGCGCGCGTTCTCGACCACCGCACTCCAGAAGGTCGCCGACACCATCGGCGAGCGTCGCGACGCGTACGTCGTCTTCGAGACGACGGGAGCCCTCAAGGAAGGGAAGATCCTGCGCGCGCTCGTCCGTCAGGCGAAGGGCGGCAAGCGAGGCGGACTCGGTCGCCTCATCCGCCCGAAGGGCTCGCCCCTTGCCGTCAGCGACGACGAACAGGAAGAGTAGAGGCCGATGACGCTGCGGAAGTCACGGGCGGCGGTCGCGTCGTCGCCCGAGGTCGAGGTCGCCGCCGAGGAGTTGCTCAAGAAGGGCAATGCCGTCGACGCGGTCGTCGCGGGTGTGTTTGCGGCCTGCGCGCTTTACCCCGGCGTTCTGCTCGGTCCCGTCCAGATCCTGATCGGTGGAGGCGGACTCGGCCTCCGCGCCTTCGACGGTCGCGTGCGGCAGCCCGGCATCGGAGCGCCGCGTCCGCGCGGGTTCCGCGAAGGCGAGGAAGTACCCGACGCGGCAAAGGTCGGCGTGCCCTGGTTGCCTGCGACGCTCTCCGTCGCCGTGGCGACGGCGGGCACGGCGACGTTCGCGCAGGTGCTCGCGCCGGCGTTGGCTCTCGCGAAGGGGTCGCCCCGCCACGACGTGCTCACCAAGATCGCGTCGCGCGGCCCGCGCGCCGTCGAGGAGCGCCCGCTCGGCGCCGAGCTGCTCGTGCTCGCAGGCCGGACGAGTGGAGGCCTCCTCACCTCGGATGACCTCTCCTCGCAGAGGCCGGAGGTCCATCCGGCCTCGCGCCACGTGCTCGGTGCGGCGCACGCGGGTCGCAGCGAGCGGAGCCCTCGTTCGGCGTCCCCGCGTGATCGCAACGCGAAGGCGACGCCCGCCGACGCACCCAGCGAGGCGCGCACCCGTTTCGTCTACGAGCTTCCCTGGTCGAACGACGAGGGCGGACTGCCGATCGCGCCTGCCGGCCTCGTCGAGGTGGCGACCACGCGCGCCGTCGCCGCCGTGGATCGGTTCGGCGCCTTCGCGATCGCGTGCTGGGACGAGGGGGCGTCAGGGCTGTCGATACCCGAGCTCGGCCTGCGCGCCCCGTTCTTCGCCACGCCCGTCCTGCGCGGCGAGACGCGCGTTCGCCCGGGGGACGCGCGAGCCGCAGCCGCCCCCATTGCTCTCGTCGGCACCGACGCGGGCCCCGAGTTCGCGTTTGCAGCCTTCGGTGCCCCGGACGCCTACGAGGTCCTGCAGGGCGCCCTGCGTTCCGTGATCGAGCACGATCGCATCGAGGCCCACGGTGATGCGCGGCTCGTGGCCGTCTTGCACCTCTCCGGCGTCGCGTCCGCCCTTCGCTGAGCGGCGTCGGTCGACAACGCAAAAAGGCGTCCGAGAAGCCTGCTCCTCGGACGCCCGTTTCGTTCGAGGCAGAAACCGCTAGAGCTTGACGCCGTGACGCTTCGCGTAGGCCATCACGCCAATCTTGTCGATCGTGCGGATGTCGCGGGTCGTCAGGTTCAACGTCACGTAGCGCTTGTACTCAGCCACCCAGACGCGGCGCGTCTGAATGTTGACGTTCTGCCAACGCTTCGTCTTGATGTTGGAGTGCGAGACGTTCTGCGCACTGAGCTTGCGCTTGCCGGTGATGTCGCTCTTCGCCATGGCCTTGGTCCTCGGGAGTCGCGCAACTTGGCGGAAACGCTGATCCCTGTCAAGCGGGTCCGCGCTTTAGCGGTGTTTTCGCGGATTCAGGAGGGCCGGACGCCTCCCAAAGCCTTCGCAAGGGCTGTGCACCACGCACGCATCCGGTCGAAGGTGGCGTTCTTCGAGAGGGTCGCCTCGTCCATGTAGAGGCGCCGCGCCAGCTCGACTTGGACGACGTGGATGTGGAGGTTTGGCCGGCCATAGTGCTGCGTCGTGTAGCCACCCTGGTACGGGTCGTCGTGGGCCACGGAGAGGCCCGCCTCGCGGGCGTGGGCGTCGACGCACTCGATGAACGCACCGGCCGCGCTCGTCCGCCCGCGCGTTCCGGGCACGACGTCCGCACGGACCGCTTGCGGGTCGCCGTGCCCTGCGCGGCCGACGCTCGGCATCGAGTGGGCCGCGAGGAGGACCGCGAAGCCGAACCGTGCCCGCTTGCGCTCGAGGATCTCGGCAATCATGCGGTGGTAAGGGCGATAGTACGCGTCGAGTCGCCGCTCTAGCTCGACTCGCGGTAGCGGGCCGTCGAGGACGCGCGCGCCCTCGCTCGTGAGGCGCCAGATGATGCCGCGCGTCGCCCGGCCGTGCGTGGGCGCTCCCTCGACGGACTCGGCGTCGACGTCGCGCTCGCTTCGGTTCAGATCGCAGACATAACGAGAGACGTGCGAGGCGATGACGGTCGCCCCGGCGGACGGCGCGTCCGCGTAGAGGTCGTCGACGTAAAGGTCGGCATCGCGCCCGATCGAGCGCGCAGGCGCCGCGAGCCTCGACAGCGTCTGGCCGTCGACGACGAGGCCCGCGTGCGGGATCTCGACCGTCAGAGGCGTCTCCTCTGCGCTCGGCTCGATCACCGTGAACGGCACGGGCATCGGCGCTGCGTACCTCATGGCGCGACCGTCGTCGAGTCGCGAGCCGACCTTCGGGAGGCTGTGGCGTGTGCGCTGCACACGGCCTACGCGCGCGGGTGGGCCTTGTCGTAGGCCCTACGAACGTGATCCTGAGCGACCCGGGTGTAGATTTCGGTCGTGCCGAGGTCGGCATGGCCGAGCATCGCTTGGACGGCGCGAAGGTCGGCGCCACCTCGGAGGAGGTGGGTCGCGAAGGAGTGCCGCAGCTTGTGCGGCGAGGTCGGCGTCTTGATCCCGGCGCCGAGCGCGTAGGCCTTGAGGAGCTTCCAGAGTCCTTGCCGCGTGAAGCGTTTACCCCGAGGGGAGAGGAACAGATGCGGGTCGACGGTCGCGCCCTTCGTCTGCGGGCGAACGAGCTCGAGGTACGCGTCGATGCGCTCGAGGGCGATCTGGCCAACCGGTACGAGTCGCCGCTTGCCGCCCTTGCCGAGCGGCGCGACGGTGCCGACCTTGCGATCGAGGTCGCCGAGCTTGAGCGAGCACAGCTCGGACACGCGGAGGCCCGAGGCGTACATCACGTGGATCATCGCGCTGTCGCGGATGCCGCGGCCCGTGTCGAGCGGCGGCGCCGCAAGGAGCAGGTCGACCTCCTCGTACGACAGCACCCGGGGAAGCTTTCGCGCCACCTTGGGACGCTCGACGAGCTCGCTCGGGTCCGTGTCGATGGCTCGCTCACGCACGAGGAAGCGGAAGAAACCGCGGAGCGCCGACAGCTGCCGCGCGCTCGAGCGTGCGGACTTACCGCGCCGTGATCCCGAGATCACGAAGGAGAGGACCGCCGACGGATCGATGCGACGCACGTCGTTCGCGGCCTCGTCATCGACGTGGACTGCCATCTCGCCGAGGTCGCGCGCGTAGGCCTCGAGGGTGTTCTTGGCGAGGGCTCGCTCGACGCGCAGGTGATCGAGGTAGCTGTCGATCCAGCCGTCGAGGCTGCGTGCGTCGCCCGAATCCACCCCTCGAGCATAACGACCGGATCGTGGAAAGTCAGGTTTGCGCGGCCGCGACCAGCGACCTGAGGAGCGCGCGAGGGTCGTCCTCGCGCATGAGCGTCTCGCCGACGAGCGCGGCGTGTGCATGCGACGCGGCGATGCGACGGACATCGCCGGGAGCCTTGAGCCCCGAGAAGTAGACCGGGATGCATGCGGGAGGGGTCGCCTCGAGCACGCGTCCCGCTCGCTCGGCATCCATCACCAGCGTGTCGAGGTCGCGTGCGTTCACGCCGACGAGCTTTGCGCCCGCGTCGAGCGCCCACGCGAGCTCTTCTTCCGTGACGACCTCGACGAGGGACTCGAGGCCGAGGCTCGCCGCGCGCGAGTGAAGCTCGCCGAGGGCCTGACGGCCGGAGATCCGGGCGATGAGCAGGACGGCGTCCGCGCCGCAGGCACGGGCCTCCTCGAGCTGGCGCTCGTGGAGGATGAACTCCTTGGCGAGCACGGGGATCGATGAGCCGATCGAGGCGAGGGCGCGTCGCGCAAGGGCGACGTCGTCCCAAGAGCCGCCGAAGAACTCGCTGTCGCAGAGCACGCTGACCATCGCCGCGCCGCTCTCCGCGTAGCGAGCTACGCGGTCCGGGGTCGAGAGCGCCACCGAGAGCGCTCCGGCGCTGGGGCTCCTGCGCTTGTTCTCCGCGATGAGCCGCAGCGGCTCGCCGGTCCCGCGCCGCAGCGAGCTCGCCACGTTCCCGCGTGGCGTGTACGAGGCACGCGCGGCCGCCGGCATGCGGAGAAGCGCCTTCACCTCGAGCTCCTTGGCGGCGACGATCGCGTCGAGGACGCCCATCATCGCGGTCCCTTCGCGGCCCGAGCAATGCGGCGCCAATCCTCGAGCGTCTCGTACGCGCGGCGTGATTCGACGAGGCTGCGCGCCTCCTCGGCGCACGCGCGGAGATCGTGGCCTCGCACGAGGGAGAGCGCCGCCGCGGCGTTGAGAATGACCGCGGAGAGGGCAGGGTGACCTTCGCCGCCGAGCATCGCGACGATCGCCGCTGCGTTCTCGGTCGCGTCGCCGCCCCGGAGCGCGTCGAGGCCGACGGGATCCATTCCGAAGTCGCGTGGCGTCACGACCAGCTCCGTGACCTTGCCGTCTGCGAGCACGCTCACGCGCGTGGGCGCAAACGGGCTGATCTCGTCGAGGCCGTCGTCGCTCCGCACGACCCACGCGCGCCTCACACCCAGCTTGCCGAGCGCAGCGGCCATCACGGGTCGTAGCGCGTCGTCGTAGACACCGACCAGCTGGTGCGTCGCGCGCGCCGGGTTCACGAGCGGCCCGAGCGCATTGAAGATCGTCCGGAGCCCGAGCTCCCGCCG
>JAYSXP010000380.1:0-4306 GCA_043717125.1 Polyangiaceae bacterium | reverse complement strand
TCCGTGCGGACGAGTACCGTCTCCTCCGCGACCTCGTGAGCGAGCGGCTCGGGATCTGGTTTGGCCCGGGGTCACGCCTCTCGCTCGAGCGCCGACTGCGCGATCGTCTGACCGTGCGAGGCCTCTCCTCCTACGGCGACTATTACCAGCTCCTCAGGTACAGCCCGCTCGCCTACGAGGAGTGGGAGGAGGCCGCGGAGCTCCTCACGACCCACGAAACGTACTTCTTCCGCGAGGACTACCAGCTCCGCGCGTTCAAGAACGAGCTGCTCCCCATGCTCGCCGAGCAGGGCAAGCAGCGACAGCGCCTCCACGTGTGGAGTGCCGGGTGCTCGACGGGCGAAGAGGCGTACACGATCGCGATGCTCATTTTGGAGAGCGGCCTCTTCGACGGCTGGGAGGTGCGCGTCTATGGCTCCGACCTCTCGAAGAAGTGCATCGCCTCGGCACGTCGTGGCATCTACGGTCCGACCTCGTTCCGGACGACGACGCCCGAGGCGAAGCGGGCGTGGTTCGTCCCGCAGGGCAAGCAGGACGCGACGGGCGCCGAGCTCTACGGCGTGTCCGCGGCCGCGCGGGCGCTATGCCACTTCGGGCAGATGAATCTCCTCGACGACGAGCGGACGCGCCTTGTCGGGCGTTGCGACGTCATCTTTTGTCGCAACGTGCTCATCTACTTCGACGGCCCGAGCCGGAAGCGCGTCATCGACATGTTTCACGAGCGTTTGGTGGAGAGCGGTGTGCTCCTGCTCGGGCATGCCGAGTCGCTCTTGAATGTCTCGACGGCCTTCGAGCTGTTACACTTGAAGGAGGACCTCGTGTATCGGAAACCCAGCGTGGACCACACCGGGGCGGGACGAAGCGGACAAGACACGTGACGAAACCTCCGATCCGGCTGCTTGTCGTGGATGACTCGGCGTACAACCGCCGGAACATCGCCGACGTGTTTGCGACGTACCCGGAGGTAGAGGTCGTCGGAAAGGCGGCCGACGGCGAGGAGGCGCTCCGCCTCGCGGCGCTTCTCAAGCCGGACGTGATCACGCTCGATCTCGAGATGCCCCGGATGGACGGCTTCACGTTCCTCCGCATCCTGATGTCGCGCCAGCCGACGCCCGTGATCGTCGTCTCGTCGTATTCGCAGAAGGAGAACGTCTTCAAGGCGCTCGAGCTCGGTGCGCTCGACTTCGTCGCGAAGCCGACGGCTCAGATCTCGCCGGATGCCACGGATCTCCGCGAGCAGATCCTGGCGAAGGTCCTGCTCGTGCGGCAGCTGCGCTCGAACCTCACTCCTCCGGCGCCGAGCTCGCGGCGTCAGGTGAGCGGCAACTTCTCCGCGGACGGGCGAAACGGGTTCCCCGATTCGACGGCGATGCGCGCCGCAAGCGCGTACATCGCGCCGAAGCACGTCATCGCCATCGCGAGCTCGACGGGCGGACCCTCGGCGCTCCTCGAGATCTTCTCGAAAATCCCGCTCACGAGCACCGCGGGGATCGTCGTCGCGCAGCACATGCCCGACAAGTTCACGCGCACGTTCGCCGAGCGACTCGACAAGCGCGGAGCGGTACGGACCAGCGAGGCGGTCGAGGGCGATCGCGTCGGCAAGCTCACCGGTTTCGTCTGTCCCGGTCGCCAGTGCATGGAGGTCATGCAGAACGGGCTCGAGCTGAAGCTCGCCATCAGCGCTCCGCGGCCCGACGATCGCTACGTGCCCAGCGCGGATCGCCTGCTCAAGAGCGTCGCGGCTGCGTGCGGTGCGAAGGCGGTCGGTGTGATCCTGACCGGCATGGGAGACGACGGCGTCGAGGGCGCACGCGCGATCCGCGATGCCGGCGGGCTCGTCATCGCCGAGTCACAGGAGACGGCGGTGGTCTACGGAATGCCCGGGGCCGCGGTGCGCGCGGGGATCCCTCAAAAAGAGCTGCCGCTTCCTCAGATCGCCGAGCTGCTCGCGACGCTCTGACGCCCGAGCGCTCGCTCTTTCGTGGCGCCTACGTGTGGTAGTCTCCCGGCCATGACGTCACGCGACGACAAGGAGCTTTCCGAGCTGCTCGAGCTGGGCGATCGCATCGTCGCCATGGCGACGAAAGGCGGAGTCACCGTCGCCGAGTGCATGCTGCGCTCAGGGGCCGAGCTCTCGGCGCGAGTGCGCCTCGAGAAGCCCGAGCTCGTCGAGGAAGCCGCGCATCGCTCGGCAGGCCTCCGCGTGATGAAGGGCAAGCAGGTCGCGACGACCTCGACGAGCGATCTCACCGAGGGCGGCATCCACCGCTTCGTGGCCGACGCCCTCGAGCTCGCCGAGCTCTCGCAGGAAGACCCCTTCGCCGGACCCGCCGACAAGGAGCTCCTCGTCGACGCCACGAAGGCGCCCGACCTCGACCTCTTCGATCCGAAGGGCGGCGGCGTCGATGCCGCGCAGGCCATCTCGATCGCGACGATCGCCGAGCGCGCAGCGCGCGAATTCGACCCGCGCATCTCGAACAGCGAAGGCGCGACGTTCAGCCGAACGGCAGGCGGCGTGGCGCTCGTCCTCTCGAACGGCTTCCGCGGGGCCTACCGCGGCTCGTACCAGTCGCTCAGCGTCGTCCCCGTCGCCGAGGATGAGGGCGGCAAGAAGCGGCGCGGCTATCACTGGAGCGCGAAGCGCTTCCTCGACGAGCTCGAGGACCCGAAGAAGGTCGGCGAGGAGGCCGCGCGTCGCACGATCCGCAAGCTCGGCCCGAAGTCGGTCGCCACGTGCGAGGTCCCGGTGGTGTTCGACCCGGACGCCGCCCGTTCGATCCTCGGCATGCTCGCGGGCTGCATCATGGGCAGCTCGATCTGGCGCAAGTCGAGCTACCTGACGGGCCGTGAGGGCACCCTCGTCGCGAGCTCGCTCGTCACGATCGTGGACGATCCGCTGATCCCCCGCGCACCCGGCTCGCGTCCGTACGACGGCGAGGGCCTCGCGAGCCGTAAGAACGTGGTCGTCGAGCAGGGCAAGCTCCTCACGTATCTCTGCGACAGCTACTCCGCGCGCAAGCTGTCGCGCGCGAGCACGGGCAACGCCGCGCGTGGCGGTTCGGCAGGCGTATCGTGCAGCACGTCGAACTTCATCCTCCAGCCCGGCACCGATTCGAACGCCGACATCGTGAAGGGCACGAAGACGGGGCTGTACGTCACCGAGATGATGGGCTTCGGCTTCAACGCGGTCACCGGCGACTTCTCGCGCGGCGCGGCGGGCTTCTGGATCGAGAACGGCGAGCTCGCCTATCCGGTGAACGAGGTCACGATCTCACTCAACGTCGACGAGCTCTGGAAGCGCATTGATGCGCTCGGCTCCGACCTCGATCTCCGCACCGCCACGGCGGCGCCGACGATCCGCGTCGGCAAGATGACCGTCGCCGGCTCCGTCACTCCCTGACCGAGCCTCACCGTCACCCGCGCGCTCAGCGGACGATCGCGCAGGTGGTGACGTCCCCGGTCGTGCTCGTGTCCGTGCACCAGAGCACCTCGAACGGCGGCTCGTCGCGGCCACTCAGGACGAAGCCCGTGTGCAGCGAGCCGCCGCGGAGGTCGAGGGAGCCCGGCAGGCTGACCCACGAGTCGCTCGAGGCATCGCTCGCCATGGGGCTCGCCGCTGCGCCGACCGCGAGCCGAGCAGGCGAAGGGATAGGCTCGACCGTGGCGTACCCGAGGGCGTCGACCGGTACGACCGCCGACGGCGAGGCGGCCTTGCTGGGCTCGACGCTCCCGGCGATGGTCACCGTCTGCGAGCCTGACGCACGCACCGACAGCGCACCGGCGGGCGCGCGCGATTCGGTTCCGAGCGCTGCGTTGATCATGCGGACGCGCGCCTTGGCAGGCGTCGTCATCCGGTCGTCGATGAAGGCGACGAGCCCGAGCGCTCCGGCACCTGCGTCCGGGGCGGCTCGTCCGACGATCGCGACCGTGGAGAGCTTGCCCGGATCGAGCGTCACGTCGGCGGTGAAGAGTGGCGTCGCACACGAGGTAGAGCCGGGGGCGACGAGCGCGATCGTCAGCGGCCCCGACGCAGCGAGGGTGAGGTACCGCGAGACCGTGCCGTAGCCGACGCGCGCGGCGCCGCCGTCTCCGCCCGCGTCTCCCGCTTCGGCGTCGCCCCCGGCGTCGAGCGCATCCGCGGCCGGATTTGCGTCGCCGCCGTCAGCGTTGCCGGCGTCGCGGGTCTTGTTGCTGCCGAGACCGCCGCCGAGGACCGGGCCTTCGAACGAGGAGGTCTTCGCCATGCGGTAGCAGAAGTCGACGGGGCCGAGGTCTTCCGCCACGTGGGCGATTCGCAAGGTGGTCG
>JAYSXP010000379.1:0-4312 GCA_043717125.1 Polyangiaceae bacterium | reverse complement strand
CACCGCCGGTGCCGAAGACCTCGGTCACCGAATCGACGACGAGCGCGACGAACCGTCCGGCTACCTTGGGAGGCGCGGGCTCGTGCGGGATGATCTTCGGCTGGGGAGCGACGTCGATGATGATCCACTTGTTGCGACGGGTGGCGCCGCCTGGGTCCAGGGCGAAGCGAATGCGGAGATCGATGACGGGGACGACCTCGCCGCGGAACGATGCGACGCCGCGGACGGAGATCGGAGCGCGCGGCAGCTCGATGATGTCGAGCGGATTCACGATCTCGCGAACGGTCTCGATGCGGACGGCGTAAGCGACGTCCCCGACGAGGAAGCCGACCAGGTTCTTCGTGGGGTCGTGGCGTTGCCTGGGCATGAGCTTGGAGGTCCAATCACTCGAGGAAGAGCGGAGCGAGATCGAGGAGGAGCAGGATCGCGCCCCCCATGGTCGACCGATCCCGACGACATGCGGAGGCTGCTCGGTGCCGAGCACCTGCGGGGGCTCGACCTCGGCTTCGGCCAGGCGGTAGACCTGGAGGACCTCGTCGACGAGCAGGCCGATGAGCTCACCCGCGGCGTCGACGAGAAGTATGCGGCTCTTCTTGTCCATCGTGAACGAACGCGTGAGACGGAACCTGCGCTTCAGGTCGACGACCGTGACGAGACGTCCGCGGACGCTCATGACGCCGACGACCTCGGGGTCCGCGCGCGGCACCTCGGTGATCGGAAGCGGCTTCAGGATCTCGACGATGTTGCCGATCTGGATGGCGTACGCCTCGGTGCCGAGCATGAACGCGAGGTACTCGGCGCGCTTGCCGAGCTCGTCTGCACGCTGGAGCGCCGAGCGACCTTCGCCGCGTCGGGAGACGAGCGCCTTCAAGCGACTCCTCCGTCACCGCGCACGTCGGACGCGGCCTTTGGGGAGCGCGGGCCTTCGAGAGCACCCGCGATGCGGCCTTCCGGAGTGCTCGCGAGCACCTCGTTGATGAGAGCGGCAGCGTCGAGCACGAGACCGACCCGCTGATCGCCGAGATCCGTTGCGCCGGCAAGGCCGCGGGCCTTCTTCAACGAACGCCCCAGCGCCTTGATGACGATGTCCTGCTGACCGACGAGCCGATCGACGATGAAGCCGACGCGACGGTCGGCGACGCTCGCGACGATGCAGTAGCTCTTCGCCTTGCGCCCCGGTCGAACCTCGGGCGGCTTCGGCGTAGCCGCCGTTTCGTTGATCCAGACGCCGGGACGCCACCCTTCGAGGTGGAAGAGCTTCGCGAGCCGGACGATCGGCAGCGTCGCACCACGCTGCGTCATGACCTCGCGGCCCTCGAAGGTCTTGATCATGGCGTCGTCGAAGACGATCGCCTCCTCGACGCTCGCCAGCGGCATGCAGAACGTTCGGCCCGCTACTTCGAGCATCAGCACGCTGATGATCGCGAGCGTGATCGGCAGCGTGATCGTCATCTTCGTGCCGATGCCGATGTCGCTCGTGATGTCGACGACGCCGCCGAGCTTGCTGATGTTCGTCTTGACGATGTCCATCCCGACGCCACGGCCGGACAGCGCCGTCACGTCGTCGCGGGTGGTGAACCCGGGCTGGAAGACGAGGGAGAGGACCTCCTTGTGGCTCATCTCGCGAGCCTCGGACTCGCTCACGAGGCCACGGCGGAGGGCCGCGGCGATGATCACCGCGGGGTTCATGCCCTTACCGTCGTCCTCGATCTCGAGAACGACGTGATTGCCCTTCTGGAAGGCATTGAGCGCGATGGTGCCGACGGGCGGTTTCCCGACGCGCATGCGCTCGTCCTTGTCCTCGATGCCATGGTCGATGGCATTGCGGATCATGTGCATGAGGGGATCGGAGAGCTCTTCGACGATCAGCTTGTCGATCTCGGTCTCGGCGCCGGTGATGACGAGGTTCACCTGCTTGTCATGCTCGCGCGAGATCTGGCGAACGATGCGCGCGAGCTTGTCGAAGACCTGCCCGAGGGGGACCATGCGCACCTCGAGGATGCCGTTCTGCATCTGCGCCAGGTGGCGGTCGAACGAGCGATGAAGACGGTGGAGATCAGGCGCGATCTCCTTCAGGTCGGGGTCGAGCCGGACGCGCTCCGAGAGACGCGCGACGACGCCGCGCACGATCGCGAGCTCGCCGACGATGTTCATCAGGTGGTCGAGCTTGCGAATATCGACGCGAACGGTCTGCGTCACGCTGCGGAGCGTGAGCTCCCTCTGGTTCGCGTTCGCGTTCACGTTCGCCTGGTTCGTGGTTGGGAGAGGCATACCGGGAATGCCCATCGGCGGAAACGTCCCAAGCTGCGTCGCGCCGACCGCGGGCGGAAAGGACGGCGCAGGCGGAGGCGCCGAGGTGCGGCTGACGCCGCCGCCCGCAGCGTTGATCTCGCCGAGGAGCGCATCTCCGCCGGAGGTGGTCGGCGGGCTGAGCGACATGCCGGCATACGGATCAACGGACCCGCGTCCGTCGTCAGCCGGTGGAGGAGGCGGGATGCTCGCCGCCGGATTGGGCGCGCCGTCGCGGCGTCGAACCTCCTCGACGCTGATGTTCGGCCCCGCGACCGCGCCTCGGAGAACGCCGAGGTTCTCGCGGCTCGCGACGAGGATCTCGAGCTCGACACTCTCGGAGTCGCCGCCCTCCCCCGTCGGCAAGAACGTGATGATCTCGCCGTGCGGGCGCGTCTTCGACTTGAGGTCGTCGAGCGCAGAGTCGATCGTCGCGAGCTGGAACTGCACGCGCATCCGATAGAGCGAGAGCCCGGCCTGGAGGTTCGTGCGCAGCCGGTGCTCTTCGTATTCCGTGAGGACGCTGAGAAGGCCTGGGTCGAGCTCGTATTGCGCGACGACGCTGCCACCGCCTCCGCCCTTCTGCTGCGCGACCTGACCGAGCGCCGCGAGCAAAGCCTTCACCTCGGGTGCAGGCTCCGGAGCGTCGCCCTTGGCGGCGGCGAGGATGTGACCGTAGAGCTCGACGGACTGGAAGAGCAGATCGAGGACCTGCGCCGTGAGTTCGATGCGGCCGAGGCGAAGATCGTCGAGCAGGTTCTCGAGCTCGTGGGAGAGCCCGCTCATCATCGCGGCGCCGAAGAGCCCCGAAAGGCCCTTCAGGGTATGAACGGCGCGGAAGACGTCGTTGACCAGCTCCGCATCGCTCCCGCCACGACGACAGACATCGTCGAGCGCGAGCAGATCGCGGCTCAGGCCGTCGACGATCTCCTGGGCCTCGGAGAAGAATTCCTCGCGAGCCTTGTCGCCCGGGCTCTCTCCGCGTCCGCCGCCACCTTGGTTCTCAGCCATTGCCGTTACCGAGGAGGCGCGCACACGTCTCGCGCATCGCCTCCGGCGAGAACGGCTTCGGCACGTAAGCATCGGCGCCGAGCTGCTTGCCACGCTCCACGTCGCGCGGTGTCGCTTGCGTGGAGATGATGACGAGAGGCGTGGTCCGGTAATGCTCCGACTTGCGGATGAAGTGGATGAGCTCGAGCCCGTTCACATCGGGCATGTTGATGTCGGTGATGATGAGGTCGTACCGCGCGCGCGGCAGCAGGCGCATCGCGTCGAAGCCGCTCTGGGCCTCGGTCACCTCGAGCGCACCCATCGCGGCGGCCGAGGCCGGGTCCTCGAGGATCGCGCGCACGAAGGAGCGCGTCGACGCGGAGTCTTCGACCACGAGGATCCGTCGCACCGCTTCAATCTAACAGCATGGCCCACGCAAACGACCCTTAGATTTGGGTGCGCATCGCACACGACACAGCCTGCCGAAGGTCGGCTAGGCTCGCGGGCGTGGCGGCGCTTGCACCTCCTTCGACTGCGGCTGCGCTCGTCATCGGGAACGAGCTGCTCTCAGGGAAGGTCGAGGAGGCAAACGTCCACGTGCTCGCACGAACGCTGCGCGGCCTCGGCGTCGAGCTCCGTCGCGTTGTCATGATCCTGGACGACGTCGACGAGATCGCACGCGAGGTCACCGCGCTGTCGAAGTCGCACGACTGGGTGTTCACTTCGGGTGGAGTCGGACCGACACATGATGACGTGACGGTCATGGGCGTCGCCAAGGCCTTCGGGGTCGCGACCGTCGAGGAGCCGCGGCTCGCGAAGATGCTGCGCGATCATTACAAGGAGCGCTGCACGGAGGGCCACTTGCGCATGGCGCTCGTGCCCGAGGGCGCGATCCTGGAATCAAGCGACGAAATTCGCTGGCCGACGATCCGCTTCGAGAACGTGTGGCTGATGCCTGGCGTACCCGAGATCTTCCGGATGAAGCTCCCGGTCGTGGTCGGGCGCATCGGAACCGGCACGAGCTACGTGTCGC
>JAYSXP010000378.1:0-12482 GCA_043717125.1 Polyangiaceae bacterium | reverse complement strand
CGGAGACGCGAAGGTCCTAGCCCCTGTTCTTCAGCGGTCTGCGCGCGTCTTGTCGTCCATGTGGACGCGTCGTGACCGGTTGACCCCGGGTACGCTTGGGCGCATCGTCGTGCGATGCGTCATCTTCGACTGCTTGCCCTCGTCGCGTCCGCGCTCCTCCTTCCGATCGTCGCCTGCGAGGACTCGTCGGGATCATCGTCCGGCGGCGTGTTCAATCCCGAGGCGGGACCTGGCTTCGAAGCAGGGCCGACGCCCGAGGCCGGGCCGCTGCCCGACGGCGCGGTGCCCGACACCGCGACGGTGCCGCTCGGCGTGACCGTGACGGTGTTCGACGGGAGCACTCCGAAGAAGGATGTGCGCGTCATCTTCCATGACGCCTCGGGGCTCGTGACCGGTCAGGCGCTCACGGACATCGCGGGCAAGGTCAGCGTGGCGGTCGCGCCCAGCATGGTGACCGTCCTCCAGAAGGATCCGAACCAGCGGCCCGCCAACGTGACGTTCGCGGGCGTCGCGGAAGGCGACAACCTCAAGGTCGTCAACGGCGCCGGCTCGACCGTGCCTGCCGGCACGTACGACGTGACGTTCACGGGCGGAGGCGTGCTCGCCAATGCCAACAATTTCTTCGTCCAGGCGGGCAACGGTTGCTCCGCACCAGGGGGCGGCAATCCCGCGGCGACAGTATCGGTGCCGCTGTTCGGTTACTGCCTCGCGACGAAGAATGGCGTGCTCGCCACCGGGGCGAACGCGGACGGCATCCTCGGGTTCGGATTCGCGAAGAACATCGATGCGCCCGTGGCCGCCGCCACGGTCGCCGTCGGCCCGCTCGCGTTCATCGCGCCGGGAAAGACCAGCATCAAGGCGACGAACCTGCCGACCGCCGTTGGCGTGAGCAGCAGCGCCACGCTGCTGGCGATCTCGAGCGGGCAGGGGTTCGAGCTCTCCAACTTCACGGGCACGCTCGGTGGCGGGGACCTCGACTTCGCGTCTCCGACGGGTTTCGCGGACGCGTACCAGACTGGCGTGAGGGCGAGGCAGGTCGCCGCGTCGTACGCGGAGAGCGCCCTCGTGCGGCGCGAGGCGACCACCGCTCCGGCGAGCGCGACGCTCACCACCTTCGATTTCTCGACGGCGCTCCCGCTCATCACCAGCGTGGCCGCGACACAGGTGGTACCGGCGCGGCCCGAGCTCACGGTCACGAGCGCCAACGCCGCGGCGCTCGCGACGTCGGACGCGGCCGTCGTCGAGATTTCCTGGTTCGTGACCGGCATCGACTCGTCAGGGTCGTGGACGGCCGTGCTCCCGCCCACCACCACGTCGTTCAAGTTCCCCGCGCTCCCCGCCGACGCGACCGACTTCGAGCCGGTCACCAACAGCTTCACCGTCGAGCACACGACGTTCTTCGACGCGTCGCAGGTTCCGAGCTACGGCGCTGCGAAGCTGCTGCCGGTCAAGCCGTCCTTGGGCTCCGACTTCGCCGACGGCACCCGGCTGCTCCCGGCTGCGGGCATGCTACGCGTCTCGCGCCTCTTGCCGAACGCCGGCTGACGGCTGACGGCTCTGACGCGAGTGGCGTCATCGGGGTGCGGTCCGCCGCATCGCGAGGTAGGGCAGCCGCGCTCTCGTGTAGGATTCGCGCGTGCCCAAGCGCGACGATCTGGTGCGGTTCGGTGTGGCCATGGAAGGCTCGCTCTTGCGCGCGTTCGACGCGATCGTGAAGAAGCGTGGCAGTACGCGCTCCGAGGTGCTGCGCGACCTCGCACGGGCGGAGGTGACGCGCGCGCAGGTGAGCGAGGGGGCCGATGCCGTCGCGACCGTCACGGTCGTCTACGACCATCACGTCCGTGACCTCACCGAGCGGCTCATCGAGCTGCAGCACGGGCTCGGAGCGAAGGTGCGTTCGTCGATGCATGTGCACCTCGACCCCGCGCACTGCCTCGAGGTGATCATCCTCCAGGGGCCCGCGCAGGAGCTGCAGCAGTTCGCCGATCGCGTGACCGCGACGCGCGGGGTCAAGCATGGCGGGATCGAGCTGATCGCCGGCGGCAAGACCTCGAACGACCGGCTGCACGTCCACCTGCACGAGCACGAGCACGTCGGGGAGCATCAGCACCACGAGCACTCGCATCACGGTCATTCGCACGACCACGGACCTCCTAGCCACGCCGTCGTCCGGCCGAAGACGACCAAAAGGGCGAAATGAGATCGTGGCACGTAACTTAGAAATCGTGTTACTCCCATCCGGGTGAGGAAAGGCCGATGAGGAAGCTGACTGCAGTGGGCGCCGGCATCGTGCTGGCACTCGTGGGCTCTCCCGCCTTGGCGCAGGAGCCTGCTCCGAACCCGGCGTCGCCTGCGCCCGCGCCGGCTGCGTCGGAGGAGGTGACCCCGCCTTCGCTGAAAAAGCAGGAGGAGGCGGCCTATCCGAAGGAAGCGCTCGACCGAAGGGTGGAGGGGACCGTGGGCCTGGAGCTCGTCGTCGACGAGGACGGCAAGGTCGAGGACGCGCGCGTGACTCGTAGCGCAGGCAGTGGCTTCGACGAGTCGGCGCTGGCGGCCGCGCGCAAGTTCCGCTTCGAGCCGGCGCGCAAGAACGGGCGCTCGCTCCGCTCGGCGGTGCAGTTCAACTACGAGTTCCACCTTCCGCCCGAGGCCGCCCCAGCGGCGCCGATGCCGACGCCTGCCCCTGTCCCGGCCCCGGCCCCTGGCGAGGTCGTGCAGTCGGGGGCTGACCAATCGACGCTCGTCCTCGCGCAGCGCCCCATCAGCGCCGCGTCCTCGTTCGCGGTGCGCGATCGCGAGTTCCAGCTGCGCCCGATCGGCAGCGTGCAGGACATCCTGCGGGTCACGCCGGGCCTCGTGCTCGTCCAGCACTCTGGCGGCGGCAAGGCGAACCAGTACTTCTTGCGCGGTTTCGACGCCGATCACGGGACCGACCTCGCGCTCTCGATCGACGGCATCCCGATCAACATGGTCGGCCACGCGCACGGTCAGGGCTTCGCCGACACGAACTTCATCATCCCCGAGGTCGTGGAGCGCGTGGAGATCACGAAGGGGCCGTACTTCGCGCACCTCGGTGATTTCGCGACGGCGGGCGCGGTCAACATGGTGTCGCGCGATGACTTCGAGCACAGCTCGGTCGGCCTCGGCGTGTCCGGCTCGCCCGGCCATGGCGCCGCGGGCTTCCGCGCGCTGCTCATCGCGTCGCCGAAGTTCGAGAGCGGCCTCAAGGCCACGTTCGCCGCGGAGGCCGGCCGTCAGAACGGTCCCTTCGACAATCCGGAGAGCTGGGACAAGTACAAGCTGTTCAACAAGCTCACGTACCCGATCAGCGCGTCGTCCTCGATCACGCTCGGGGAGATGAGCTACGGCGGTGCGTGGCACGGGTCCGGGCAGCTCCCGGCGCGCGCGGTCGAGCAAGGCACGGTCTCTCGTTTCGGGTCCATCGACCCCGACGAGGGCGGATACACGAGCCGCCATCAACTCTACGTTCAGTACAAGGTTCGGCCGAACGAAAGCAGCGAGCTGAAGGCACTCGCTTACGTCGGTGTGTATCGCTTCAACCTCTTCTCGAACTTCTCGCTCTTCATCCGCGACCCGGACAAAGGCGACGAGATCGAGCAGCGCGACCGGCGCAGCTTCCTCGGCGGGCGCGTGAGCTACCGCATCGTTCACGAGGTGGAGAAGATCCGCTTCGACACGACGATGGGCGGCGACATCCGGCAGGACGACATCCACGAGGAGCTGTGGAACACCGTCCACCGCAAGGAGGTTTCCCAGGTACGAAACAACAACGTCCACGAGACGATGCTCGGCGTCTACGCGAACGAGGAGATCACGCCGATCAAGTGGCTCCGGCTGAACGCCGGAGGTCGCGCCGACTCGCTCAGCTTCGCGGTCGACAACAAGCTCGCTCCCCCCGGTGACACGAACGCGCCTTCGAGCGGTGTCGATAGCGCGAGCCAGCTGAGCCCGAAGACGAGCCTCGTGCTTTCGCCGCTCCAGAGCGATCCCGCGCAGGTCGACCTCTACGTGAACTACGGTCACGGCTTCCACTCCAACGACGTGCGCGGGGCGTTCTCCAAGCCCGCGGTCACACCGCTGACGCGCGCCATCGGCGAGGAGGTCGGCACGCGAGGTCGCTTCTTCGATCGCTGGGATCTCGCGGTGGCGTTCTGGCAGCTCGATCTCGCGAGCGAAACGGTCTGGAGCGGCGACGCAGGCACCACCGAGGTCGGCGGCTCGACGCGCCGGCAGGGCATCGAGCTCGAGACGCGCTACGAGGTCACGAAGTGGCTTGCCGCGGATCTCGACGTGACGTTCACCAAGTCGGAGTTCAAGGCGAACGCGGGCAATGGCAACGGCCTCGCGCTGGCACCCAAGCAGACCTACTCGGGCGGTCTCTCTGCGCGCCGCGAGCTCGGCCCGGGCGTCGTGCGCGGCGGTCTCCGCTTCTACGGCATCACCGATCGCCCGGCGAACGACGACGGTGACATCGTCGCGAAGGGCTTCACGCTGTTCGATCTGCACGCCGGCTATCGCTTGCGGCGCTTCGACCTCGCGTTCGACGTCGAGAACCTCTTCAACCAGGACTCGCGCGCCGCGCAGTTCGACACGACGGGTCGCCTGCGTACCGAGCCCGCGCTCGGCGCGCCCGTTCCCGCCGGCTTCAACTGCGGTTCGGGAGGCAAGCTCGCGACCGGAGGTGCGACCAGCCCCCTCCCCCCCGGGAGCTTCCAGGGCTGCGAGGACGTCCACTTCACTCCTCAGTACCCGCTCACGCTCCGCGTGATGGCGACCGTCTACCTGGACTAGCGAAGGCGCCCTCATGATTTCCTGCCGAACCCTGGCTCTGACTCTCGTTCTCGTTGCCGCCGCATGCGACACCCCCAACCCGACGAAGGCCGTCGTAGAGAACGGCTATCCGGTGATCGCCGACGGCGGTCCTCCGAGCGCGAACGTCGTCGTCTACAAGGCATGGTGGGCGGCGACGCTGTTCAGCGACCCGGTCGCGCCGGGCACGACCTCGGACGAGCAGCGAAGCGTCCCGGAGAGCGACTTCGTCTACGCGCTCCTCGCACCCGGATGGGATCCCGAGTCTGGCTCGCCGCCGGCGAAGCTCATCGCCGTGAAGTCGAAGCAGAAGCTCGCCGCGACGCGTGGTGACACACTCCGCATCGTCGTGTCGGACGGAACGTTCGCGGGAAACTGTGCGGCGAATCAGCCGCTCTTGCAGGAGGACGCGGACTTCATCACGCGGCGGATCTTCCCCGGTGACTTCGCAAACGTGATCTACAGCGCGCAGAGTTGCGCTCCTCTGGTCGCCACGCCCGACCCGGGCGCCGACGCCGGAACGGACTGACGTTCGACCCTGCCCTCGATCGTCACGGGCACCTACGCCAGTCCGGAGTAGCTCTAGGGCGCCGCAGGAGGCGGCGCGGTCGCCGCGGGAGCGCTCGGGCACGGGAGCATCGCCGACGCGCGCGCCGTCACCGCGACGTACGCGCGCAGGTAGGTGCCGTGCGAGTGCGCCGAGGTGAGCTCGATCTTGTCGACGTTTCCCTTGAAACACGCGGCGGGACCGCCGAAGGTCAACTCGGTCGAGAGCTTCTCTCGCACGGCCTTCAGGCGATCGCTCAGGTCGAGGCGCAGCGCGGCGCGCGCTTGATCGCGGATCTTCTGGCCGTCGGTGAGGGCCTTCAGAGAGAGGAAGAAGTTCTTCGTCTCGATCGTCTGTTCGAGGTCGGGGATCTGGATCTCGTTGTCGGAGACGCTGAGGTGACCGCTGAAGAAGACGTCGCCCTCGAGGTCGGCGTCGATTCCGAACTTGTGCACCGGGCCCTTCAGGTGGACCTTGAGGACGACGAGGCCCTGCGACTCGTAGACCTCTGGGTTCTCGAGGTAGAGGTTCGGGAATTCGGTCGAGAAGAAGTACTTCCCGTCGGTGAAGACGGTGCTCATCGCCTTCGCGAGCTCGTCGTAGCGTGCGGCGATCGGCACGGTGACCGTGAACGGTCCGGGCGGCACCAGCGCGACGTTTGCGAACGGGGGCAACGGCGGGGGCTCCGAGGCCGCGCACGGAAGGGTCACCTCGGGCGCAACGACGAGCGCGAGGTCCTTCTCGAGCCCGTCCGCGATGATCGTCGGGCCTGCCTCGACGCCGAGGACCTTGAGCGTTGCGCAGCCGCGCGCGTCACCGATCGGGAGCTCGATGGGCTTCGAGATCCGCGCGTACGCCTCTTCGAGGCTCGGGCGGACGTCGTACGAGAACTCCTTGAGCTTGGCATTGAGCTCGGCCGTGATCCGCTCGAAGACGCCGGCCACGTGATCGGCGACACGGAGGCGGCGATCGGCGGAGGCGACCTTCACCTCGGCGCCCTGGAGCTTCACCTTGTACTCGGTGCTGACGACCGGCTCGGCGACGACACGCACGTCGAGCGGGAAATCCAGGCTTCCCACCGGCATGTCGACGTTCGTGTGCACGCTCGTCGAGAGGATGACGCGCCCTTGCGCGAAGCTCACCTCGAAGGGCTTGCGGTCCCACTTGTACTTGCGCTGCGTGCCGAGGAGCGCGAACGACCCCTCGCCGGTGCGAGGGACGGCGTCGTCGATCGCGCTGCGGAGGCCTGCGCTCGTGACCGAGACGTGCGCCACGACGCGCGACGGCAACGGGTCGGCAGTAGGCGCACCGTTCGCCGACGGCGGTCGCGGCGGGTAGACGGCGCCGAACGTGGAGCACGATGCGAGGGCGGCGAGAAGGATGGCCGCGGAGAGAGAGGAGCTTCGCACGGGGGCATTGTGCCACGGACAGGCGCGCGGCGATCGCGGGAGCGCTATGGTTCCCCGATGCCGCTGCTGCGCTTTTTCGGGTTTCTCCTCGACCTCCTCTTCTACCCGCTGCGCGCAGTGCGGCGCGGCAAGCTGGTTCCCGAGGGGACGTTCCTCGTTCTCGAGATCGACGGAGCGGTCACGGATGTGCTCGCCCGTCCGCGCTTCTGGGAGCTGCGTGCGCAGAGGGCGATCTCGCTCCACGACGTGCGAAAGCTCGTCGATCACGCCATCGTCGACGCGCGCGTTCGCGGACTGCTGGTCACGATCAAGTCGCTCACCGCGGGGATGGCCACCTCGATGTCGCTGCGCGAACAGCTCGCGCGCGCGCGGGCCGCCGGCAAGGAGGTGGTCGTTCATCTCCCGCTCGGCGGGGGGACGAAGGAGGTCATCGTCGCCAGCGCGGGCAGCAAGGTGCTGCTTGGCCCCGCGGCTCAGCTTTCTGCGCTCGGGTTTGCGACCCGCACACGCTACGTGAAGAGCGCGCTCGACAAGGCCGGCATCGTGCCCGAGGTCTATGCGTGCGGCGAGTACAAGTCTGCAGGTGAGTCGCTCGTGCGCGACTCGATGAGCGACGCGCAGCGCGAGCAGGTCGGCAAGCTGCTCGACTGCTTCGACGGCGCGTTGCTCGACGCTGTCGCCGAGGGTCGCGGCGTATCGCGTGAGCGCGCGCGCGCGATCGTCGACGGCGGACCGTACTTCGGTGAGGCTGCGATCGAGGTGGGGCTCGCGGACGCCGTCGCCTACGACGATGAGATCCCCGCGCTGCTCGGGCTCCCGAAGAGCAAGCAACCTGGCCCCGCGACGGAGGGCATGACCTCGGCCGCCGCCTACCTTCTCGCTCGTCAGCGACCGATCCTCCGCCGGCTCACGCGCGCCCCGATCATCGCCGTCATCCCGGTGCACGGCGCGATCGCACATGCATCGTCGCAGTTCGGAAACTTCGCGACGGACGACAAGCTTGCGCGCATGGTCCGCATTGCGCGACTCGACAAGCGCGTGAAGGGCGTCATCCTGCATGTCGACTCGCCTGGCGGGAGCGCGCTCGCGTCGGACCGGATGCATCACGAGATCGTGCAGCTCGCCCGCGAGAAGCCCGTCGTCGCGTGCATGGCGAACGTCGCCGCGAGCGGCGGTTATTACGTCGCCGCGCCGGCGCACAAGATCGTGTGCGAGGCCGTGACCGTCACGGGCTCGATCGGCGTGGTCGGCGCGCGGCTCACGCTCGAGCCGCTCATGCAGAAGCTCGGGATCACGACCGAGACGGTACAGCGCGGAGCGAGAGCGGGGCTCCTCTCCCCGAGCGCGCCGCTCTCGGAGGACGAGCGCACCGCGCTGATGCGCGAGCTAGAGGCTGTTTACAAGACGTTCGTTCGCGTCGTCGCGCAGGGGCGCAAGATGACGATCGAGGAGGTCGAGCCGCTCGCGCGAGGCCGCGTCTACACGGGTGAGGATGCGAAGGCCGCGGGCCTGGTCGACGTCCTCGGCGGCTTCGACACGGCGCTCCGCGAGGTCCGCGCGATGCTTCCCGCCGACATCCGCGACGCGCTCGAGCCGCAGGTCATCCGCGCTCCGCGGAGCGCGCTCCCGATCCTGCGGCCGCCGACCGAAGGCGAAGCAGGCCGCCGCGCCGCCTCGGCGCTCCTCTCCGCGCTGCTGCCGATGCCCGATCGCATCGTCGTCGAGCTGGCCGCCACGGGTGATCGCGTCCTCACGTTGTGGAGCAGCGACCTCTCCGGACTGTAGCTCGTGCCTCCGCGCGAAATCGGGCATCGTGACACGAGCTAGACGATTCGTGCTACACCGCCCGCGATGCTCGCGGTCACCCTCTCCGCCTGCCTGCTTGGTTTTGCGAACGGCATGCGGCATGCGCTCGAGCCCGACCACCTCGCGGCGGTCTCGTCGCTCGTCGCCGGCCAGAGGAGCGCGAAGGCATCGGTGCGTTATGCGGCGGCGTGGGGCGCGGGCCATGCGGCGATGCTCGTCGTCGCGGGCGGCGCGCTCGCCCTCCTGCGCGCCGAGCTCCCCGGCGTGGCCTCGGATGCGCTCGAGCTCGTCGTCGCGGTCGTGTTGATCGCGCTCGGCGTTCGCGGCCTCGCGCAAGCCACGCGTAGCGGCCGCAAGGGCCCGTCCTTCACGCACGCGCACGACCATGCCGCCCATGCCCATGCCGGCACCCCCGATCACCTCCACGTGAGCTCGTGGACGCTCGCCCGTCTCCCCTTCGTCGTCGGCCTCGTCCACGGCCTGGCGGGCAGCGGCGCACTCGCAGCGCTCGTCGCCTCGCATGTCGCCTCGCGAGGCTTCGCGATCGGCTTCATCGCGATCTACGCGATCGGCGCGGCGTTCGGCATGGCGACGCTCGCGGGCATCCTCGGCTGGCCCCTCGCTCGTCTCGCCCGCGCGCCGCGCCTCGTCCCCCTCCTCGTCGGCCTGAGCGCGATCGCCTCCCTGATCGTAGGCGTTGCCTGGGCGACCCCCATCCTCCTCCGCCTCGCCACCTAGCCCCAGCCCAAATTCGACGCCACGTACCTCCGCCCAGAACGCGAGGAACGCGAGGAACGCGAGGAACGCCCCTTAGGAGACCCCGAGCAACTTGTTCATCGACGCCTCGTCGGCGGGCGTGAACGGATACTGATCGAAGTCGGTGCTCGCGACCCACTTGAACGCATTCACCGCGCGTGACTGGAGCGACGCCTCGCCGAAGTCGGCCGCGAGCGTGCACTCGTACAAGAAGAGGTCGACGACGTAGTGCTCGTACGGGTGGCTCACGAACGAGATCAGCTTGCCGACCTCGATCCCGACGCCGAGGCGGTGGTTGAGCTCGCGCTTCAGCGCCTGCTGATCCGACTCGCCGGCCTCGACGCGACCGCCTGGAAATTCCCACATGAGCGGTAGCACCGCGGAGGTGCGGCGCTGCGTGATGAGGTACCGACCGTCTCGCTCGAGCACCGCAGCTACGACCCGGATGGTGCGGCTGGGTGACGACGTGGACGGCGGCGGCAGATCCATCACATCACACGGCGACGCGGAACAATTGCTGCCCCATCAAGAGCACATCGCCGGTCTTCACCTCGGTCTCCTCGTACAGGCGCATGAACGAGCCGTTCGAGCTGCCGAGATCCGTGAGGAGCAGACGACCGCCCTCCCAGCTGAGTCGGCAATGGAGACCGGAGACGTAGCCGTCCTCGGGGAAGAGGACGTCGCCACGCTCGCGACCGAGGTGCACGCCGGTCTCGGGGATCGGGAACGCATTGCCAGTGATCTCGCGGCCGATGACGAGCGCGATGCGGCCGACGTAGCCCTTGGCGGGCGAGCCGAGACGCTCGACGCCGTCGGGCGACGGGGGTGCGGGCGCGAGCGGCTCGAACTTGATGATCTCCTGCCCGATGCGGAACATGTCGTGCGGGCGGAGCTCGACGGGGACGTCGCGAACGAGCTTCTTGTAGACGCCGTTGAGCGAGCCCTCGTCCTTCACCGTCACCTTCGGGCCGTTCTGCTTGAACGTCGCGTGGCGCGGCGAGAGGTAGCTGTCACCGGCGAAGATGGCGCCGGTCTCGCGGCCGACGGTGACCGTCGTGCCGGGAAGCACGAAGGTGCCTGCCTCGGTGCCGTCCGCGCGGAGGGCGGTGAGGACGACCGTCCCTGCGCCGAGGCCGCCGATGGGAGCCGGCGCCGACGGAGCGGCCTTCGGGGCCGCGGCGGCCGCGCCCGTGAGCCGGAAGCCGCACGAGCCGCAGAACAGGTTCGAGGGCGTGTTGATGTGGCCGCACTGCGGACACGACACGGTGCCTCCCGCAGGCGGAGGTTGGGACGCACTCTGGCCCGCACCGGCCGGCCCGGAGCCGACACCACCGCCGCCCATGACCATGCCGCCGCCTGCCGGACCGGCAGGAGGCGAGAAGGCCTGGCCACCGCGGCTCGGCTCAGCCGGCGCAGCGCTGACGGCCGACGGCAAGGCCGCGGGGGCCACGGACGCCTGCGATTTCACGCCTTGCGATGGAGTCTGAGGCGAAAACGGCTTCGGAGCCGCGTCACGAGGGAGCTCCGCGCCACAACCGAGGCAGAACTTGTAGTGGTCCTGGTTGTCCTTGCTGCACTTCGGACACGTAATCAAAGCAGCCTCCCGCGGCCGAGGGTCTCCGCGCGACGGCGAGTATCTGGCACCCGGTCAACGTGGGTCAAGCACGGGTCGCACCCGAGGCCTGAAAGTCATGAAACGCCCTAGCCCGTCCGTTCGCGCTTTACCTCTCAGCGCGACTCGGATCCGGGTTCTAACGAGGTCGCCGTGACCGCCTCGTCCATCCCCTCGCTCACCCCATTGCCCTTGTTTTCCCTTGTCTCGACGTGCCCGTGCCCGTGTTCGACCTCTCGACCGACCACCTCCGAGGCCGTCGGCCCCCTCGCCGCCCCACCGGAATGCGCTCCGAGCGGATCGAGCTCCCGCAGGTACTTCCCGATCCGCTTCTCCCGGATCTTGACGAGGGCCGCGGTCACCTGCTCGCGCGCCGCCGCGGGCAAGGTGCGGGCATGCCGCAGGACCTCGGCAGCCACGTCGACGTCGTGGATCTCGCCGAGGCGCTTCTGGAAGATGACGGCGGGCTCGAGCATCGCGCGTGCGTCGAGGGGAAGCGCATCGGAGAGCAGCTCGATCGAGTAGCGCAGCTCCTTGTACGAGATGCGTAGCGCGTGGAGCCCGAGCATGTCGTCCGCAGAGACGTCTCGCCCCTTCTCGACGGTACGCCGCGCACGCTCGACGGTGCGGCGCGCGAACTTCGATAGATCCATGTTCCGCTCCGGATCGAACGGGAACACGAGCAGCGCCTTGAGCATGAGCCGAGCGCGATCGAGGTCGCCGCGCGCGATCCTCGCGTTCACGGCGCGCCGGAGCTTCCGCTCGCGTGCCGCGCGCGTCTGGAGCCAGGACGTGAACGCGGGATCCTCGGAGAGACCTTCGAGGGTCTCCTCGAGAACCTCCTCGTCGCGTAGGTCGCCGGTCGCCTTCATGACGTCGGCGAACGCCTTGCGCACGACGTCCGCGTGCCAGCGGCCGAAGAGCGGGCGCGCCATCTTGAGCATCGTGCGGAGGCGCCTTATCGCGACGCGCAGATCGTGGATCGCCTCGTCGTCGGAGGACTCGACGACGCGCGGGATGGCAGCCACGAGCGAGGCGTCGACCTCGCGCAACTTCTTGAGGACGTAGGGCCCCGCGGACGGGGCGCCGTTCGAGTGGGAGGCTCGCTCGGTCATGCAGATCGCCTCACGTGGACTACCGTCATCGGCTTCTTTCCCCTCGATTTGAAGAACGTGCGGCGCACCGCGAGGCGGACGTGCTCGGAGATGCGAGCGTCGTCCGCGGAGGCCCCGGCCTCCTTCACGGCAAGCTTCACGGCCTCACGTGCCGTGACCATCTCGTCGGCGTGCTCGACCTCGTCGACCACGCCGCGCGTGACGAGCGACACGTCGAGCACGCTGCCGTGGGCGTCGACCACGACGGCGCAGGAGGCAAAGCCCTCCTCGGCGAGGACCTGACGTTCGCGAAGGACAGCGGGCGGGATGTCACGACCGGCCCAGACGTGCACGCGACCGGAGTGCATCGTCGCACCGACGTCGAGCTCGCCGCCCGTGATCTCGGCGATCCGTCCGTTCTCGATCAC
>JAYSXP010000377.1:0-1396 GCA_043717125.1 Polyangiaceae bacterium | reverse complement strand
TCTGGTTACTTACAGTCTACGCCTTTGGGCCTTAATCGGCAATGACCGTAGGACAAAAGCACCATTTTTAGATCTCCCTTGATCCTTGATCCTTGATCTGCTGCCTTTAAGTAGAACCTGCTTCAAGTGGCGATGTCTGTAACAAGTGACCCACTAGTGCCACTTCTTATGCGTTTGAGGTTCAATTGTAGTTTTTTTGGGGTGACGGAGTAGGACTGGGAGGTAATCGACTGATATAACCAATAGGATACTCTGGACTAAAAGATAAAAGGCCCGGCTTTCTTTAGTCGCCGGGTCTCTATTAAATTATATTAAACTTAGTTTAGCTTGAAGACCTGCTTCTTGAAGTCAGGTTTGGCAACCAGATGGAGGCCAGAAGCGCCTTGGGTAACATCAAAGAGCAGGGTTGTCTCGATAGCTGAGCCGGGCGGAATCGGGTCGGACGGGCTCTTGAGATTCTGGAATATGGCATAGCTAAACGACTGCGAAGACGCCTCGTAGGTGCGGCCCTGGGCGTCGGTTAGCACAAAGTCCCATGTGCTAAGGCTCTTGGTTTTATTAGAAGTGTTGGTAATACTGATCTTCACAGTAATCCAGGTGCCTACCGCGTCCAGGGTGTTACCATAGCTGGTGTACTTGATTGACTTGCCATTGTCTCCAACCGAAGCGACTAAAAGGGCAACCTCACCAACTTGGACCTTCTGATTAAGGCCAGGCAGTTGAGGTGCTGGAACCGTAGTGGGTGGAGCAGCAGTCGGCTTAGAAGCTGTCGGAGGAACAGCAGTCGGCTGGACAGCAGCAGAAGCAGTCTGAGTCCGGTTGACCGGGATGCTGGTGGAGTTCACCTGAACTTGAGAAGTGGCCTGGTTGACCGGGGCGTTGGAAGCCGCTACAGATGTAGAGGTGACGGTATCGGTCTTCTTACCAGAATTCGCAGCGGTGCTAATCACGACAATGCCAACTACGACCAGGATTAAGATCATCCAGCCGTTCTGGTACCACTTCTTCGGCGGTTTGGGCGCTCTGTAACCGGACGGGTAATAGCCAGGATTGGGCTGCGCTGGAGGCTGTGGTGGCGGCGGGTTGTATGGCTGGGTAGGCGATTTATAATAAGTCTGCTCTAGCGGTTGCTGGTATTGCGGCGGTGTCGGTTGGGGCATATACTGCTGTTCAGGGCGTTGGTTTTGATATTGATTGGCATTTGGGTGCTGGTTGTGGCTCAGTTTTTCTTTGTTCATAAAATTTCTTTTTATTTTTAAGTATTTCAGCCTAATCCTACTTCACTGCTGTAAACAGGTAGGTGGCTATAGGTAAAAATCTGGTGAAAAGCAAATTTTAGAACTGCCACCAGTGCCGCTGTTACAGGGTAGTTTTTTCATTTTCTGGTTTATTCTGG
>JAYSXP010000376.1:0-4357 GCA_043717125.1 Polyangiaceae bacterium | reverse complement strand
AGGACAAGGGCGTCTACGCTTCGCTCGGCGGCGGACTCTACGACGAGGTCCACGGCGATCCAAAGAAGGCTGCGCAGCAGTACGTCGCCACGCTCGTCGCCGCGAAGAAGAGCGATGACCCCGCCACGCCGCTCGCCGCATGGTTCGCGTCTCACCACCTCGTGGGGCTTCGTGGCAGCGTCGCGAACCTCTGGGAGCAGAACAAGCAGACCCTCCTCCCGATCATCGAAGCCCCGGGCCACGTCGGTTGGCGCTCGCTCGCCGAGCTCCACGAATGGTCCACCGCCGAGGCCCTCGACAAGGCCGAGGTCACCGGGGATGCGTACGACGCGCTCGTCACGTCCCGGATGGGCTGCGCGCGGAAGATCCGCATCGCCGGGCCCTTTGGGCGCGGCACCGCCGCAGAGCGCCGTCGGAGCTTCCCCGCGGAGCGCGCGCCGTGGCCGCCTTCGTGGGCCGAGGAGCCGCAGCGCGGAACCGTCCCGCACGTCCTCAAGACCGAACGTCATCGGTGCATGACCGCGAGCACGGAGAAGACCGAGGACGGCGTCTTCTACGTCGAGACCTTCTTCGACACGCCCGTCGAACGCGACGTCCTCGTCGCGGTCCAGGGCTCGCTCGCCGTCTGGGTCGATGACGTCTCGATCGTCGAGCGTGACCTGCGCCAGTGGGGCGTGTGGCAGCGCTTCGGCGGCGCGGTGCACCTCGGCAAGGGTCGCCATCGCGTCGTCGCCCGCGTCATCGCGGACGTCGGCTCGATCCGCCTCCTCAATCTCGACGGCACCGCCGCGAAGATCGAGACGGACGACGACGCCCGCAAGCCGTATGGCCTCGCTCGACCGTCCGTCCTCGCGACCCCGAACCCGATCGACGACCTCATCACGGCGATCGCAGACGAGAAGGACCCGGGCACCACGCCCTTCGTCACCGTACTCGGCGCCTACGCCGCGCACATCGACGGGCTCGACGACGTCGCGACCGTGATGATCCAGCCGCTCGTCACGCCGAAGGACGCGGCGGCGGTCTCCGTGCTCATGGCCGCGCAGTTCGCACGCACCGACGTCGCGTACCCCGAGCAGACGCGCCGCACGAACGAGAAGGAGCTCTATTCACGCGCGTCGGCCGGCGATCCGCGCCTCTGGTACTCGCGCGCCTGGCTCGTCCTCGACGACGCCGAGCAGCGAGGCCTCGTCGAGGCCGTCGAGCCGCTCCGGAAGATCGCCTCCGACGTCCCCGCCGTCCCCGAAGTGACCGAGCAGCTGGCGCGCGTCTACGGCAAGCTCGGCTGGCACGCGGAGCGCATGCGGACCATCAAGGACCTCGCGCAGCGTTTTCCCGACGATCGCGAGGCCCTCGGCCTCTACATCGCGTCGCTCGAGGAGGACGGCGCGCTCGCCGAGGCCGACGCCGTCGCGACTCGCCTGAAGCAGCTCGACGCCGACTCGGAGATCGATCTCGATCGCGCGATCGCCCGCCGTGACTGGAAGGCGGCCATCGCCGAGCTTCGTCGCCTCGAGAAGCGCCGCCCCGATCGCAAGGAGATCGCCGCGCGCATCGCAAATGTCCTCGCGCGCTCCGGGGATCCGAGCGCCGCCGCCGAGCAGCTGTCGAAGGCGCTCGCCAAGAATCCCGCGGACGCCGGCACGCGCTTGCGCATCGCTGATCACGCCTACGCGAAGGGCGACACGATGGCGCTTCGTCGCGCGCTCGCCGAGGCGCTACAGGCCGGCTCGAAGGGCGTCGAGATCCGCGAGGCCGTCGAGCTCATCGAGGGCGCGAGCCTGCTCGAGCCGTATCGAACCGACGGCCGCAGGGTCATCAAGGAGTTCGAGGCCTGGGAGAAGGGTGAGGGGTCCGCGCGTGGCGCGAGTGATGGGAAGGCGAGGCACATGGAGGGCACCGCCGCGCGCGTCTTCGACTACGCCGCCACGTGGGTGCACCCGGACGGCTCGAGCGAGATGCTCGAGCACGAGATCCTCCGCATGCAGTCGCAGGAGGCCGTCAGCAAGGAGGCCGAGCAGCAGCCTCCGGGCGGCCTCGTGCTCAACCTCCGCGTCATCAAGCCGGACGGCTCTATCCTCGAGCCCGAGAGCGTCGCCGGAAAGGCGACCCTCACGATGCCTCACCTCGAGGTCGGCGATTACATCGAGATCGAGCACATCACCGCGAACGCGAGCGAGGGCGTCAAGGGGAAGCACTACCGCGGCCCGCACTGGTTCTTCCGCGAGGCCGACAAGGGCTACTGGCGGAGCGAGTTCGTCGTGCTCACGCCGAAGGACCGCGACGTCGACATCGAGATCGTCGGCAACGTCCCCAAGCCGAAGACGGCCGAGAAGGGCACCTTCATCGAGCGCAAGTGGCGCGTCGACGAGTCGCCGCCCACCGTCGAGGAGCCCGATAGCCCGAACCCGCGCGAGTTCTTGCCGAGCGTGCGCGTCGGCTGGGGCATCAACCTCGAGGACACGCTCGTACGCTACGTCGACGCCGCCGTCGAGGAGACGCCCCTCGACCCGCGCCTCCGCAAGGTCGCGCGCGACATCGTCGGCAAGATCGCACCGGCAAAGAAGGACGAGCGCGCCCGCGCCCTCTATCGCTGGGTCGGCGAGGGTCTCCAGGAGTCGAACGAGACCGACGGGCGACGCGCCATCACCGGTCGCGCTGGCTCTCGTCAGTCCGCGTTCATGTACCTCGTGCGCCTGCTCGGCATTCCCACCGAGCTCGCGCTCGTGAAGAGCCGCATCGCGATGCCGCCGGTCGGCAAGATGAGCGAGGTCGAGACGTACGACAACGTCGTCGCGCGCCTCGACACCGACGTCGGGCCGCGCTGGATGGTGATCCGCGACAAGTTCGCGCCGTTCGGTTACGTGCCCGCCGAGCTGCGCGGACAGCCCGCGATCCGCCTGATTCCAGGCACTCCCCGCGACACGACGCCGTCGCTCGGGGCCGCAGACGGCGTGCTTCTCGAAGGCAAGGCGGTCCTCAAGGAGGACGGCTCCGCGACCGTCGAGATCGCGCAGAGCTACGTCGGGCGCATGGGCATCGGCCTCCGCTCCGTGTTCGATCGCGTGCCGGAGGCGAAGCGAAACGAGTTTGTCGAGACCCGCCTGCTCGCCGCCAATCTCCCCGGCGCACGGCTCCGCGATCTCAAGATCGAGAACACCGAAGACCTCGCGGCTCCGCTCGTCCTCCGCATGCACGCGGAGGTGCCGCAGATCGCGCGCCGCATCGGCGGGAGGCTGGTCCTGAAGGCGCTCTTCCCCGTCAGCATCGCGCAGGTCGCCTCCCTCGCGACGCGGCAGACCCCACTGCTCCTTGCCTCGTCGTCCCACGTCGAGGTGCGCTTCCAGATCCTCGCGCCCGACGGCGTGCAGCTTCCCGCCTCCATCCAGGGCGGCGAGCTCCACGACGGCGACCGATCCGTGACGGTGACGGACAGCGTCGATGGTCACACGATCCTGCTCCGTCGCATCGTCGACATCCCTGCCGGACGCGTCCAGCCCGGCGCGGAGTACGCGCGCTTCGTGGCGTTCACCCAGCAGGCCGACGCGCTCCTCGAGAAGGAAATCACGCTCGGCCGATGACCGCCCACTCGGGAAGCGTCGGCGCGGTTCGTGCGTTAGGATAGAGCGTGCGCGTCCTCGTGTTCCTTCTGGTGAGCGGCCTCGCTCACTTTCTCGCGGCGCGGTGGCTACTTTCCACGTTGTCGCCGGCGAGTCGCGTGCGACGAAGGCGCGTCATCGTCGTGACGGCGACGGCGCTCTCGCTTTTGCTCGCCACGGCACGTCTCGCGACGATGGTGTTCGAGACGGGGGCGATGCGGACGTTCGTGGCCGTCTCCATGCTCGAGCTCGGCGCAGTGATCCTCACGCTCATGCCGATCGGGCTCATGACGCTCATCACGCGAGGCGTCTCACGCGTTCTCGCCGCCAGGCAGCCCGAGCCTGCCGACGTCACGCCTCCGCTGGTGGCCGTCGTGCCGGCCGCGCTCGTCTCACGGCGTCAGGCGATCGAACGCACCCTTGGCGCGACGCTCTTCGGAGCGACCACCTCCGCGCTCGGCTGGGGGATGGTCCGGGGCCGACATGCCTTCGCGCTCGAGGAGGTCGTCGTTCGCGTGAAGAACTGGCCGCGTGCACTCGACGGCTACACCATCGCGCAGGTCTCGGACGTCCACGTCGGGACGTTCGTAGGAGATCGCGAGCTCGACGAAGGTTTCGAGCTCGTGACCCGCATTCGCCCGGACCTCGTCGTGGCCACCGGAGACCTCGTCGACTTCGATTCGGCGACCGTAGGCGCCCTGGCCCAGCGGCTCCTGCGCGCCAACGCCCGTGACGGCGCCTTCGCGATCCTGGGCAAC
>JAYSXP010000375.1:0-4362 GCA_043717125.1 Polyangiaceae bacterium | reverse complement strand
TCTGCGAATCGCCGATGACCACCGTTGGCCGAACGACGCAGACCGGCAGCTTGGACATCGCCGCGCGCATCATCTTCTCGCCGCGCGCGAACGTCTCCTCGATGTCGTTGTGGAAGCCTTGCCCTTTCTCGAGCTCGCCCTCCAGCACGACGCCCTTCCGGTCGCCGGACACGTGCGCGGTCGAATGGAAGACGACGTTCTTCAGCGACCGGCAGACGCGGGCGACCTCGAGGATCTCTCGCACCCCGCCGACGTTCGCACGCTCGGCCACCTTGCGGTCGGCGCCGAGGATCGAGACCTGAGCCATGTGATGGATGCGGTCGATCTCGGGCGCGATGGCGGCGAGCTCGGCGCCCGAGAGTCCGAGATCCATCGACGAAGCGTCGCCTTCGAGGAGGCTGACGCGGCCACGCTCCTCGAGCGGAAGCGCGTCGAGCACCTCGCGAACCTCGGCCTCGTCGTCGCGTCGGACGATCGCGTGGACCAGCGTGCGCGGGCCTCTTCGCAGAAGCTCCTCGCACATCTTCCGCGCCGCGAAGGACGGAAAGCCGGTGAGGAGAACGACCTCGTCGTAGCCGGGACGTGTCATGCGAGCTCCCCCCGGAGATCGCTCAGGGACCGTTGCCGCAGAAGTGATCGCCCACCGCGCGGAGCCACCGGCCGAAGTCGTTGCTGTAGGTGACGGGGCTGCAGAGAGCGCCTGGACCGAGCGACGGCAGGACGCAGGCCGTCTGCTGGATGTACGGGTTGCACTGCCCATTGTTGCCGTCGACCTGGTTGATGCACTGGTCGACCGAGGCGCCCGGACACTGGTTGCAGCTCGTGCCCTGGCAGTCGACCGCGCAGCCCGTCGCGCGGTTGCAGGCGTTCGTCACGGCCGGGGCCGCGCAGAGGTAGATACCGGAGAGCTGCTGAAAGGGCTGCCGGAACGGCGTGAGGCACGTGGCACACGCGGCGTTGTTCGCGGCAAGGACCTGGAACGCCGCGAGACAGGAGGCGCCGTCGGCGCCACCGTTCGCGGCCGAGCACGCCGCCTGGAGCGCATCGAGCTCGGCGACGTCGTCACACAGGTTCTGGAGCGCCGGCGTGACCCCCGTGGCGACCCCGACGGGGCAGGTCGGATAGGCCGCGGGGCACGTGTTCTGCTGGTTCGCGCAGACGCGCGGGGCGACGAGTGTGTCGCAGGTGGAGCCTCCCGCCGTGCAGTTCACGCACGCCGTACCGGCCGAGCCGCAGGCGCTGTTCGTGAAGCCGAGCGCGCACGCGTTGCTCTTCGTGCAGCAGCCCGTGCACGTGGCCGGGCTGCACTTGGCTCGGCACTGACGCCCCTGACAGACCTGCTCGCCAGGCGTGCAGTCGTTGCACTGTGCACCCTTCTGACCGCACGCGTTGTCCTGCGTACCGAGCACGCACGTGTTGCCCGAGCAGCAGCCCGCGCAGTTGCCGGGACCGCAGACGGGCGCCTGACACGCGCCGCCCTGACAGACCTGACCGACGCCCGCGCAGTTGGTGCACTGGGCGCCCGCGACGCCGCAGGCGGTGTTCTGGCTTCCGACCGCACAGATGTCCGCGCCGATGCAGCAGCCGTTGCAGTTGCCCGGACCGCAGTTCGCCTGCGGTGAGCACACGCCCGCGGAGCACGTCTCGTTGGGGGCGCAGCCCTTGCAAACCTGACCGCCCTTCCCGCACGCGGCGGGCGTCGTCGCGACGACGCAGCTGTTGCCGACGCAACAGCCCGGGCAGTTCCCCGCGTTGCACGTCGCGACCGTCTGGCACGTGCGCTCGTTGGGCTGGCCCTGGGGGATGCACTGCTTGCCGCTGGCTGTGCAGTTCGCGCACGCCTGCCCCTGCTTGCCACACGCGGCGCCGTCGCCCCCGCTGACGCACACGTTTCCGTTGCAGCAACCACCGCAGTTCTGCGGGCCGCAGGTCGGCGTGCCGACGCACTGGCCGCCGCCGCTCGGTGTCGACTTGCAGAGCTGGCCGGTGTCCGCACAGCTCGTGCAGACCTCGCCCTTGGTTCCGCACGCCGAGGTCTCGTCGCCGATGAGGCACTTGTCGCCGACGCAGCAGCCGCTGCAGTTGGACGGGTCGCACTTGCCGGCGCTACACGCGCGCTGGACAGGATCGCACGCGCGCCCCTCGGATGCGCAGTCCGAACAGAAGGCGCCGGAGCGGCCGCAAGCCGACGAGTCGCTACCCGCGAGGCACGTCGACGTTCCGCCCGTCGTGCTGCAGCAACCGCCCGAACATGTGGACGCACCGCAGTTGGCGACGGTCCGTGCGCAGACCTTTCCTCGCGGGACGTCGCAGGTCTCGAAGCCGTTGGCGATGCAGTCGGAGCAGCGCTGCCCGGTCGAGCCGCAGGCGCGCGTGTCACCGCCGGTACGGCAGACACCGTTCGCGTCGCAGCAGCCACTCGGACACGTGGACGGACCGCAGTTGCCGCCAGGCCCCCCGCCGTCGGCTGGCGTCTCCAGCTCGAGGCTCGACCGACCGCAGCCGGGAGCCACGAGGACGAGCAGAAGAGCGACCATCGCGGCCGCAAGGAGAGCCGCAGCGCCGCGGCGGGAACCAGAATCGAGAGCGGAGAGTCGTGGTGAAGAAGGCAGTCGCATAAGAGAAGCCTTTCGGGACTGGGAGCGTAGCGGAACGGCGACGGTGCCGGTAGTCTCGTTGCTCTCCTAGCGCCGTCTGGCGGCACGGTCCTCCGGTTTGCTCGACTCGTTCTCCTACCTCGGCATCCCCCTCTTCCAGCGCGCGCTCCTCGCGGGGTCGGTCCTTGCGGCGTTGCTTGCGTTGCTCGGGGTTCTGGTCACCGCACGCGGCCTCGCCTACCTCGGGGACGGCCTGTCCCACGCGGCATTCGGCGGGATCGCGCTGGGGATGTTCTTGGGTGTCTCCTCGCCGCTCGTCGTCGCCATACCGTTCACGGCGCTTGCGGCGATCGCCATAGGCACCATGCGCCGGCGGGGCGGGCTCCGGTCCGACGTCGCGATGGCGATCCTCTTCGCGGTCTGTTTCGCGGCGGGAATCGTGCTCCTCCGCAAGGCGAAGCGCACCGAGCAGACGTTCGATCCCGAGCAGCTCCTCTTCGGCAACATCCTGCTCGTCGGGAGTGACGACCTGTGGATCGTCCTCGGGCTCGCTGGGGTGACGCTCGGCTTCGTTGTCTTCGCCTGGACGCGCATCGCCTACGCGACCTTCGACGAGGAGCTGGCCCGCCTCTCCGGGATCGAGGTCGGCTGGTTGGAGAGCGCCTTGCTCGCGCTCCTCGCGGCCGTGGTCGTCGCCGCGATCCGCCTCGCGGGCGTGGTCCTCGTGAGCGCGTTCCTCGTGATCCCTGCAGCCGCGGGGCGTCTCATCGGTCGCTCGCTCACGGGGGTCGTCGGATGGGCGATGCTCATGGGCGTCGTCGGGGTGCTCCTCGGATTCCTCGTCGCCCATCGGCTCGAGTGGCCCGAGGGAGCGGCGATCGTCCTGCTCCTCGCGGCGATCTTCGCAGCGGCCGCCGCCTTCCGCCGCCTGCGCGCCTGACGGACGACGACTCGTCGTCTGTGACGGGGCTTCGTCACCCCCGGCGCCAAGACCGTCGGGGCGCCGTACGACCCGCCACGAGGACTGCGCGTGGCCTGAGATTCGAACATGCCGATGCGAGGTTCCCTACGCGGCGCGCGCGCATGCCTGTGCGCGAACCGTGAACGCGGTTGCGCGGCGGATCGCGCCAACCCCGCGGTCCCTCACGGTCGCGCCCCCAGCCGTGAGGCGGCATGCCCCTTGCTGAGTGGCGTAGTGGTTGAACCACTCAAGGAGTTGACGATTGTTCCATTCTAGCCGCCACCTTCTCTTCGGTACCTGCACCGTGGCGCTCGTCGTCGGGCTCCCCGCAGCCGCCTCGGCGCAGGCCGCGGTCCCCGGACGTGCCGACTCTGCGAACGCGGCCGTCGTCGCCATCGACACCGGCGAGCTCGTTCTCGACGTCGGCGCGGCGAGGGGCGTGCACGACGGCGACCTCGTCGAGCTTTGGCGACCCGTGCGACTCCGTCATCCGGTCACCGGGCAGATGCTGGTCGACCGCTTCCGAATCGGTACGTTGCGTCTCACGCAGGTCCGGAGCGCGCTGTCGCTCGCGGTGATCGAGGGGGCCGTGTCGCGGCCGCCGACGGTGGGGGACGTTGTCGTCCTCGCGGCGCGACCGCGAGAGCAGCCAACCGTCCTCACGGCGGAGCCGAGTCCGAACTCGACGCTACCTCCGGCGTCTTCGGTCAATCCGTCTCCCGCCCCCGGCGACCCCGACGGTCAGGCGCTCGGCGAGCTGATGAGCACCCTCACGGGAAGTGATCCCGCGAGCCGAACGATGGC
>JAYSXP010000374.1:0-34369 GCA_043717125.1 Polyangiaceae bacterium | reverse complement strand
GATCAGCTGGACGGCTCCGCCTCCTGCGCCGCCGGCCCCCGCGGCGGCAGCTCCTCCGGCCGACCCGCCGAGCAAGGGTGCGAGGGAAGCAGCCCCGTAAGGGACGCCAGCGCGCGACGACGGAGCGCCGGCCTTACCGACCTCATTGGCCCCCGCGCCGCCCTTTCCGCAGTGAGCGCCACCGCCGCCTGCGGTCACCGCGCTCGCTGCGCTACCGCCGCCAGGACCAGCGCCGCGCGCGTTCTCTTTCTTCGAGGGTCCGTGACCGCCCGCGATCGCCGTCTCGCCGGTCGCCGCAGCGATGAGGCTGCCGCGGATCTCGATCGTGTCGAGCGCGACGAGCGCGATCGGATTCTTTCCCTGGATCGTGAGCATCATCTTCGCCGGGATGCGGATCGACCGAGCGACGTACACGGCGATGGGGCTGCCGTCGGCCTGCTTCGCGAGCTTGAACGCCAGCACTTCGCCCCCGTTTCCGCACGACGCGACGAGCTCTTCGGAGGAGAGCGAGCAGTTTGCGTCATCGACCTTGAAATCGCCGACCTTCGAGAGATCCATGCCGGTGAGATCGACGTTGGACGGTGTGAACGCGAGAGATGCCGTCGCGCCACCTCCCAGCTTTTGCTTGATCGCGTCGCACGAGACGAGCGCCGCGGGCACGAGGAAAAGAGCGAGAGCGGATGCAAAGCGCCGCGCAAGACGATCGAAGGGGTTCATGGTTCAAGCTCAACGTAGCCTGAATTCTGCACCGCGATCGGCGACGCGGAGTGGCGACTCAGAGCCTCGTGCAGTCCATCCCCCACGAGACTTCCATCGCGTTGTCCTCGTCGGAGCTTCCGACGGTCATCGAGAGGCTCCTTTCCTTCGCGCCGGACGAGAGGAAGCTCGTTGGGATCTGGAAGATGTAGCGCTTCTGATCGGTGGCGTTCCCGTCGCCGACGACGCTGAGCCATCCAGGGCTACCTGCCGAGTCGGGGTTCTCGTGGAGCGTGACGGTCTCGACACGTGAGAGCGACAGGCTCTTGGCGCTCGAGAGCTTCAAGTGACCGGCGCCCGACGACGCGACGGAGAGGTTCGCGAAGACGTCGCCGGCTCCGGAGTGACAGCGAAGCTCGACGCCGCCGGGTACGGGGGTCGGCGCCCCAGGGTCCTTGCCCTGCACGGGCTCGGGCGCGGGGTCGCTCGTGCTGGTGCCCGCGTACGTCATGTCGAACTCGGAGGTCTCCACGAGGTCGACGAAGTGGACCTTCGAGCCGCTGTGCGTGACCTTCCAATTCTCGAACACGTTGCCGATGCCGAACTTGATCGTGAGCGTGCTGCCGGACGCCGTGTACTTGCCGGTGGTCGTCTTCACGTCCTCGATCGGGAACGCGCGGCCGGGGTACATCTTCACGGCGTACGAGCCGTCCGTCTTGAGGACGAGCTCCTTGATGGTCCACGCCTGCGCCGGACCCGCGGCCTTGTACGTGCCGGTCTTGATGAGCGCGCTCGTCTGGTCGGCGTCATCGCTGGCGATGTCGCTCGCGTCCGCGGCGCAGCCTCCCGTCGTCAGCGCGCCGAGCGCGAGAGCAGAGGCCGAAGCGACCGTAGCAAGCCATGACGAACGAGACATTGAGACCTCCAGGAGCCCCACTCGATGTGGGATGGATGTCTACGTGACGCGATATGTCATCCGTGCAACTCGGTTCGAAGTCGATTGTTCATAAAGCCATGATTTTACGAACGATCATGTTTGGCGTACGGTGGGGAATGAGCATCTACCGGCAGTCCCCCGCGCCCGCCAACAGCTGCCCGCGTTGCCGCGAGCCGCTCCTCGTGGCCGAGAGCGCGCCGACGGTGCGCTCGTGCGAGAAGTGCGGCGGCGTCTTCGCCGACCTCGAGGCGAGTCGCCGGATCACGAGAATGCTCGATCGAACACTGCTCGAGATCGGATTCCAGGCGGGGCTAGGCAAGGAGCGCAAGAAGCACGAAGCCCGCGCGATCGCGTGCCCGGAGTGCCTCATCGCGATGCAGCGCACGCCCATCGCGTCGGCGATGTGCGAGGTGGATGCATGCCCGGCGCACGGCACATGGTTCGATGCCGGCGAGCTCGAGGACGTGATGCGCGCGTACTCCAACGCGCGAAAGAGAGGCGTACCCTCACCGGGCGGCCCGCCTCCTGCACCGTCACCGTTCGGCAAGGCGGAGACCGGCATCCCCGCGGACGGGAACTACTCGCCGGTGGCCCACAGGATCGGCACCGCGCTGCTCGCTCTGCTCGCGTCAAGCCCGGACATCGAGTAGCCCGCGGAACCAGCGCGCGAGCGAGATCGAGGACATCGCGGCGCCGCCGTCGTCCTTGCAGGCCGAGCAGCGACCGTGTGGCCTCGTAGGGACGGCGCGCCGTCCGCGACGAGGATGCCCAGGGGGATGGACGACGCCGAGAGCACGCTTGTCGCGGGTTACCGACTCGACCGGTACGAGCTGCTGTGCCCGATCGCGACGGGCGGCATGGCGAGCGTCTGGCTCGCAAGCCTGCGCGGCAAGCGCGGGTTCGCGAAGCTCTTCGCGATCGAGACCATCAAGGCCGAGCTCATCACGAGCGCGCAGTTCCCGGAGATGTTCCTCGACGAGGCGCGTATCGCTTCGCGAATCATTCACCCGAACGTCGCGCAGATCCTCGAGCTCGGTGAGCAGGACGACATCCTCTACATCGTGATGGAGTGGGTCGACGGCGACTCGCTCGCACGTGAGTCGCGTCGCGCGGAAGCACGGCTCGCAGATGCCGCTGGGCGTATCGCTCCGGATCGTCGCGGACGTCTGCGCCAGCCTCCACGCGGCGCACCAGCTCGAGGAGAGCGACGGAGAGAGCCTCGGGGTGGTGCACCGCGACGTCTCCCCGCAGAACATCCCGCTCACGACCGACGGAAACGCGAAGGTGATCGACTTCGGCCTCGTGAAGGCGAAGAACCGAACGGCAGGTCCGACCGACTCGGGCGTCGTGAAGGGCAAGATCCGCTACATGGCCCCGGAGCAGCTGGGCGGAAGGTCGATCGATCGTCGCGCCGACGTCTGGGCCGCCGGCATGTGCCTGTACGAGCTGGCCGTTGGTCACGTGCCGTACGACGACAAGGATGATCTCGACGTGATCAAGCGGTTGATGAGCGACGACCCGCTACCCACCTTCGATGCCGCGCTCCCGGCTCCGATCCAGAAGATCCTTGATCGCGCGCTGGCGACCGATCCCGCGGGCCGTTTCGACTTCGTGAGCGAGGTGCTACCCGAGCTTGCTACGAAGCGGGCGAAGACGATCGCCAGGGCGCTCGAGGCGGCCGACGCTCGCTCGTCCGAGGCGGACGACGGCTCATCCCGCGAAGGTTCGAACGAAGAGCCGCTACCTCTCACGCGCAAGCGCAGCGACCGTCCGGCGACGCCGGAGACGAGCAACCGGAGCCGAACGCGAGGCACGAGGCGGCAAGACCAACGACCACCCAGGACGACCCGCGCATGTCTCCTGTCGAGCAACCGCCGTGCCCGCGAACACCCCAATGATTCCATGAGCGCGTCTCCCGAAGGACCCGGTTCCCGGCGGATCCTGGCCCGCTCGGGGCTCTCGAACGGTTGGGCAAGGAGTTGCGCTGCCGGGTGCACGACACGCTGCTAGGCGAAGGACCAGGTGTGCGTGCGTGCGTGGGGCGCGCTGATCCCCCGAGCAGCTCTTTGCCCCACGTGGCGTAAGTCGCAAGCTCGCCGAGGCGGCGGAGCCCACGTTTTTACGAGCTTTGCGGCCGAAAGCGCCGCGGCATCGCGTTTGCTGAGGATGACGTCATGTCTCGCAGCACTTCTCTCGCCACGGACCAGCCTCAGAACCTCGATTCCGGGTCGAACGAGCTGGCGACCCGCCCGCTCGCCAGGCTGACCCCCTTCGACCTCGAGGCCGAGGCCCGCCGGCTCGACGCTCTCGCGTGCGCGCTCGACGACGCCGAGAGCACGCTCATGATCGGCGCCGAGGAGAACAAGCGGCTGCTCGCCACCGCCTTCGCGCTCGGCGAGGCCCGCGCCTCGCGCCCGACCGACGACGACGAGCCCACAGTCGCGACTCGCGCGCCGCATCTGTTCCTCGTGCCGGACATGCAGCTGGAGCTCGAGATCGAGCCTGCGCCGGCGACGGTTCGCATGCTCGCCGCGATCCCTCCCGCGGCCGTCCCGCCGCCGCCCTCCGGCGAGCGCTCGCGCGTCACCTTCGAAGTCGCGCGCGAAGAACGCGTGGAACATGCCTTTGCAGCGCCTCGCGCTGACTCCGTGGCCGCGGTCACGTGGCTTCCGCGAAGCACCAGAGATACATGGGTGGTAATCGCGATCTGGGCGATGGCGCTCTCGTTGACCGCACTCCTCGTGCTGATGGTGCGCATGGCCTGACGCGACCAAGAAACGCGCTCTCGCCCCCGTGCGGAGCGCACCCGCGCCGATCGGGTTTGATTTTCATCGCGGGGGCAGTGATGCTCGCTCCGTGACCGAAGCTGAAGGCTGTGCCATCCTCCTCGCCCGCTTCATGGAGGCCGGCTTCACCGTCGCCTCCAATTTCCACTTTCACGAGGATGACATCGAGGTCGACCTCGACGGCTGGGACGCCGCTGCCCGCGTGGGCTTCGAGTACATCACGCAGGAGGCCGGCGACGCCCGGCAGTTCGACCCGAAGACCCTGGCGCGCTTCGAGGGTCGGATGGAGAAGGGAGAGCTCTACGTCCTGCTCATCGACGAGCACGAGGCAGTGACTGCCGAGACGCTCGACGCCGCCGCGCGGGCGTTCCTCACCGAGCTCACGAAGCGCGCTCCGGCAGGGGGTGTGAAGTGAGCTGGGTCCCTGCCGAGCAAGTGCTGAGCGCCGTCGGCAACCAGCGTCAGGTCCTCGCCGTAGAGGAGGCGCGCATCGCGGGCTTCGCGCAGTACCACGCGACCGAGCGCGCGAAGCTCGAGGCCGAGCGCGCGCAGGCGCTGCACGATCTCGGGACCGCCGTGCTCCCGCGGCTCGACCACGCATCGATTGCTGCCGCGGCGCAGGCCTTCGGCCTCGTCGGGCTTCCGAGCGAGAACATCCCGGGGCAGCTCGAGACGCGCCGCGCGTGGCTCGGCGCGCGGCTCCAAGCGATCCTTCGCGACCCGCGTTATGCGCAGCGCGAGCTGCTTCGTCATCCGCGGACGGGCTCGCTCACGACGGCCATCGCGCAGAACGAGGAGCATCGCAGGCCCTTCGCCGAGAACATCGCGACCTGCGAACAGCACCCGCGCTTCGAACAGATGTGGGCGAGCGGGTTCGGGACGCCCGAGCATTCGGCCTCGTGGTGGCGCTACAGCTACTGGCAGGATCGCTCTGCTGCTGATGAGCTCGTCACGAAGTTTGCGGGCAAGACGAGCTTTGCCGAGGTCCGCGCCGACTACGCCCACGCGAAGGAGACCGTCCTCGTCTTCGACGGCGAGATCCAGAGCCTGCGCGCGCAGATCGCCCACGGCGAAGCGCTCGATCGCGAGTACGCGACGCTCTACGAAGAGCATCGCACGCTCGACGCGCGCGGCGTGGAGCACACGCGCGGCCGCATCGTCCAGCACCTCCTCGGCACCGATGCTGCGGCCGTCTCGCAGCGGCTACGATCGTCACCCGCGACGTCGGGCCTCCTCTTGCTCTTCCTGCGGGCGAGCGGGATCGCCGCCAAGGTCTCGTACCTCGACGGCATCCAGCAGATGAACGTCGGTGAGATCCAGAAGGACATCGCACTGCAACGCGAGCGCCTCGACGGCGTCGAGGCTCGCACGCGGCGTCGCTGGGCGCCGATGCCGCTCGACAAGTTCCAGAAGCTCGCCGAGGACCGGCGCCCGCGCTACGAGAAGCGCTGGCAGCGCTTCGGGAAGACCTACAACACGGTCCACGTCTACGACCGCTACGATCGCGGTCGCTACTACGACGACTTCTTGTGGTGGGATCTCTTCACCCGTGGTCGTTACGACGGTTCGTACCTGCCCGACGTCCGTTACTACCAGCAGCGCCATCCCGGCTACACGTTCGACCCGGACTGGAAGACGCGCGCCGCCGAGCAGCGTGCCGCGGACAGCGACGACGACGACGTCGCGCCCATCGACGTCGGTGACGCCGAGTCCGAGGCCGCGGCGGCAGCGGCGTTCGCCGACTCGGCCGACGACAACGGCGACACCAGCGGCGACACGACCACGACGGATGCTTCTTGAGCCGCGATCGGGGCGCGCTCCGCGTCGTCTGCTACGCCGTCAACGGCACCGGCGTCGGTCACCTCACGCGACTGCTCTCGATGGCGCGCTGGCTCCGTCGCTACGCGACGGCGATGGGACGGAAGGTCGAGGTGTGGTTCCTGACGTCGAGCGAAGCCGAAGGGCTGGTCTTCGCTGAAGGGTTCGCGGCGTTCAAGATCCCGTCGAAGACGATCGTCGCAGAGGCCGGCATCGATCGCGGCGCGTACCTGGCGCTCGCGAAGCAGTGGATCTGGCACACGATCGGGCTGCTTCGACCCGACCTCTTCATCGTCGACACGTTCCCGCGTGGCTCGTTCGGCGAGCTGCTCGGCGCGCTCGATCTCTGCCGTCGAACGGCGTTCGTGTACCGGCCGGTGCGCGCCGAGGTGGCGGAGCGCGCAGACTTCCAGGCGATGCTGCCTCTCTACGATCTCGTGATCGTGCCGGAGGCGAGCACGCCGGTGCTGGCGCCGAAATCGATCGACGATCGCCTTGTGCACGTCGGGCCCGTGCTCTCGCGTGAACGATGGGAGCTCATGCCGCGAGAGGTGGCGCGCGCGCAGCTCGGCATCGGGGGCGATCGCAAGTGCGTGTTCGTCTCGGCGGGAGGTGGTGGTGATCGCGCGGCCGAGGCGCACATCCAGGCGGCAGTGCGCTCGCTGTCGGGAGATCCTGGGCTCGAGGTCGTCGTCGGCGCGGGACCGCTCTACCGCGGGCGACCGTTCGCGGGGGTGACCACGCTGACCGGGCGTGCCGCGGAGTGGTCACTCGCGTTCGACGCGGCGGTATGCGCTGCCGGATACAACACGTTCGGCGAGCTCATGTTCGCCGGGGTGCCCACGGCGTTTCTCCCGCAGGACAAGCTCGCGGACGATCAGCGTGCTCGCGCCGAGCGCGCCGTGGGGAACGGCGCGGCGGCGATGCTCGCGCCCGGTGACGACGTTCACGCCGTCGTGAAGGAGCTGCTCGCGCGGCCGGGCGCGCGCGCGGCGGCGCAAAGTCTCGTGCCGGAGAACGGCGCGCGCGCGGCGGCGGCCGAGCTCTTGCGGCTGGTGTGCTCCCCGATCGAGGTCGATCGCGTGGAGGCCGCGCTCGATGACGAGCTACTCCAGCGACTCCCCCGTGCTCGCGAGCTCGAGGTACTCTCTCTGGCGAAGCGGCTTGCGGCAGGGCGTGATGCAGAGCTGGCGAGCGCGATCGAGCATGCGCTCTCGCTGCTCGGCCGAGAGGGTCCAGGCGCGCACGCTGCGCGTGAGATGCGCAGGCTGGTGGACGCCGTCGCGCATGGGCTGCCATCGTCCGGCGTGGCGAAACGCGCAGCGATCTGCGAGGCCGCGATGACGGAGCTCGACGTGCTCGCGCCGGGGGACGGCGCGGCCGCGCGCGCGGCAGTGGCCGAGGGCCTATGGTTCACGACGGACGACGTCGTCGCGGACGGCATCGCGCTCGCGCGTAGGATTCGCGGCAATGCGATCGCCTCACCCGAGCCCACCAAAGCTTCGTGAAGGTCTGACCGTCGAAGCGATCGCGGCGGACGGAGGCCAGGCCGCGCGTGCGACCACCTCCTGCTCACAGTTTTCACGGACGGCGCCCGGTGCGGTTTCTCGACGGCCTTCGCGGGCGTCGCTCTCTCCTCTCGTGCCGCCTGCGACGGTGATCTTCTTGTTCACGCCGCCGGGGCCGGTGACCGTGACTTCCGCGGGGTCGGAGCCGCCGCCTATGTACGTCTCGAACGGAGCGGCCTCGTCACGGGGAGACGCCAGAAGTCTCGTTCGGAGGCGTATCGGTAGTGTCTTCGTCTTCGCGGCGGTCGGCGAAGTAGCGGCGCGACCAAGCGTGGAGGTCGGGCTTGTCGCTCGCCCATTCCCAGCAGCCCGTGGCGCCGACGCGGATGTCGACGTGCGGGTCGAAGGCATGCGCACGGAGCTCCTTGTTGCGGTCGGCATAGCGCCGGTTTTCGAGCGTGCCGTGCCAGAGGTGGAGAAGCCGACCGGGCGCAAACGTCAGCCGACCACGCACGACCTCGTCGATGCGACGCGCCCATCGTCGGAAGTGCGCGAGGTGGCGTCCGCCGTTACCGACCATGCGAGGAATGCACCGCGAGCCGAGATCCGCCGCGAAGGCGTGCGCCATCATGTGATCGGCGCTCCCTCCGATCGACGCGTCGTAGAGGCCGTGACGGGCGATGAGATCGCGGTGGGCCGCCCAGGCGAATCCGGTGTGGCCGTGGAGGTCGTACTTGCCGTGCGCGAGCGACTCCGGATGATTGACGTACATCGACGCGAAGCTCTCGTAAGTGTCGTCTCCGTCGCGCGGCGTGAGGGCGCCGCGTGAGAGACGCACGGCGTTCGAGAACGGCTGCACGACGGCCTCCGTGTCGAGGAGCGCGGACGTGCGCGCGGCCCACTCGGGGTCCTCGAAGAGCACGTCGGCGTCGAGCCACGCGACCTTGGTGCAATGGGGCGGCAGCCACGCGGTACCGAGATCGAGCAGGCGCTCCTTCTGCCACATGAGGTCGCGCGCCTCGACGCGCAGGCTCGCGTGCTTCTCGTCGAGCGTGAACTCCTCGTTCTCGAAGCGCGCCTCGACGATCACGACGGGGATCCCTGCCGCGCGGATCGGCTCGATGAAGCGCTCGAAGTTCTCGGCGCGCGCGCGGAAGCGGCACGGGTTGAAGTAGGAGGTGACGATCCCGAGATCGCTCGGGCGCACGTAGGCGTATTCGCTCACAGGAGCGAAGCTCCGTACTGCGCGGCGTGGGTGTCGGTGCCGCCGCACGCGCGTATGCACGGCTCGAGGCGCCCGTCGGCGACGCTGCGCTTCGGCCATCCCTCGGGGACGAGCGTCTGGAAGAACGGACCTTCGACGATCGCGCGGATGGGCGTGGTGCGCGCGTCGAGCGAGGCCTTCCCCTCGGGGAGGCGGCGCACCAGATCCCAGACCTGCGCGGAGCCGGCGGGGCGACCGGGCGGGTAGAGCGCCCCCGTCCAGCAGCAAGGGAACACGAGGCCCTCGGCGCTGACGTAGAGACGGCTGTGCTGCACGGCCTTGCACGCAATCTCCGTCTCGGCCTGGTAGTCGGTGAAGCGACCGAGCTGGGTGAGGCGGACGACGGCGGGGTTCTTGAAGCGATCGCTGGTGGGCTCCTCGATCACGTAGGCGGGCTCGCCGTCGCGGTCCTTCACTTGCCTGCCGGAGACGTTGCCGGCGGCGAAGAAGCGGCTCGTCTTCTTCAGGAAAAAGCGCTCGAAGCCGAGCTTTGCGGCGAGCTCACGCGCAAGGTCGACCTGGTGCTCGTTGTGCTTGAAGACGATGAAGTCCCACTCGGCGCGGCCGCCCGCGGCGATGAAGGCCTGCGCGGATTCCATGATGCGCGCCCACTGCGTGCCGCGGCGGTAGAGGTGATTGGTGTCCTCGAGCCCGTCGATCGAGAACCGCACGTACGTGACCACCTTTGCGAGGTCGGCCCAGAAGCTCGGCGTACGACCGCTGCCGTTGGTGAACATGCCGAGCTCGAGGCCGGCGCTCTGGGCGCGCAGGTGCTCGAAGATCGAGAGGGTGTCCTTCGCGACCATCGGGTCGCCGTAGTTGCCGCACGCGTAGATCTTGCGGAGCCGGGCGACGAGCTCGCCCGGAAAGATGGCGCGGACGTCCTCTAGCGTGAGCTCGGAGAGCGGAAGCGCCGGATTGACGGGGCCACCGGAGAGGTTGCGCGGACACTGCGGGCAGGCAGCGTTGCAGCGCGTGGTGAGCTCGAGGTGTACCTCGCGGAGGTCCTCGTAGCGGTACATGCACGACAAGTGTGCACGGAATCAGGTCACGTTGGAAGAGAGTGACTCGACCGCGCTTGCAAACGCTCTTGCGGCGACCGCGACCGGCGAGAACGCCGTCAGCTGGTCGTCCTGGGCGATGTGCTGGCACAGGAGCGGCGAATCGATTCGCGCCAGGACCGGCGCCTTCGGGTTCTGGGTGCGCGCAATGAGCGCGATCTGGAGGTTGCTCGCGTCGCTGTCGGTGAGCGCCAGAATTCCTCGCGATTTGTAGGCCCCCGCGAGAATGAGCGTCTCCTCGCGCGTCGCGTCCCCGATCACGACATGGTGACCGGCAAGCCTTAGCGCATGCAGGGATCGCGTCTGGTCGTCGCGCTCGATGATGATGACGCGCATCTCCTTCTCGCGGAGGAGCGCTGCAACGCGGACGGTCATGTGGCCGCCACCCGCGATGACGAAGTGACCCCGCCACTTCGTCGGTACACGCCCCATCACGCGCTCGAACCTGCGGGCGAACATCCAGTCCGCGGCGAGCGCGAAGAGAACCGCAAAAGAACACGTGCCGCTGAGCATGAGGACCATGCACGCGACCTTCACCGAATCGGTGGCGTCCTTCGGGCTGATGTCGCCGTAGCCGGTCGTCGTGATCGTCGCGATGACGAAGTAGAGCGCGTCGCTGACCGACAGGTTCATCGCGAACTTGAAGTAGACCGTGCCGATTGCGATGAGGAGCCCGACTACCCCCAGCATCGCAGCGAGGGTCCTGTCCGGACGCCTGCTCATAATCGGAGCCTCTTTACCCGCGTGATAGGGACCCTCGAGAGCGACCGCGAGGGTCTCGAGAACGAGGGGAGCCGCCACCGCGGACATGCTCACGACGAGAATGTCCGGAGCGTTCTTCTCGAGGTAGTCCTCCAGAATCGGATCGAACACGCGCACCACGATGTGGAGCTCCGGCCTCGTGCGCTTCGCGAGAAGCGCGGTCTCGAGATTGTCCGCGTCCACGTCGGAGACGATGACCAGCGCTGCAAGGCCGTCGAGGTTCTCGATTCCCTGAACGCGCCGCGTAGGATGGCCCCGCTCCGCGAGCTCGTGGACGACCGCGGTCGCCAGCGGGCCCGTGCCGAGAATGCCGATCGCGGGCGGCGTGAGCTTCAAGCGCCCTGATATAGCCGAACGTTTTGAGGTATCACAGCGACGGATGGGTGAATCTCTTTGGCTCGCGGAGCTCTCCCCGGCTCTCGACTGGCGCTCAGCGGCAGCCGCGTCGACGCGCGTTCGCGCCTGGAACGAGAGCGCGCTCGAGCTCTCGAGCGAGGGCACGCATTACGTCTTCGCGTATGCCGGCACGTCGACTCTCGAGCGCCTGGAGCATTCGAAGGCGACGTTTCCCATGGCCGCCGGAATGTTCGCAGCCGTCCCGGGCTCGTTCGCCGTAAATGGCGTCGCGACCCATGGCGCCGGCCTGGTCATCACCCACGCCGGCTACGACGGCTTCTTTCAGCTCGGCGGGCCCATCGAAGCGACCGGCCGGCTTCGCTACATCGACGGCTGTACGGACTCGCTGCTGCTCGCGCCGCCGGTGCTCGGGGATCCATGCCTCAATCACCTCCACATCCCCGCGGGTACCACCCAGACGAGACACCTTCATCCTTCCGTCCGCGTCGGCATGGTCGTGCGTGGCGAGGGGATCTGCGTCACGCCGGACCGTGAGCTGTCGCTCCGCCCCGGTCTCGCGTTCATGATTCCGGCCGAGCAGCTCCACAGCTTCTGCACGGGCGCTTCTTCGCTCGACGTCGTCGTCTATCACCCCGACAGCGACACGGGTCCGACCCACGAGGATCACCCGATGCTCAACCGCACCTTCATTCGCGCCTCATAGCACCTTGCGCTTGGACCGAAGGTACCCCTCGCGAACGAGCGGGAGCACGTGGCGACCGACGTTTTCGCACTCTTCCAGGTGCGGATAGCCGGACAGGATGAAACAGCCGATGCCGAGCGCCACGTACTCGAGGAGCATCGCCGCGACCTCGTCGTAGCTTCCGACGAGGGCCATCCCGGCGCCGCTGCGCACGACTGCGATCCCTGCCCAGAAGCCGGGGCTCAGGTACCAGTCACGGTCCGCCTTTCCGCGAAACTCCCACTGCCTTCCCTGTCCGACGCTCTGCCGCCGCGTGTTCGGGAACTCGGTGCGACGCCCCTTCTCCAGCGCCTCGCGCGGGACCTTGCTGAGCATCGCGCGAGCCGCGTCTCTGGCCTCCTCCGCGGTGGCCCGCGCGACCACGTTGATCCGGAGTCCGTAGCGCACCTCCTTCGTTCGACCTCGAGCCTCGACGATGCTCCGCATCCCCTCGATTCGCTCGTGGATCTGCGCGAGCGGCTCGCCCCACATGAGATACACGTCGGCCCAGGCCGCGCAGACCTGGGTCGCTTCGACGCTCGCGCCACCAAAGTAGAACTCCGGACCGCTGCGTCGCGTCGGGAGCATCTCGAGTCGCGTCTGCTTCAGCGCGTGGAATTCACCCTGGTAGTCGAAGGCGAGCGGGGTCGACCATAGCCGCCTGCAGATCTCGAGGAACTCCCCGGTGCGCCGGTAGCGCGCCTCATGATCGAGATAGTCGCCGTACATCGCCTGCTCGTCGGGCCGGCCCCCCGTCACGATGTTGAGCGACAAGCGCCCCTGGCTGAGGTGGTCGAGCGTCACGGCCATCTTTGCGAGGACCGGTGCGGAGTAGAAGCCCGGTCTCACCGCGACCATCGCGCCGATGCCCTCCGTCAACGTGAGCACGGCCGTGGCGAGAGTCCACGCTTCGAGGGTGTGGTGGTCGAAGCCCATGCCGAAGAGGAGCTGCATGAAGCCGCGGGCCTCTGCCGTCCTCGCGATCGCCACCGCGTACTCCAGCGTCGGCGGTCGCTCCCATGCGGGGAGGCCGAGATAGAAGCCGTCACCCGCGACCGGGACGCACCAATGAAACTCGAGGCGACTCTTCATCCGATCAGGCTCAGGAGAATTGCCTCAGGTACGACTCGAGGGCCACGAGGAGCCATATCTTCACCCCACGCCGAGGCCGTAGCCCTCCGACGCGGCCGTCGACCAGCGCCTCGACGGCGCTCTTGCGGAGAATGTCCCAGGGGAGTGCTCCGCCGAGCAAGCGCTCACGCGCGTGTGGCAGGAGCGGCCCCTGGAACCAACCTTCCACGGGCACCATCATGCCGCTCTTGGCGCGATCGACGACGGCCGCGGGGAGAATGTCCCGGACTGCCTCCTTGAGCGCGTACTTCTCCACCGAGCCGCGAAGCTTGAGCGAGGGCGGAAGGCGCGAGGCCAGCTCGACGACGTTCTTCGAGAACAGCGGCGAGCGCGGCAGCACTCCGGCAGCCTGCGCGAGCTCTGCCACCTTCGGCAAGATGTGGTGTCCGCCCTTCCAGATCACGTTGATCTCCGAGAGGGCTCCGACGAACGAGCGGTCACCCTCGAAGTACGGGTCGACGTCGGCCTCGAGCGGCGCGGCCGCGACGACGGCGAGAGCCTGCTCGGTCAGGAGTGAAGGAAGCTCGTCGAAACACTTCAGGTGCGCGCGGTAGTAACTTCGGGCTCGCGGGCTCGATTCATCGCTGTCGTTCTGTCCATCGCCGTAGAGCTCCGCGAGGAGCATCGGTAGATTCTTGGGGCCGCCGAAGCACGGGTCACCACCCTCGCCGTTCCAGACATAACCAGCGAGCTCGCGCGCCTTGCGGAACAGGATCGCGTTCGGAACGGTCAACGGATCGCCGATGGGAGACGCGAGAAGCGCGTGCGTCTCGTCGAGGCTCGCGAGGATGGCCTCGGGCGTCAGGTGGAGGATGGTGTGCTTGCTCCCAACGTGACGCGCGACCATCGAGCTCCACTCGAGCTCGTTCTTGTACTCTGCACCGAACGCAATCGAGAGCGTGTGTAGCGGACGTTTCAGAGCGCGCTGCACGAGTGCCACGACGATGCTCGAGTCGATGCCGCCCGAGAGCGAGGCCGCCGCTTCTGCCTCGGGCTCGAGCGTCTCTCGAACGGTCTCCTCGAGAAGTGATCGCAGGTCCTGGATCGCCTTGCGGTCCGTCTCTTCGGACCGCGTCTCCTCGTCGGGCTCCGGCGGAAGCGAAAAGAACGGACGCTCGATGTACCCGTCACGCGTGCACTCGAGCGTGTGACCGGGGAGCAGCTCCTTGACGCCCTGGAAGAGAGTGCCCCTTCCGGGAATGTAGGCGCAGGAGAGGTATGCCGCGACCGCGCGGGCATCGAGCTCGAGTCCGCGCGCGCCGCTTCGGGTCAGCAGCGTCCGGATGTCGGACGCGTACGCGAATCCGCCGGGGCCCTTCGGCGCGTAGAAGAGCGTGCGGTGGCCGATGGCATCGCGAGCAAGGAGCAGCCTGTCGGGATCACGCACCGCGAGCTGAAACGCTCCGTCCACCTCGGCGAGCTTGCCTGCGGCTGCGATCTCAGCGAGCCGCGAGAGCGAGAGAACGCGCTCGGCGCCGAGCCGGCAGGCGTCGAGTGTGCCGGTGATCTCCGCGCTGCCCGCGAGCCATGTCCCGCTCATGGCCTGCGGCGCGATCGCCTTTGGGAGTGTGCGTAGGACGGCTTCGTCGCAGACGACGACGGTCTCAGCCAAAGCTGTCGCCCCCGCCGTCGGAGGTTCCCGCGTCCGAGCCGCCGAAGGAGCCGCCGACGAAGAACATGCCGCCGTCGTCCGTGGCGACCTGCACTCCGGGCTGGGTCATCGCGCGAAAGAGTCGCTTGATGATTTGCTCAGGGCGAATCGCCGCGAGCTCCAGGGTGTACGACGAGAGCCACGCATTTTCCTCCGCGCCGAGATCTCTGAACGAGGCCGGTCGCGACTGCGGCAACGCCTGCCAGAGGCCACGCATCTTCATCGCGTGTCGGACGAGAATCCCCACGTCGGTGACCCGCCCGGTACCGCGAAACCATTGCTCCGACGTAGCGAGCATTCTCGCCAGGTCATGACCCGCGGCGCTCGCGTCATGGAGCGCGTAGACCTCGATCTTCGGATTTCGCCGGAGCATCTCGAGCACCGGCGCGAAGACCGCGTCCGGATATCGGGTCACCGAGAGGATGGCGCAGTTGTTCTCGAAGTGGAAGTTGTTCGCGAGCAGGAGGTCGACGGTCTCCGGCCGATCGCAGATGACCGCGCGATCGAAGGAGTACGTCGCGAGCTCTCGCGGAAGCTCCTTCTTCGGATCCTTCCTGGACACCGGAGCGATGCGATGAACGAGCTTTGCGGGCGCTCCGTGGGCCGTCTTCCATCGCTCGAGCAGGGCGTAAAAAGCGTGGGGCCGCAGGGTGGGCGTCACTGGCGGTTTGGCGACGAGCGCGAGGACTACGAAGATCGCGAGGACCGGAGCCGCGACGACCAGCGGCACGAAGCTCTCCGACACGAGCGAAACGATGAGGAAGACGACGGAGGCTGCGCCACCGAAGATGAGGAAGAGAACCTTGTTCGAGCCGGCGCTCCTCCTGGTGCGGGCGAGCTCGTAGTAGAGATTGTCCGGCGTGAACCGCACCGCGTCCTGGGCCGAGACGCGGTCGATGGCGGCAGCGAAGGCCGGGTCTGTGAAGGGATCACCGGACTTCGGCTCGAAGGCGAAGCGGTGACTGCACTTGGGGCACGTGCCTCCCGAGCGCTCGCTGTACTTGGAATCCGTCTGGCACTTGATGCACTTCACGAGGCTTTCCCTTCGACGACGTGACGGACCCAGGCCTCGAGCATGATGAGGGCCCAGAGCTTCTCGCCGACGCGGCGCTTTCGCGTCTCGCCCGGGCGATCGTTTCCCGCGCGCAACTTCGCGACGTGGTCCTTCTTGAACCAGCCGCGCGCGGCGATGGCGCGGTCACCGACGTATTCCTCCATGACGTCGCGAAGAGGTCCCTGGAGCCAGTCCGTCATCGGCACGCTCATCCCCGACTTCTTGCGCCAGATGATGTCCTCCGGGAGCCGTCCTTGCATCGCGATCTTGAGCACGAATTTCTCGCATGCGCCGGACAGCTTCATCTCGGACGGAAGGTGGAACGAAAATTCGGCCAGCTTCCGGTCGAACAGCGGCATCGACACCGTGAGGCCGAGGCCCGCAGCGATGCGCTCGGCGCGGGGCAAGATGTTCTGCGACCCCTTCAGCGCGATGTCTGCGAGGCGGACCCGGCTGAGGAAGCTCTCCCCACGCTCTCCCGAGAGGTACGGCGCCAGGTGGGCGCGGCGCTGCCCCGGCCCGCCCACGGCCTCGCGGAACGAATCCGTGTAGAGCGCATCTTCCGCACCGTAGAAGCGGTGATAGGACTTGAGGTACGTCTCCTCGCGCGACTCCTCGGCGTCCGAGGCGGAGGCGATGCCCCCGAAGATCTCCGCAGCGATCATCGGCTTGTTGGTCCAGCCGCCGAACAGCTGATCGCCCCCCTCGCCGTTGAGCACGTGCTTGATCCCCTGCGCTCTCGCCGCGAGCCCGAGCATCATCTGGGGGCCGGTGACGATGTCACCGAAAGGGAGGTCGAGCATGGCCGCGAGCTCGGGGACCCTTCCGCCGAGGTCACCCCCGTTCATCGGAACCAGCAGGTGCTTGAACCCCACCGTCTTGGCCACTACCTCCGACTCCTCGCGCTCGATGCTGTGCACGCCGAAGTCGAGAGTGAGCAGTGTGGTGTCGGTCTCGCGCGACTTCAGCCACACGGCCATGGCCGAGGAGTCGAGGCCTCCGGAGAGGTAGAGGGCCAGCGGCTCGCCATGGGCGACGCGCTGCGTGACGGCCGTCTTTGCGACCTCTCGCAAGGCCTCGACCGCCGTCGTTCGATCACGGAAGGCCTCCCGCTCCTGCTCCTCGAGCACGAAGTACGCGTTCGTCTTCGGGGCACCGAGCTCCTCGAAGGACGCGATGTGCCCGGGCAGCACGCGTTTGACGCCGGCGATCGGCACCGCCTCGCCCGGCACGAAGGAGAAGGTCAGGTACTTGTGAATCGCCGAGAGATCGATCTGCCGGGAGCAGTCGGGAACGGCAAGGAGCTGCTTCAGCTCGGAGGCAAAGTACACCGCGCCCTTGCCGATGAAGTAGTAGAGCGACCGCACGCCGAACGGATCACGTAGCAAGCGAAGCCGCGAGCCGTCGTTGTCGACCCACGCCACCGCGAACGCGCCGTCGAGGTCCGCGGTGGCGCTCGCCGTCTCCAGTGCGAGCCGGAGGCCCGCGAGGTCGTTGCCCGCCGTCGAGATCACAGAACCCGCGTGAGCGAGAACGCCCCCGCGGTCGGAGAGGATCGCTCCGTCATTCCTGGAGGCCCAGTTGTGGATGCCGAGGGTCACGTTCGGACCTTGCTTCACCTCCGAGGTGTCGCCTCGATAGGCGACGCGCGCGAGCATCGAGGAGACGAGCGCGGAGTCCTCCCCCAAGACCTCCCTGGAGGCCGCGCCCGGTCGCCAGATTCCGCATACGGCGCTCAAGGTCTGCTCTCCATCGCCCGAGGGTACGAATGTTCAACGCCGGGCACCAGCGCCCTCGCCCACGACGTAGAATGGTGCATGCCTCAAGCGCCCGACAAACAGCGCCTCACCGACGAGGAGTTCGAGGAGGTCGTCGAGGAGATCGCGAAGGACGAGGTCGGAGCAAGAGACGGCGTCTCGCTCGACCAAGCACGCGAAGCGCTGCGCGAGCTCGACCTGCCCGCGGACAAGCTCGACGACGTGGCCGTGAAGGTCCGCCAGCGCCGCGAGGCGGAGGCGCGGGCGAAGAGCCTGAAAAAGCGGACGCTCCTCGTCGCCGCCGGCGTCCTTGCGACGCTGCTCACGGCCGGTGTCGGCATCGGACTCTGGAGTCGCGCGCAGGCCGCCAAGGTCGCGGCGATCACCGCAGTCGACCCCGTGCTCACCGAGGAGGCAGGACAGCTTCGGTTGTCGGCGAAGCTGATGAGCGCGCCGAACGGCGAGAGCATCCCGATGGCCTGCACGTGGAGCAGCACCGAAGGCGCGATTCTCCGCGAGAACGCGTGGCAGACCAAGCCGGTGAGCCACGACGGGTGGGAGACTCACTGCGTCCTCTCGAATCCACCGGCCCACGTGAAGGTCGCCATGAAGGCTCACGGCCGCGTGGTGGCCGAGTCCTCGCGCTGAACGACGCTCCGCGGCTCTTGCCGCGACTTCAGGGGAACACGGCCGCGAGCGGGACGGCCCAGACCTGGTGGTCGAAATCGTTGTTCATGCGGTAGACGAGGAGACCTGCGTCGCGCATCACGCACATCATGTTCGGGGTGCCCGACACCTTGTTCGCGTTGAGCTGCACCGGCGCGAGCACCTTGGTCGCCAGATCGTACGACCAGATCCCGTAGCTGGTCGCGAAGAGGACCTTCTTGCCCCACGTCGCGATCGCGGGCCGAAAAGCGTGCTCTTGACCGGTTGTCGGCGGATCGTCGAAGTATGGCGGCAGCGCGTCGATGTCTTGACGGAGCTCGCGTCGCGACGCGGCGTTGTCGAGGTTGCCCTCGTAGAGTCGCAGACTTCCGCCGCCGCCGCCGGTCGCGTACGCGACGAGGAGGCCCCGCTCGCTCTGCTCCGTCTGCAACACCAGGTTTCCGTTGTTGAACGTCACCACGCTCGTCGTCTTCTTCACCACGTCCACGAGGTAGAAGGGAAAAGGGGCGTCCTTGCCGCCCGGGATGACGAGCGTCTCGTGGACGAAGCTCGACGGCGACTCGCGCGTGGCGAGCACGCCCGTGATGTCCTCCGTCAGCATCGACGTCGCGTTCCAGCGACGAACCTTCGTCCCGCCGAGGTCGACACCGTCGATCTTCTGATCGAGGAGGATGACGCCGTCGTTCACGGAGGCAAAGTTCGCCGAGTACGGGATCGACGAGACGGGCACGTTCGCGGCATCCATCCGGTAGACATCGAGGAACACGAACGGTCGCTCGACCGTGTAGAAGACGTCCGACGGGAACAGGTACGAATGGAAGCCGTTGTCGGTGAACCCGTAGTCGATGCGTGCCTTCGTCGTGCCGCGCCATGTGTGGACCGAGTCGTCGGCGTCGACCCACACGAAGTACGAGGGCGTGCAGTGGTCGCGGGCGGACATGCCCGTCATGGGACCCGCGAAACGCTTGGCCTCGAGCGCGGCCTGCACGTCGGCATAAGCGGGACGCTGCGGGGGCGGGCTCGTCGCGTCGGTCTTCGTCCCGCCGCCGTCTGTGGCCACGCTGTTCGCGTCGACCCCGCCGTCGTTCAGCGGGGACGAGGGGTCCTCGCCATTCCCCTTCGAGTGAGCGATCTTCAGGTCGTCACAGCCGTTCGACGCGAGCGTGAGGACGAGCACGACGAGCGCGGCCGATGCCGATGCCGACGCCGACTGCCGAGCGGTGAAACAGCCCATCACCGGACGAGCGTAGCAGGGCGCCTCGATCAGAGCTTCAACGCGAGGAGCTTGTCGATCCCGAACCTCACCACCGCGTAGTAGACGACTGCAAACAGGACATTGCTCACCGCGACCGGCAGGACGAGCTTGCGGATGTCGACACCGAGAAAGCGCAGCGCGAGGAGGATCGGTTCCTGCCCGACGGCGGCCACGCCCAGCGTGAGGCCGCCCCACGGGCCCCACCTGTGGGCCATGGCCACGGCTTTTGGTTTGCGCATCCGCTCGCACCATCGGTTCACCATGCCGATGCGCGTCGTGGCGCCACCCAGCCACGCGATCAGCATGCCTTCCACGAAACCGCCGACCGCGATGGCAAGCACGAGGAGGCGCGGATCGAGATGCCACGCGATCCCCGCAGTGGCGGCCGCCGACTGGCCGAGGACGAGCGCCGGTGTCATCGCGAGCGCGATGACGGTGAGCCATTTCCAGAACATCCGGGTCGAGCGTAGCAGCAGAACGGTCGACCTCGGCTCAGCGGCACATCCCGCTCCGACACGCGCTCGGGCGCGGCCCGACGCTGGGCTCTCCGAGAGCCTCGAGGCGACGGAGATCAAGAGGTGGATCGCGCCGCTTCCTACGGCTTGGTCTTCGGGAGTCGCGATGGCTTCTGCGGCCTCGGTTTGACCGAATCGAAGAGGTCCTTGCGCGGATCGAAGAGGGCGCCCTCGCCTGCTCTTTCGCCCTCGTCCTCGAGCAGATCGGCTTCGTCGAGGAACGCCGGGTCCGCCGCGAACTTCGGCGGCGGAAGCGACGGCAGCCAGTGGGGATGAGCCGCCTGCCACGCCGCACGCATCGCGTCGACGTCGGGCCAGCGCTCGACCTTGGGGTACATGAGCGCGCGATCGACGACGGCAGCGACCTGGCTCGGGAGCTCCGGCGCGGCATCGGCGAGAGAGCGGGGCTTCACCTGCGCGCTCGCGAGCAGCATCGCGTCGAGGTGTTTGCCGATGTGGACGGACTGTCCCGACAGACAGAAGAAGAGCGTCGCGCCGAGCGACCAGACGTCGCTCCGAGTATCCACCTTCTTCGTGAGCCCGAGGGCTTGCTCGGGAGGCATGAAAGACGCCGTGCCGACGACGTCCTGCGCGGCGTCGGCGGTGTAGCCGCGCAGCTTGGCAAAGCCGAAGTCGAGCAACTTCACGCCGCCACCGACGAGGATGTGGATGTTGGCGGGCTTCAGATCGCGATGCACGACGCCGGCGCGATGGACCGCGGAGAGCGCATCCATCACGGCGTCGCCGATGGGCATGAGCTCGCCCAGCGGAACGCGACCGCCCCGCGACTGGCGAAGATCGTCGAGCGACTCGCCGACGAGGACCTCGAAGACGATGAATGCGGAGTCCGCAGTCACGCCGTCGTCGAGCACCTTCACCGTGCCGGGATGATCGATCGCGGCGACGAGACGAGCCTCGGCAAGGAGCAGCTTGAGGATCTTGGGGTGCTTCGCGAGCTCGCGGTGAAAGAGCTTGAGCGCGCCTCGCCGGCCTCCGGCGACCTCGGTGGCGAGATAGACGGTCGAGGTGCCCCCGTGCCCGAGCACCGACTCGACCCGCCACTTCCCGCCGAGGAGTCGCCCGAGTTGGTCGTCGGCCATCGCCTTTCGGAGGTTATCACTGGCGACCGCGCGGGGTCGTTGCGTCGGCGACCTCGCCCTCGTACCCGATCTCGGAACGACGCCGCCCGGTCGGCGGCTCGACCGTTGCCTTCGATGGCCAGCCCGAGACGCCGCCGCCGCTTTTTGTCCATTCCATGATCAAGAAGTACGGCGCTTTCAGGTAGCGGCGGACCTTCTCCGGGGGTCCGCCCTGCGGTCGTGGCTCCGAGAAGTGCCGCAGCTGCAGTCCGGCATCCAACAAGCCCGTCATGTACGTCTCGAGGGGGCGGTGCCAGTTCCTGATGCTGATGTCGCCCCAGCTCACCTGGCTCGAGTGCTCGTCCAGATAGCCTGCGTGCCTGTCCGCACCGCGCGGCCGCCTCCCTCCGAAGACCATGCCGGCCGTCGTGAAGCCCGTGAGATTGGCGACGAGCAGGGAGCCGCCGGGTCGAAGGACTCGCGCCATCTCCGTGAGCGCCGTACCGAGCTGCGGGATGTCGATCAAGGACAGGTAGCTCACCACCAGATCGAAGCGCTGGTCCTCGAAGTCGAGTCGCTCCGCCGTGCCCACGCGATAATCGCCCTCGGGGTCGAGCGTGATCGCGCGTGCCACGAGCGCCTCGGTGGGATCGATTCCGAGCGTGCGGATCCCGAGGGGCTGGAGCATGCGACAGAAGCGTCCTTCGCCGCATCCCACGTCGAGCGCGGATGCCGGCGCGCGCAGCCGGACTCGCTCCAGCATGGGCTGATCGAGCACGAAGCGGCGGCCGAAATCCCCCAGCTCGCCCACCTCCGCAATCCACGCTGCGGCAGACTCGTTCCACCCGTTCGACACCGAAGACGACGTACGCCACCCCTCCGACCTGGGCAAGTGGCACTTGCGCAGGGACGCGCCCCATCGATGTGCCCACGCAGCCCGAGCTGTCCCGGGGCATGTCACGGATTGTTGCGCCTGTGGCTCGCCTCCGCCGCCGTGCGTGCTCGATGCCGTCGACCGCGCGCGGCCTCGAGAGAGTGGAGCGCGGGGCCGGCGTCACGTGGGCGAGCGTCTGCCTCGTCTCGATCGCCGTGGCGCTCCCCTCGTGCAACGCTCAGGACGCGACGACCGAGTCGTCTGGGATCAGCCCGGCGGTACGCCGATGTCGACAAGCTCGCTGCGACGAGGTTCGCGTCTTCCACGAGCCCATCGGCGCCGAGCTCGCGTGCAACCACGCCCGCGGCTCGCTCGTCGGTCTCGACGCGACCGCGCCGGCCAATCTGGCGTTCCGCGCTCCTCTTCCCGAACGGCCCGCTCACGTTCGGTCTGCCGCGTCCAGATGCGTCCGCGAACGGGTTCTGCCTCACGTGCCATGCCGACCTGAACGGCGGGGCGAAGAGTCTCTCGGTCACGGCGCTGCAGCCCTCGACGGCGCTCATGGGATCATTCGGGCTCGTCGAGCTGTCCGGGCTGGGTGACGCGGCGCAGCCCGTCGTCGCGCCTGATCGAGGCGCTCCTCGCGCGCTCGCCGTGAGGCGCGTTGGCGCCACAGCGGCGCTTTTCCTCGCCGGATTCGGAGTCGATCTCGCAAAAACACTCGTCCTGCCCGATCGCGGGGCTGGTTCGAACGTTGCAGAAAGTCGCGTCAATGAACCATCGATCGCTGGCGGTGAGTAGCGTTCTGGCCGCCTTCTTCGTGTGCAACGTCGCTTCGGCCCAGGAGACGACGCCCACCGCCGACCCGCCGCTTGCCGTCGCACCTTCGACGACCGCGCCCGCGACGTCGACGACGGTCACCTCCGCCGAGCCGGCGCCGTTGCCTGCCTCGCCCGAGGAGGCAGCGCCCACCGCTTCGCAACAGAAGTCGTGCGGGTTGATCAACCACGCATGCACGGGCACGCACGTCGCGCTCGCGCTCGAAGGCGGCGCGTCTTCGTTCAACGAGAGCAGCCCATTCGGCTTCAGCAGCGGCACCGGTTCCGTCACGAAGGCCGGCCCGTCGTGGGGTTTGCGCGTCGGTCTCGAGGTGACCCGATGGTTCGCGGTCGACGCCCACTACAGCGGAATGAACAACCACGCTTCCGGCGTCGGCGCGCCGAATGGCTCCGTGAGCCTCCTCACGAGCGGCGTCACGGGCGAGGTCAGGCTGACGGCACCGATTCCGTACGTGCAGCCGTATTTCTACACCGGCGCGGGCATGTACAGCACGTCCGTCACGGGCTCTGACAGCGCTCAAGGGCGTTCGCCGCTCTACGGCAGCACCCACCTCGGCGTTCCGGTCGGCCTGGGCTTGAGCGTTCCGATCTCGAGCGGCATCAGCGCCGGAGCCGAGCTCACGTACCACCGCTTCTTCGGCGAAGTGTACGCCAACGAAGAGGAGTTCGGCGGCGGCGACATGACGACGATGAACGCCGTCCTGCGCGCGAGACTCTGAAGGCCGCCCGCGTTGCGGATCGCTCACCGCTTCCACCCGTGCATGTCGCCGAGCTCCGATCGTCCGTAGCCCTCGAAGCTTGGAGGACTCTAGTCGTGCCGACCCGAGTCTTTTTGGGCGCGGATGAGCTATTCTGCAGAGGTGCTACGTCACGCCGGACCTGTGCTCTCGGCAGCCTTCGTGCTCACGGCGTTCGCGTGCAACGCGCTCACCGGTGCGGCCGATCTCGCGACCGGCTCGGAGGCGACGAGCAACGGCAGCACGGGTTCCGGCGTCGACGGTGGCGGAACCAGCGGTACCAGCGGTACCAGCGGTACCAGCGGAGCCAGCGGTACCAGCGGCTCGGCCGGAGGCCTGGACGCGGGCACGGTCGTGATACCGCCGAACGCGACGCTCGCGTCATGCGGGCAGAAGATGGTGTGCCTACCGAATGCAGACGGATGGACTCCCGCGCTCTCCACGTTCGGCGGCCCCGGCGGCACGTGTCCGGCGACGTGGCCGACCCGAACGGATTACACGAGGGCGAGCAACGGTGGATGCTCGTGCACTTGCTCGCCGCAAGGCGGCTCGTGCGCCGGAACTGTGGACGTCAAGCAGGGACCGGCGTGCGGCGGTCCTCTGACGAACGTAGCGCTCTCCGCGAACGTGTGCGTCAACGGAAAACCGATCATGTCGCTACCCTTAGCTGTCTCTCCCCATCTCGACGGTGCCGCTCCGTCGAGCTGCACCGGCACGGTGAAGACGACCCTCGGCGCTCCGCAGACGGCAACGACGTGCTCGGGCGTCATGGGAACGACGAGCCCGAACTGCGCGGCGGGGGAGGTCTGCGTGCCGCAGCCGGACAAGACCCTTGGCGCGCTCGGGTGCATCGCGCACGACGGCGACGTGAGTTGTCCCACCAAGCTCATGCAGCGCACGGTCGTCGCCGCTTCGGTCACGGACGGCCGCTCGTGCTCGGCCACATGCAGCTGCTCCGCGGCCGGATGCGGCGCTGGCACATTGGAGTCATTCGTCCTGGTCGACTGCGTCGGCATTCTGCGCACGCTCACTACCGACGGCTCGTGCGCCACGGTGGGGGCCGACCCGATCGGACCATCGTACCGCTACAACGCTGCGTCCGGCTGCAGCGTGAAGACGCCGCCGACAGTCCTCGGGTCCGTCGCGTACACATCTCCGCGTACGCTCTGCTGCACCTTCAACTTCTGAGCCGCGCGGATCAGGGCAGAACCGGGACTGCGTGGTACTGCCACTTCACGTTGCCGCGGGTGTAGACGACGCCCTTGTGGTTCTCGGGCTTGAACGCGTGGAAAATCGCAGCGCCATCGTCCTGGCTGCCGCCCGTCTCGAAGGCAATCGAGCCGTCGGCATTGACGGTGAACGTCGCGATGTTCGTGTCCCCGAAGTAGGCCGGACCGCCGAACACCGGGTCACCGATCGCCGACTGCGTCGGTAGTGGCGAGCTATCGCTGAAGAACGGACGAACGAACGCGGTGAACGGCGCACCGGCGGCGGCCCCGCGGGCCACCACCACGTAGGCGTTTGCCTTCGCTTCGTCGATGAGATCGGGATCGCTGCGATGGTGAGACAGCGTGAATCGGTCGAGCTCCGGGTTCACGTCACCCACCAGCGGAAAAATCGACGGGTACGAGACGCAGATGCCGCGAGCCTGGCCGTTGGCAACGCCACGGCACCCGCCCATTCCGGGCGAGACGTGCGGCGTCGAGAACGCGATGAGCTTCGCGTCCATCACGACGGTCACGGGCGTCACCGTCATCTCGACGACCACGAGCGGATCGTGGAGCTTGACCATCTTGGTGTTGCAGGACCAATTGCCGATGGCCGCCCAGTCGGCGTTGGCATCCGCGCCACCATCGACCTCTCGCACGCCGGTGACGTTCGCGGGGTCGGGGTCCGTCACGTAGCTCTTGCCCTCGCTCGGGACCTCGAACATCCCCTTGATGAAGCCCGGCGCCGGCGTCATACCGTTCGTTCCGGGCGCACAGAGGTTGAGCGACACGCGGTCGTACGTCCCGACCTGAACGGAAGCGGCAGCGGCTTGCGCGGCGATCCCGTCGAGCTCGGCTTGATTGGTCACGTCGACCAGGCACTCGGCCTCGGTCGCATGCGGACACGTGTAGAGGACCTGCTCGGACATCGGCTGCCCCGCATCCGACGTCGTCGACAGCGAGATGCGCATGATCGAGAGCCTGAGGCCGGTGGGCGTGAAGCTGACTTCACCAGGGCCGGCAAGCGCGAGCGACACGAGCGTGAAGGAGCCAGCCGCGAGCCCGAGGGATGCTCCGGCGAGCGCACGTTTTGAGGACTTCTTCATGGTGCGATTCTCACTTCGCCCGGAGGGTGAGCTTGACGACACCGGTGCCGGCCGCACCATGCGGGCTCGAACCTCCGGATCCGCTCGAGCCGCTGGAGCCGCTGGGGCCACTGGAGCCGTTCGATCGGGGGTCGTCGCCGGCGCCGTGACCGTTGCCGCAGGCCGTCATCGCGAGAATCGAGACGACCACAAGTAGCGAGCGTGTTCTCAAGGCGTGCTCTCTTTCATCGAAGGGGTACCCTGATGAACGGTCGCGCCGCCCCGCCCGTTCAGCGCGATCGACTTCGAGCGGGTCACGACCGAGCCCGGCACCCGGCGCGGGGACCTCTTCTTGAACGCCAGCATCTCGTGAGAACCACGCGACGTACTCCGCGGCTTTCGACCTCACCGCGACGTGGCTCAGGTTGAAGACCGACCGACGGATTCGCGGCGAAAAGCGGGCTCGGGCATTGCGCAACGCAGGTGCGCGGGCGAGCATCGGCCCCTGATGTCCACCAAAGCCTATGCCGCCACCAGCGCCACGTCTCCCGTCGCCCCGTTCTCGATCGAGCGCCGCGAGCCGCGCGCGAACGACGTCGAGATCGACATCCTGTACAGCGGCGTGTGCCACTCCGATCTCCATCAAGTGAAGAACGAATGGGGGAACGCGACCTATCCCATGGTCCCTGGCCACGAGATCGTCGGCAAGGTCACGCGCGTCGGCGCGGGCGTGAAGCGCTTCAAGGTCGGCGATCGCGCGGGCGTCGGCTGCCTCGTCGACTCGTGTCGCGTGTGCGAATCGTGCAAGGCCGGCCTCGAGCAGTACTGCGAGAAGGGCATGATAGGCACGTACAACGGCTTCGAGAGCGACGGAAAGACGCCCACCTACGGCGGGTACTCCGAGCGCATCGTCACGCGTGAGGAGTTCGTGCTGAACATCTCCGATCGCCTCGATCTCTCGCGCACCGCGCCGCTCCTCTGCGCCGGCATCACGACGTACTCGCCGCTTCGCCTCGCGAACGTCGGCAAGGGTCAGCGCGTCGGCGTCGTCGGCCTCGGCGGTCTCGGTCACATGGCCGTGAAGTTCGCGCGTGCGTTCGGCGCCGAGGTCACGGTCTTCAGCACCTCCGAGAGCAAGCGCGCCGACGCGCTCGCGCTCGGCGCCCACGAGGTCACGATCTCCACCGACACCGCCGCGATGGGCAAGCAAGCCGGCCGCTTCGACTTCATCCTCGACACGGTCTCGGCGCCGCACGACTACAACGCGCTCGTCAATTGCCTCAAGCGCGACGGCCGCATGACGCTCGTCGGCGCGCCGCCGTCGCCCGCCGAGATCATGGGCTTCGGCCTCATCATGCAGCGTCGATCGATCGGCGGCTCGCTCATCGGCGGCCTGCCCGAGACCCAGGAGATGCTCGACTTCTGTGCGAAGCACGAGATCGTGAGCGACGTCGAGGTGATCCCCATGCAGAAGATCAACGAAGCGTACGAGCGCATGCTGAAGGGCGACGTGAAGTACCGCTTCGTGATCGACATCGCTTCGCTGCGCGAAAGCTGACTCGGCGGCAGTCTTCCTCCTCGAACGGTCGCGCCACGAGGTCGACCGGCGGGCGCTTTGCGGGCTTGTCGCGTAGAGTGAAGGGTGCTCGACGGACTCGCCCCGATCTTCTCCTACCGCGACGACGAAGGCGCTCTCCGCTTCCGTCGCGAAGAGCTCCTGGTCCTTCGCAAGCGCGAGGTCGACGCGGCGAGAGACGAGCTCGTGCGCGTCCATGCGCGGCGGGTCGCGCGAGTCGCGGGGGGCGCGTCGGCGATCGCAGGCGCGGCCTGCCTCACGTTGACCTCGGGGCTCACCTACGGTGCGAAGGCGCTGCTCGGTACGGCGCTTTTCGCCAACGAGCCGCCCGTCACACGGATCCTGCTGGCGACCGTGCTGCTCGTCCCCCTGGTCATGGCGATCGCGTGGAGCACTGCGCGTCGTCGCATGCGGACGGCCATCGAGAGCGCGGTCCAGCCGACGAGCGATGTCCGGCTCGACGTCGCCCGGTTGGAGCACGCGCCGCCGCTCGCGCTCTTGGCCGCGCGCATCGCTTCGATGGAATTCCACAGCGTGTGGGTGCCCCTGGTGGGCTGGGCCCTCGTGGCACCTCTCTCGATGCACCTGATGCTCGCCATCGTGCTCGGGTGGGTCGACATCGGGCGGCTCGAGGAATTCGATTGGTGGATCCTCGTGAGCCTCGTGCTCACCGGCGTCGGCCATGCCGTGCTCTGCATGATGGCCGTTCGCTACGCGCGTCGCCTCCGGGCATGGCGCCCGTCATCGACGGACAGAGTCCCGTCGGTCTGGGCGCCCTATGGCTGGACGATGCTGGGTGCCTGCGTGCCGGGCGTCATTTTCTACGCCATACCGCCGCTGATCGCGGCCGTGACGAGCCTCTTCGTCCCCGTGGTGTTCGGCGCGCTGAGGCATCGGGTCCTCGCGGAGCGCGCGGCGCTCGCGAGCCTCGTCGACGCCCCCGAGCGCTGACGAGCGAGCCGCTCGGGCGCACGTCCGACGAACGCGCCGTCACTTGCTCGCGAGGTACGCCCGCGCGCGGCCGCAGGCGGCCTTCCACGAGGCGCGTGCGTCGGGCATCGAGACCACGCTGGTGCTCGTCGCGGCGGCATCGAACCACGCGAGGACGCTCTGCTTGCTCATGCCGGAGTCGATCCTGCCGGCCTCCATGACGCCGAAGTAGAGCGACTGCGACACCAAGCGGAGCGCGAAGGCTCGGCGTGTCGGATCGGTCTCCCCGGCGGCGATCGCGCGAAGAAATCCTGCCATCTCGTCACCGGAGAGCGAGAAGACGTCGTCGACGAGCGACAAGCCGAGCAGCTGAGTGGCTCCGCCGCTGGGCTGAACGCCGGTGATGGCCGAAGGATACTCGCTGCCCAGCCACTGGATGTCCGCGACGGAGAGCGAGAGATCGTGCGCGAGCCTCGACAACATCGCGGGCTCTGCAGCCACCAGCGTCGCGACGAGCCCCTTGTCGACGAGCGCCTTGTCGAGGCCCACGGTCGGCAAGATGCGTTCACGGTCGCTCCGCTCTTGCGCCGCGGCCTGCTGATCTTCGAGGTACTTCGCCAGGAAGATCGCTCCCGCGGCGATGATGCCGAGTCCGCCGCTCGCGGCGCTCGCACCGACCACAGCCCCGACGGCGCTCGCGACACTCAGACAGTTCGCGAGGACCTCGACCTTCTCGCCGTTGCCCACGTTCCAGCGCCCCGCGCTCTCGACGAGGTCGATCACGGCAAACACGCCACTGATGCCGCCGCCTACGCGCCCTGCAATCTCGGTGACGGGGCCAGCCCACTTCGGCGCGACGCCGCCGTGCAGGAAGGTGCGGTACGTATCGGCGGCGACTCCCAGGCTCTCGGCCGCGGAGGCGGTCCCGCCGAGCAACTGCTCGAGACCGCCGCGCAGATCGTTTTGACGGAGGGCGCTCACGCCGGAGCCCATGTCCCAGATCGCGACGACGACGCTGAGCCCAGTGACGAACTTTCCAAGCGGGCGCTTCTCGAACGCCGCGACGGTGACCGGCTTGCCCTGGCTCCTCCGGATCCGATCGATCGCGTCGGCGACCTGCGGTGCAGCTCCGACCGCGGTGGCCAGCGAATCGTGGAGCGCAGCTAGCGCCGTATCGGTGTCCTTCGCGACGAGCAGCTTCGCGACGAGAGCGTTCGGCAGCGCCGGGCCCAGGATCTCGTCTTCGATCTGGGTGGGTGTCTTCTTCCACTTCGCAAAAGCGGGATCGTTGGCGAGCGCTCGCACCGCGACCTTCAGCGCCGGCAGGGCCGCGGGGCTCTGCGCGAGGAGAGTGCATGCATGATACAAGTCTTCGGGGCCGAAGACCGAAGGCTGCGTCCCGCGAGGACCGCTGGGCGGGGCTGCCATCACCGTCGCGAGGGCGGTCGAATTCGTCAGGAGGCCCGTGATCTCGTTGGCCAGCGCATCCGACGCGGCGAGGTACGTGGTGCGGACGTCTTTGTTCTCCGGCAGAGCGTAGAACGCTCGAACGTAGGTCTCGTTCTGTCGCGTGGTCAGCGCGGGGCCGACCGCGCCCAGCTCGTGCGCGAGCCTCGTGTCGATGGCGAGCTGCTCGGTGTGAGCGTTCTCGAGAGCGGTCGAGGCCGACTTCGCCGCGGCTTGCGGCGACTGGAGCGCGTCCTCGGACGACCCCGCGCCCTCCTCCTCCGCGACGGCACACCCGGCGGCCACTGGGCACAGGAGAGCGAGGACCAGGGTCAGCGTGAGCGCGCGCACACAGGACAGGACGCAAGGAGCGTACCGCCCGCGCGGGCGGGATGTTTCGCGTGGCGCACGGCAAACTCACGCACGCGCGTCGCGGCCTGGGTCGCGCGCGGTCCATGGGGTCCGTCCATCTTGCTCGAAGGAGCCGCGTGCGAATCGAACGTGATCGGCAGGAAGACGGACGCGCCGCTTGCGCGGTTGCGCGGCGCGCCGAACGAGTCGTTCACCGACGCGCGCGTCGCGTCTCCTGGTGGACAAACCGTCATCTCACGACGGTTCTTCGCCGCAAAGCGGCCGTGGGGCAGTCGAATCTCACTCCAGAATGAGAGTTGGGGCATCGAAGGCGAGATGGTCGGAGAAGGGCCGTGGAGCGGCGCCGCGGCTCGCCCGTCTTGCCGCCATCGTGCTCCCTCCGCGGTATCCGCTCGTGCGTTTTCGAGGTCTCGGCGAACGGTCGCGTGCGCCAGTGAGCGGTCGCGGGATGGCAACGGTTGGAGGAAGGCCGGGAGGCTCTCGAACGTCTCCTACGCGTGCTTCGCTCGAGCCTCGGACCCCTCGTGTTCGGCGTCGCGCTGTGGCTTGCCTTGCGAGCCGCGCTCGTCGCGTCCGGGGGTGAGCCGGGGCAAGCGATCGACCTCGAGAACGACGGCCACCGATCGGCCGTACTGCTCTTTCGCGGCGCCTCGAAGGCGCACACCCTCGTCGTCGCATCCCATGGAGGGCTCGCGTCGAAGGAGAGCCTGATGTCCATCTGCTGGGAGGCGCGAAGGCGCGGCGCCGACTGCGTCCTCGTCGACGCGCTCGGCCACGGCGCTTCCGGGGCCATTCCGCCAAGCAATGCCCTCGGTGCGCTGCACCGCGGTTTGCGCGTCGACGGCGCGCTCGGCCCCTATGCCGACGTTCGCTATGTCGGTCATTCGATGGGCGCTGCGCTCGGATGCGGTGCGGTCTATCCGTGCGCCAAGTCGGTCTCGATCGGGCAGGGCGTGGCCTGCGACCCGAGCCGGATCGTCTACGGCTCGGTGCATCGCGACCTCGGTCTGCCGGACGCCTTCTATCTCCCTGTCTCGCACGTGCTCGAACCTTGGACGCCCTCCGTCATCGACCACGCCATGTCGCGACTGCTGCCCTCGGCCGAGCCGGATCGCGGCGCCATCGTCACCAAGCTGGTTCTCGCCTGGAGCTCATTCGCGGTCATGATGGCGGTGGGCGTCCTCGGAGCGCGGCGCCTGCGCGCGGTGGCGTCTCTCTCTCCGCTCGTGCGTGGGCTTGTCGGTGCGGCGATCCTCTGGGCGGCCTCCACGCTCGGCGCGTGGCGGACTCTCTGGTTTCTCTTTCCGACGCAGCTCGGTGACGTGGCGATGTTCGCGTCGGTGCTCGTGCCCTCACTCGGCATGGCGCTGATGCTCCGAGCGATCGGTCTCCGCGCGACGTTCTTCGGCGTTGCGATCGCAAGCGTCGTCTGTCAGATCGCCGCGATCGCGGCGTGCGTGTCGGTCCACGTCCCGGTGATCGGGCACCTGCTCGTGCTCATGCCTCTGTTGAACGTGCCGCTCGCGGTCCTCATCGGCGTTTGGGAGCGCCTCTCGCGGAGCCGCTTCAGTGACATCGTCGAAGGGGCGGCGATGGCGAGCGCTCTCGGCTCCGCGTTTTTGGCGCTCCTCCTTCCGGCCGCCTGACGGCCTGACCACGGCCAGGGGGCCGAGCCGGTACGTCCGCAGTGATCCCGGCGACCTATGTGATCCGCGCGATCGAGACGATGCAGCTCCGTGCGCTCGCGCCCGCGCTGAAGGCCTTCGTGAAGTCGAAGAAGGCGAACGCGAACGCGAAGGTGATGGCGGAGTGGTTGCTCGATCGCTGGTCGGAGCAGAACCGCCGTTGATGAAAGAGCCCGCGAACATCCCCGAACCAGCTCCACGGGAACATGGCGTCCGGCGAGGGACTCCCTGCCCCCGGCGCGATTTCACCGCCTCATTCCCGGACACCTCTTGAGTTACCCTTCGCGACATGGGCCTTGCGCGAAGGAGGAGCAATCTCGTTCCGCGCTCGGGCCGTTCGTCGGTCGCGGCGCGGTCATCGTCGACATCGCGGAGCACTCTTCGTCGCCCTTCGCCACGCTGGAGTTCGCCGTACCCAGCTTCCTGCGTCGCGAGAACAGTAGAAGTCGAACCCATGAAGCTTGGCATTCCGCTCGCTGGAGTCGTCCTCACGGCACTCGCATTGCCCACCTGTTCGAAGGCAGGTACTTGTCGCTACGACACTCCGAGCTGCGGCAAGGACGAGGTGTGCGCCTTCGTCGAACCGGAAAAGTCTCGCTGCATCACGTACGCGGACGTCTCGTTCGAACTACAAGCTCCCTTTCGCCCAGGAGATTCGTTCTGGTACTCGCAAGGCGGAAGAAGTCCGGTGGGCCGAACGCATTCATTCCAGGGCGATCTGTTCGCGCTCGACCTTGCATCGGCATCACCGTCCAGCGGCGTGTCGATTGTCTCTCCAGTGGACGGCACCGCGTACGTGTACGACGAGTGCGAAGAGCGCGATTCTGGCGCTGACGCCCACAACGATTCCCGCTGCGGACTCGGATACGGCAATCACGTGAAGATTTGGGATGGAACCAACATCTACCTCTTTGGCCACCTCGCCCGTGTGCAGGTGAGACCGGGGCCGATCCGGCGCGATGACGTGCTCGGCGAAATGGGCTGCTCTGGAGCTGCAGGCCATCGACATTTGCATCTGACGGTTACCCGGCCGCGTCCCGGAGAAGACGTCGAGCGAATCCTCGCCACCCCTGGCTGGAAGGGCCAAACGCCCGTGCGCTATCGACTCGTGGCACACGACGCCGTAACGAGGGCGCCGGTCGTCGGGCAACCGGACATGCTTTCATGCGCCGACGAGCGTGCTCAGGCGAAGCTTTTCGTTCGCTGACACAACTGCCGTGATTCCGGATGGCGAATGGTACGTATGCACCCACGTTTGCGCCTCCGCAGCACGGGTTGCATCCGAGGCTGCACGATGGCCTTCGGGGAACGGATTCTGCCGCCGTTCATCGCGAAATCGGCCTTGAAAGAAGGTACTTCATTCCCGTTCCGGCGCCGGAACGGGCGCGCTCATCCCCGAGGTCGCGCGGGCCCGGCGTCGATCACGCCGTATCCGAGCGGAAAGTATCGTTCGGAACCTCACGCGTGGGACACGCTTGGAGCTGCTCGGGCGGCCTCATCGATCTCGAGCTCACCCCGAGCGCCGCCGCTCCGCGTCGCGCGAGAAAGCGAACCGGCAGTCACGAGGCAGGTGGCCGCTCCCTCACTCGGTGAAGTTGATCTCACCGCCGCACGGGAGCTCGAGGCTCTCCGGCGGAAGGTCTCCAATTTGAACGCGGTGCATGCCACAACGGACGGCCACCCGGCGCGGTGACGTGCCGACGACGCGTCCGTCGACGACGATCCTCCGTCCGGCCGGGAGGGATGTCGTGTCGAGGATTCCGGTCTTCGAAGGGTCGGCGCTCACCGCGGCGGCCGCCCCTGCCGCGCCTGCCTCCGCCGCTTGCCTTCTCGGAGCCGATGCGCTTGGCGGAGACTCCGCCGTGAACGTGGCCGGCGGAAGGGGCTCGGCGGTGAGCAGCGGCGGCGGTTCGACGCGTCCGGTCGCGTCGGCGGAGCTCTGCGGCGACGCACGCTCAATCTTCTGCGAACGAGCGTTCCTCTGCGCCTGATAGAAGAACCCACCGCCGACGAGGACCAAGGCCGGCAAGAGCACGAAGGCGAGCACCTTCGCTCGCGATCTCTTCCCTGGCGTCTGCTCGGTGCGTTCGACCTCCGCGATCGGCGGAGGCAAAGCGGTCGGCGGAGGCAAAGCGATCGGCGGAGGCAAAGCGATCGGCAAGAACGGATTGCTCGCCGCCGGCGGAGTGATCTGCAAGAACGGATTGCTCGGCGGAGACGGAGTCGGCTCTGCCGCGGGAGGCGCGAGTGAAGCCTCCGCAGCGTCCTCCGACGCAAGCCAGCCTTCGTCCAGGCCGTCCGAGAGATCCGCACCGACAGAAAAACTAGCCTCGCGCAGCGGAGGAGGTGTCCCCTTCGCGGCCGTGCGCAGAGGAGGCGGTCGAGGATTCGCGCGGCCCGGCGGCCCGGGTCGCGGTGGCGCCACGCCCGGCACGGGGGGCTTCGGCCGCGGCGGCGCCGCAGGCATTTTCGCGCTGGCCGGCCGCTTTGGCGCGCCGTCGTCTCCGTCCGACATGAGTCCCTCCGCCGAGTGTCGAGTGAGCCTAGCGAACTGGCGGTGCCAACGAAATGGTTCTACGTGCCGCGCTTGCTCGGGCTC
>JAYSXP010000373.1:0-12515 GCA_043717125.1 Polyangiaceae bacterium | reverse complement strand
CGGGCCGCTCACGTGCCACCCACGGTCCTGAATCGATCATGCACTCGCGGATATACGACCGCAGGACCGATGGCCAAATTTTCGACGAACGGTACTAGCCTCGCTCCGCTGCCCGCAACGCTCAGGAGCACTGATGGCCGAGAGTCATCGCGAACAGACGAGCGCGCAGGTATGGAGATCCGATCGTGACGGGTGAAGCTCGGAAATTATGGCGATCCGCGGAGCGTTGCTCGCCGCATGAAGAGCCCGAGCCGAGTGGCGGTCGCGCGAGACGCGTGACCTGAAGGAAGCGAAATCGACGCCGCTGGAGAAGCTGCGCGAGTTCCTCGAAACCGAGGGGATGAGGTCGAAGACGGGCCCTCGGTCATTCGCAGATTGGTCACGATGAGAACTCCACCCTATCGACAGCCGTCTGCGGAACGGAGCCGGCGTCCGTCACCTCTGACATTTGCGGTGCCCTACACGACTTCCCGTGCACGCGCCCGCGTCACGCGCTCGGCGCAGAGCTCCGCGAAGCTCCGACAGCCGAGCGCCGCGACCACCTCTCGCCGTTTCAGACGAACGAGCGCTTCACCGACGTCATAGAACGCCTCGGTGATCTCGCCGCGCCGCCGCGCGATGAGGTCGATGTCCTGCTTGGCTTGCGCGAGGATGCGCGCAATCTTGGCATCGGCCGCCTTCTCCGCACGACGCGCCAGCGCCGCAAGCACCTTCGCCGCCCGCACGGACGCCTTCTTCGTTGCTCCCATCCGAACCCCTCCTCGAGCGAGCCCTCCTACGACACTCGCGCCTCGCCGAATGGTGGGCCGGAATCGAGCCGCTACTTCCGACCGTGACTCTCCTGGAAGGTGACCTCGAGCCTCACCTCCTTGCCGTCGCGCATCACGACGGCAGGAACGGTCTCGCCCGGCTTGTGCGCGTTGAGGACGAACATGAGGTCCTCGACGCTCGCGATCTCGCTCTTGCCGAGCCGCACGAGGACGTCGCCCTTCTGGAGGCCGCCCTTGTCCGCCGCGCTGCCCGGGCGCACGCCGGACAGGAGGACGCCCTTCTTTCCGGGGCCGGGGCCGCCGTAGTCGGGGATGGTACCGAGCGACGCGTTGAAGCTGCGGAGATCGCCGCGATCACCGCCGCCTTCGATGCCGGACTTGAACGTGAGCGGCTTGTCGCGCTGCGCGATGGCGACTGTCACGTCGCCGCAGATCTTGCCCGTCTGCGCCGCGCCGGCCGCATTGATCTTCTCGGAGGTGTCGCTCGGCTTGTGATAGTCGGAGTGCGATCCGGTGAAGAAGTGCAGCACGGGCACCCCGCCGGCGTAGAACGAGATCTGGTCGCTCGGACCGTAGCCGTCACCGCTCATCGCGCACTCGACGCGCGACCTGTCGCAGGCCGTCTGCACGAGGTCCTTCCACTCGCCGGCCGTCTCGGCGCCGAGGACCTGGAGGCGGTTTTCACGCATGCGGCCGACCATGTCCATGTTGAGCATGGCGACCACGTCGTCGAGCTTGCCCGCGGCCTTGGAGGCTCCAGGTGCAGACCGCGCGCCGGCATGATCCGGAGACGCGCCGTCGATCCACGCGTGGACCAGGTGTGCCGAGCCGAGCACGCCCGACTCCTCTCCCGAGAAGGCGACGAACACGACGTCGTGCTTGAGCTGGTTCTTGCGGGCTGCGACGTCGCGCGCAACCTCGAGGAGGACGGCAGCGCCGGACGCGTTGTCGTCCGCGCCGACGTGCGGCTCGTCGGACAGCGGCGCGAGCGAGTAGCGCCCGCCGCGCCCGAGGTGGTCGTAGTGAGCGCCGACGACCACGACACCGGGTAGCTTCTTGCCGTCCGAGGGCTCGGCGTTCACCCGCCCCACGACGTTGAACGCGCTCTGCGAGACGGGCGAGAGCTCGATCTTGAGGCTCGCCCGTGCCGCGCCCCTCTTCGCGAGACGCTCGACGAGCGCCTTGCCGACGCTGCGCCGGAGGACGATGACCGGCAGCCCCGCGTCCGAGTAGCCCTCGGGCACGAGCGGCGGAAGCTTCGCCTCGTCGGGCGCCTTCCAGTCGGCCTTCGCGCCCTCGGGCGGCAACGGCTCGTCGATGACGACGAGCGCGGCGGCGCCCTTCTCGCGTGCGGTGAAGGCCTTGCGGCGGATGTCGCCGAAGCGGCGCTGCGCCTCGGTGGTCCCGAGCTTCCCGCCCTCGGGCGCGAAGCGACGCACGACGACGATCTTCTTCTTCACATCGAGCTTCGCGTAGTCGTCGACCCCGGCGTCCTTGGCGACGATGCCATAGCCCGCAAGCACCATGTCGCCCTTCACGTCGGCCTTCGATGCCGAGTAGCCGAGCACGACGTAGTCCTCCTTCGCGATTGATTTGCCGTCGACACCGAGCGCCGTGGCGTCCTCGGCCTTCAGGCTCGTCACCACCGGGAACGCCTGACGGTAGCCCGTGGCCTTGTCGCCGGCGGGCGTGAGGCCGAGCGCCTTGAAGCGCTCCTCGAGGTACGCGCCCGACTTCTCGAGGCCCAGCGTTCCGATGCCGCGGCCGTCACGAGCCGGATCGGCGAGCCACGCGATGTCGCTCATCACGCGATCGGAGGCCTGCTCCTCCTTCGGGCCATTGCCTTCTTCCACCCAGCGCGCGAGGAACACGTTCGTGTCGTGCTTGCCCTTCGGCGTCGCGCGGTTCGACGAGAAGGCCATCGTCTTTCCGTCCGGCGAGAACATGGGGAAGCCGTCGAACCCGGACGCGTACGTGATGCGCTCGAGCCCGGTACCGTTCGTCGTGATCGACCAGATATCGAACTCGCGGCCCTTCGGGTCGCCGTGGTTCGAGGAGAAGAGAATGCGCTTCTGCGAGGGGTGCCAGAACGGCGCGAACGACGCGGCATCGAGGTACGTGAGCTGCATCGCCTCGGAGCCGTCGGCGTTGGCGACGTAGAGTTCGAGCTTCGACGGTCGAACGAGGTTCTGCGAGAGGAGCTTCTTGAAGTCTTCGAGGTCCTTGCCTTTGGGGCGTGAGGCGCGCCAGACGATCTTCGAGCAATCGGCGTTGAAGAACGCGCCGCCGTCGTAGCCGGGCGTGTTCGTGAGCCGCTTCACGTTCTTGCCGTCCGCATCCATGCGGTAGAGATCGATGTCGCCGTCGCGCACCGACGTGAAGAGGATCGAGCCGTCCTTCGCGCACACGGTGGCCTCGGCGTCGTAGCCCTTCGTATCGGTGAGCCGCACGACGTTCTTGCCGTCCACGTCGGCCTTGAAGATGTCGTACGTGTCGTAAAGCGCCCAGACATACCCGAGGCTGTGATCGGGCTTCGGCGGGCACGCGTCACCGCCGAGGTGCGTGGACGCGTAGATGACCTGCTTGTCGCCGGGCATGAAGTACGAGCACGTCGTCGCCCCCTTGCCGCTCGACACGGGCACGAGCGGAGGAACGGCGTCGCGACGACCGCCAATCCGGGAGTCGAGCGGGAGCACGGTGTTCAGCGGCAACCGGTGGATGCGATCGCAGTCGCTGTCGCCGGTGCGCGACTGGAGAATGAGCTGCTTGCCGTCGTTCGACCAGTAGGCCTCGGCGTTCTCACCGGCGAGCGTGAGCTGCCGGAGATCGGCGAGATGCTTCTCCTCCGGAAGCGCGACGATGGGGGAGAGCGCCAGGCTCGACGCCGCAGGGTTCGGCGCCGCGACCAGCGCGGGAGGACCGCACGCCGGCAACATGCTTCCGAGAAAGCCACCCAGAGCGAGGGTCGAGGTGGCCAGGAGCCCGGTGAGAAAGACGCGCTTCATCGCCGGCCGTTATACAACGGCGGCACGCGGCCTGCGCCGCGGAGTCCCGCGCGAGGTTAGTTGACGCCGCCACCGCAGTAGTTTGCGACGCCGCCGCCGCCGCAGGTCTGCGGGGCGATGCACATTCCGCAGTTGAGCGTGGCGCCGCAGCCGTCCGCGATCTGGCCGCAGTTTCGCGTGCCACAGGTTTGCGGAACGCACGGTGGCGCACCGCAGAGTCCGTTGACGCAAGGCACGTTGGCCGCACACGGGCAGTTGTTGACCTTACCGCAGCCGTCCGCGACGGGTCCGCAGACGGAGCCGAGCGCCGGCATCGGGCAGCCGGTCGGCATGCAGACCGCGGCTCCGCAGACGTTCGCACCGCCGCCGCCGCACGTGCCCATCCCGCATGCGCCGCAGTCGAGCTGGCCGCCGCAGCCGTCGCCGAGCAAGCCGCACTGGCCCGCGAGGCACGTCTTCTTCGTGCACGCCGGCGCGCCGCACTGGCTCGGCACACCGCCGCCGCCGCACGTCTGACCCGGAACGAGGCACGGTCCGCAGTCGAGCGGGCCGCCGCAGCCGTCGCCGGCGAGACCACAGCCGAGGCCCTGGTCCATGCACGACTTCTTCACGCAGGCCGGAGGCCCGGAGGTCGACACGCACGAGGCGAGGTCGAAGAGCGCGTAGGCGAGGACCTTCTCCTGCGCCGTGAACGTAGTCAGGTCGCACTCGGTCGGGAAGGGTTTGTCGGTGGTAACGGTGGCGCCGACCGAGACGTGGAAATCGCTGAAGACGACGCGGCCGCACTGCAGCGCCGGGGCGGCAGGGGCAGGCGTGGGGGTGTTGAAGGTGTAGTGCATCGGCGCGTTCTGCGCTGCGGGCTCCCCGGTGCACTTGTTGCTCGAGCACTTGCCGCTCTGGCAGTTGCTGTCCTTGCTGCACGCGTTCCCGAAATCGGAGAACTGGAAGATCTGCGAGCCGACGCACTTGGTCGCCGTGCAGACGCCGCTCTTGCATTCGCCCGCCACTGCGCACGTCTTACCGTTGTCGTCGGTCGTGTAGATCCATTGCTGGGCCGGGGCGACGATGCCCGTGGTGCCCGCCGCCGGCTCGATGTCCTTGCGCGGCTCGGTCAGCGCGATCCTCGGCGGCGAGCTCAAGTAGAGCCCGTTCACCGCTGGATACGGGGCCGGGTACGTCGCAGACACGGGAGCGACCGGCGCCTGAAGCCAGGTCGAGAAGAGGACGCCCTTCGGGAACGAAGTGTCGACGAACGCCGACAGCGATCCCGGCGGCGCCGTGTTGTTCCATGACGCCCGGCCCGGGTTCCACACGTTCGCGGTCCCCGCCCACGGCGACGTGTAAGCCGGCGTCGTCGTCGAGTAGAGCCAGACGTACGAGAAGTGCGTCGCGAACACGCGACCGCCCTTGTTCGCGTAGTTGACGACGTTTGTCCTCCACGCGACGTCCTTGTTCACCTGACCGCCGACGCAGCCGAAGATCGTGGCGTCGAACTTGTCGATCTCGTTCGTACACCCGGCGCCGACGCACGGCGTGTACAGGGTCGCTGCGTTCGCGGTGGCGCCGGTGATGACGGCGCCGTTGTCCTGGTAGAGACGGATGCGGCCGGTCCCGGCGCCGTCCGAGAACTCGCTCTCAGCGACACCGATCTTGCGGAAGACGCACTCGAGGCCGTCGACCGCGCCCGTCGAGATGGCCGTGAGCGGAATGTCGCCTTCGAGATGCGTGCTGGGGAGCGCGGCCGTCTTGTCGGCGGTCGCCATGCCGTAGGCCGGCACCTTGTTGTTCACGCACGCCGTCGTCGCGATCGTGAGCTGCTTGCGCCACTTGCCGAGCTGCACGACGACGGGGATGTTCGTGACCTTCGCCGGATCGCTCACCGGCATGTTCGGGAGCAGGAAGTGGCCGTTCGCGTCGGTCGTCGTCGTGATGAGCGGGCTGCCGGACGCCGTCGCGCACGTCTCGCACTTCACGCCGGGCGTGAACGCCGCGACCACGCCGTTCGGCACGTAGACGACCGCGTTCGGGACCGGGAGCACGCCGTTCGGCGACGTGACGTAGCCCTCGATGCTCGTCGTACCGCTTGCGGGGCAGGTCACCTGCTGCGTGCAGAGTCCCGTGCAGCCTGCCGGGGTTCCGCAGGTGTTGGGAACGCCCGCGCCACCGCACTGCTGGCCCGGACCACAGACCGGCACCGCCGGCGCCGGAGGCCAACAGCTCACGGACCCGCCGCAGCCGTCCGCGATGAACCCGCAGTTCTGCGTGCCACACGTCTTCTTCACGCACGGCGGCGCACCGCAGAGGCTCGGGAAACCGGCACCGCCGCCGCCGCATGTCTGCCCGGCGGGGCATGCGGGCCACGCGGGCGGAGAGCAGTCGATCAGCTTGCCGCAACCGTCCCCGATCGGACCGCAATCGCCCGCCGCGCACGTGGTCTTGGTCGGCACGCAGGCGCCGCCGTCACCGCCGCCGCCGCCGCCACACTTGCTCGGGCCGCCGCCGCCGCAGATCCCGGCGTCGCAGGTTCCACAGACGATCTTGCCGCCGCATCCGTCGCCCTGCTCTCCGCACTCCACGCCGAGAGCGGCGCACGTCTTCGGCGTGCACGGGGGCTTCCCGCATGTGCTCGCCGTACCGCCGCCGCCGCAGGTCTCGCCGACCCCGCAGGAGCCGCATTGCACGACTCCGCCGCAACCGTCACCGACGGGACCGCACGTCGCCTTCAGGTCGGCGCACGTCAGCGGCGTGCAACCGCCACCATCGCCCCCAGCAGCGTCGGGCGTCGGGACGAAGGTGCCCGGCGGCGGAGTGCCCGCTTCTTCCAGGTTGGCGTTCGGATCGACGAACAGACTGTCGTCGCTCGAACCGCATGCGATGGCGACGGCCGCGACGGCCGCAACGACGCAGAGACTCTTGATGGCTGTAGCAGTACGCATTGAGCAGAGGCCTCCCGAGGCAATCAAGACGCACAGGCCGATCGCGCTCAAGGTGCAAGGTAGCTGGCTTGCGACGGCGGTCCCGCCTTTACAACGACAATCTCTCCGATTCGTGGCACGTTCCCGTACTCTGGCGCATGCATTCCGTACCAGATACGGCTTTGTACGCCGCTACGTGTCGAGCTCGGTATAGCGCCTGAAAATGCCGTCTTCGTTGAAGGGGATGCGCCGCTCCGAGGCGAGGTAGGCCTCGATGCGCGGGCGCGCCGCGACGCGGGCCCGGAGCGCGAGCAGAAGCGGGATGTCCTTCTCCAGCCGCCGCAGCGCCTTCGGGAACGCGTACGCGAGGCCCTCGAGCACCTGAAAGAGCGACAGATCGACGTAGGTCGACGTGCGACCGAGGGCGTAGGGCCCCTTGCCCTTCGCGTTCGCCTTGTTCGCGGCGAGGACCGACTCGAAGTAGCCGAGGTACTTCGGGATGCGCTCCTTGATGAAGTGCTTTGCGCGAGCCCGGGCCTCCACCTTCTGGTCCTCGTAGTAGAGGTTGGTCGCGATGGGATGATGGGTGTCATGCACCTCCGCCACGAGGTCCGTGACCGAGAGCTGGAGCTGGTGAGCCGCGACGCGACTCCGCTCGTCGTCGGGGACGAGCCCCAGCCGCGGACCGATGACCTGGAGGATGTTCGCGGTGTGCGCGACCACGAGCTTGCCGATCTCGAGGATGGGCGGCGCGAAGGGGCGGACCGGCGAGCCCGGCCGGCTCATGATCGCGAAGAGCGCCTCGACACCCCCGCCTTGCTTCTTCGGCAAGCGAGCCACGTCCACGTAACGCGCACCGGCGTCCTCCAGGGCAAGACGCACGAACTCGCCACGCCCCTGGATGGACGGCCAGTAGTAGAGGTTGAATTTCACGCGTCAGGATCGCGTGACGCGACGTGACAGGCAAGCCACCAATGCGGCGAGCGCAAGCAAGACGTCGGGAGCCGCGGACGAGGGTGCGGGGGCACGGCGGCCGAGCGAGCACCCGGAGCTCCCCTCCTCTCCGACAGGCGCCTTTGGCGGAAGCGTTGCCGGATCGGGCTCGCCCTCACGCCATGGGTCCTGACCGGCCTTCGCGTACGCGCCGAGGATCAGATCCTTGAAGGCCGCCGCCGACGTGAAGACGTTCTCGGCATCGAGGCAGGCGGCCGGATCGCCAGGCGTTGCACCTCCGCCGTTTCCGCCGCGCGAGAGAACGCCGAGCACCGCGCCGCTCGACTCGGCAAAGGCCGGACCTCCGCTGTCGCCCGCGCAGCCACTCTCCCCGAGCTTGAATTCGGAAGGCCCGAGGTGATCGGCAGGGCCGACGGCGAGTACCTTCACGCCACCTCGCTGCTGGCGCGTCTGCGGGTTCGAGGAGGTGTCGGTAACGCCCCATCCCACGACCCGCACCACCTCGTTCGGGCGCGGACCTCCCTCGAGGCGAACGGGAGCGGACTTGCCACCGGCAAGCGCGCGGTCGAGCAAGACGAGCGCGAGGTCGTGATTGCAGAGCGTCTTCGCGGCGTCGTCGAGGATCTCGACGCCGCGCGCGCCGCGGTCGAGCCCCGTCAGGAAATCGGGGCGCTGCGTGCCGACGAACGCGTAGAGCTTTGCGGCGAGATGGTCGCCGGAGACGACGCCGCCGAAGGTGGGATTTCCGGCGGAGTCACACGAGGCGCTCGCGTCGGTCGCGGCGACGCAGTGCCGCGCCGTGAGCACGAGCTTCGGTGTGAGAAGCGTGCCGCTGCATCCCGCGGCAGCACCGCCGATCTGGATGGCGTCGTAGTGCATCACGAGCACGACGGCGTCCTGCGACGCGTCGGAGTCGGTGCCGTGGATGATCGCGGAGGACTCGCGGCCGGCGGCAGACTCCTGCTCGCGCTCGCCTCTCGACCCGCATGCCACGACGATGAACGCGAGCCCGAGCGCCACCGCGCGCGCGCCGCTGCTCATCGTCGACGACGTCGTGCGAGGACGAGCGCACCGAGCGCACCGAGCGCCACAGCGAGACTCGCAAACGCATCGTGTCCGGGCGACGTTCCCGAGGAGGACGAGGGGCCTGCGGTCGTGCACCCGCCGCTATCTCCGCCGCCTCTGCCACCGCTCGTACCCCCGTCGACGCCCGAGGACGACCCGTCGGAAGCGGGCGCGCCCACGTGGATCGTGAACGGCGCGTCCGTCTTCTTCGTCGTGATGCCTCCGACGACGACGAGCACGTCACCCTCGAGGTCGGCGGGAAGCTTCACGGCCTTCGTGAGATCGGGCTTGCCAAGGACGACGGGAACGCCGACCGCCGCGTTGCGCGTCGCGTCCGTCTCGACCCAGACCTTCGAGAGCGCGTCGAGCGTCGCGCGGTACGAGAAGTAGGAGAGCCCCGACGTGATGCCTGTTGCCCCTTCGGCGAGCACTGCGGTCTTCACGCCCGGATACTTCGCCGCGTCGGGATAGCCGCCGACGCCGGCGAGCTCGTTCGTCGCCGTGTTCCACGCGCCGAAGAGCGGGTAGTCCTCGGCGAGAGACGAGCCCTTGCCCAAGAGGAAGGCGTCGATCGCCGCAAGCGACTTCGTGCCGTCGAGCTCCTTTTCGAGGATCTCGCGGACCGTATCCGGGCCATGCCGAAGCGTGAGGAAGAGCGGCCACACCGCCGAACCGTAGAGGAAGCCCGCCGTGACGCCCGACGGCTGCGTGTCGAGCGCGCGCGTCGGGTCCTTGAAGAACGCGGGCAGCTGCCCTTCGAAGTCGGTGAGCTCGGGAAATACTTGCTTCATCGCCCACTGGGCCGTGCCTTCAGCCCAGAAGCGATCGAGCTCGGAGTCGTAGCCGTCCTGGACCGTGTGAAAGAGCTCGTGCGCGACGACGGTGCGGAAGCCCTCTGCGACGGTCGGATAGCCACGACCGACGAACGACCCCTCCGCGAGCACGAAGCTCGAGCAGGACGAGCCTGTGCACGACTCGGGGATTGTCTGGCCGTCGGCCCCGGTGAAGGCGACGAGGTACACGTCGAGCTTGTCGTCGCCGCCGTTCGACGTGCAGCCCGTGTCAGGGGGGGGCTGTTTGAAGCCCATCTCGGCGTACTTCCCGAGCGCCTTCTCACCGACGTCGGCGGCGAGGGCCACCGTGTCCGGGACGCCGTCCGCGCGCGTCGTGGTGGGATCGACGGAGTTGTTTCCGGTAATTGCATAGTGCACGCGAACCCGCGCCGTCGCGAACGACTTCACCGGCTCGGCGCCGTACGAGTAGCCCTGGAAGCCCGAGGCGTCCGTGGGCCGGCCCTGACAACCCGCAGCGCTCGCCGCGCGCGTCGCCGCGAGCAGCGAGACCAGAGCGGCGCCACCCGCGAGCAGCGCGCCCGCTCCCGAGCGGCGGCGCTTCATAGCGCGGTGACCTCGAGGAGATAGAACGCCGTCGCCATTCCCATGCCGCCGTCGGGTAGGCCGTCATACGCGGTGATGGCGACCTTGTACTTCTTGCCTGTGCCGCCGGCGACGACGTACGTGACGTCCTTCGGCGTGGGGATGTGCGTGACCTGGTCGTAGTCGTACCAGTCCGAGAAGGTGGTGCTCACCGTCTGCGTCTGGTCGACCTGCGGGTTGCAGTCGGCGTCGAAGAACTTCTCCGGCACGAGGGCGGTGCCGTTCGCCTCGGCCGCGTTCACGGCCGAGAAGGTCTTGTCGAGGATCATCGCGGCGCCCATGCCGGGGCCCGCGTCGCCGCCGTTCGTGAAGATCTTGTCGCGCTTCAGCGCGAGATCCCACGCCGTCGACATCGTCGCCGTGGTGTCGGTGACCTCCACGCGTGCGCCAGCCTCGAGGTCGACATAGATGCGCGGGTTCTTGATCGCATTCGCGGTCCCGCCGCCCGACGCGTCGATGTAGAGCTTCTTCACGCCGCCGGTGTCGCTGAGCACCGTCACGGCTCCAGTGGAGACCTTGCCGATCGGGATCAGCAGGTCCTCGCGGGCCTTCGTGCACGACGTCGCGCTACCGGACGCGTCGGTCGTCGCCGCGTCGGTCCCGCCATCGTCGGCAGGCACGCCGCCGGACGTGGAGCTCCGGCTACTGCTGCACGCGGCGAACAGACCGAGCGTGGAGACACACGAGCAGAGGAAGAAAAAGCGGTTCATCATGGTCTCTCTCACTTTACCGACTTCACACGCATCACGACCGTGCCGGGTGACGTGACAGAGGCGCCGTCGAAGCGAGCGAACCCGACGAGGTACATCGACGTGTTGTCCGCGCCACGCACGACGAAGGCAGACTTCGACGGCGCCACCGGACTGACGCCGCGCTCGAGCCAGAGCGTGCCGAACCCGCTGACGATGCGGTCGCCGCGAAACGGCTGCCCGGCGAGCGACTGCGCGTGGACGGCGTCGAAGCGAGCCTGCTGGCTCTCGGGCGTCAGCTGGACGACGTCGGAGAGCTTCTCCGTCGGCGAGCTGGCGGCATCGAGGTCGATGGCGCCCACGCCGCGCGGTCCGCCGACCTCCCCGTTGACGCTGATGTTCTCGCGCCGGAAGCAGAGGTGCCACGCGCTGGACGCGCGCGCCTCGGTCGCGGTGAGCATCATCCGCGCGCCGGTCCCGAGATCGAGGCACTCGCTCTTGCCGGCGGCGTTCGCCTGGTCGGCGGTCCCGTCGAGGTCGGCGAGATCTTGAATGGGTCCCGTCCCCGTCGCGGTGAGCTCGGCCCAGCGCACGCGATAGAGCGCGGCGATCGGCGCGCCGTCACGCAGGCCGTAGTAGTTGAGGACCTGCACCTTGTACTGCTTCTGGCCGTCTTGTACGCCGTACACGTGAAAACGCGTGTAGAGCGCATGGTTCGCAGCGGCGCCGCCGTAGAACCACCAGCGAAGGAACGCGCCGCCGGTCGTGTCGGTCGCGAGGAAGGGCGTCGCCGGAGCAGCGTCGTCGATGAACACGATCGGGTCGAGCGGACCGAACGACGCGCCGAGCCCGGCGCCGGAGGGGCCGCTGTTCGTGAACACGTCGAGGCCCTCGAACGCGAGGTCCCACCCCTTGTCGGTCTTGGGGTCCGCGGGGGTGACGATCGCCGGCGGGCTCGCGAGCTTCACATAGACGCGCCCCGCGCCCACGGGGACCTGGAGCTCCGCGGAGGTCGAGAAGGTATCGGCGTCGGCGCCGGCCTCTGCGCCAGAACCGGTCGTCGTCTTCGTCCCCGCGCTGTCGCTACAAGCCGAGCCTGCACCGAGCACGAGCATCGACGCGGCCGAGGCCACCAGCCATCCAAGCGAGCGAGAGAGCTTCATTCGTCCTCCCAAGGAAAGTCGGCCTTGAGGCCGATGTAAAGAATGCGCCCCAACGGCGATCGCGTGTCCCCCACACGCCCCGGGTCCTGTTTCACGTCCGTCAAGTTCAGCGCGCCCACGTAGAGCTGCGATTTCGCCCAGACCTCGCGCGCGACCCGGACGTCGAAGTTCTCGTAGCCAGGGGCCCTCGTGTTCTCGTGCGAGTCCGTGCTCAAGAAGGCATCCGTCACGATCCGTGCGCGCGCGTAGAGCTCCATCTTCCAGCCCGGCTCGACCCGCAGAGACACCGTCACCGCGTGCGGCGGACGCCCGGGCAACGGCTGATCGTTCACGTCGTCGCGCGTCCACGTGTAAGCGTAGCTCGATTCAGCGCGCAGGAAAGGCGCGGGCTTGAAGGTCGCGTCCACCTGGCCGCCGGCGGTGCGGGCGTGGCCGAAGTTCGTGTACGAGTACGACGCGACGCCGCTGTCGTTCTTGCCCTTGCCGAGGTCGAGATCGATCAGGTCGTCGACGCTATT
>JAYSXP010000372.1:0-4383 GCA_043717125.1 Polyangiaceae bacterium | reverse complement strand
GCGTCGTCCGTCGTGGCGCTCGCGGCTGGCGAGGCGAGCTTGTTGGCGAGATCTCCCATGACCTTGGCGCGGGCCTCCAGCCAGCGCGCCGTCGCCTCGAGCCCGCGCTTCGACGCGCCGAGCCCGGAGACGGCCCACGCCGTGGCCGAATCGAAAACCGCATCGATCATCGAATCCTTTTCGTTGCTCATGATGTCCTCCAACGCGTGGTAACGCGTCGCGTTACGAACATGGGAACGGTGACGCGACGTGTCAAGAGCCGCGCGGCAGGAGGCCTGACAACGCTAGCTAGAGCCGGGTCGAGCCGCTCATGGCCGAGGTGCTGCGCCGCGCTCGGCTTGATCGGCGAAGATCGGACTGCGCTCGACCTTCACGTCACGTCGCTGCCCCGCGCGTTCGACCGTGACGGTGATCTTCGAGCCGACGTCACCGCGCACCGCGCGGCGAACATCCTCCTGACTCATCTCCTTGACCGGGCGGCCGTCGATCGCCACGATCTCATCGTCGATCTCGAGACCGGCGAGGTCCGCACCCTGACCGGACGGAACTCCGCGCACGAACAGACGGCCATCGTTACGCTGGCCGAGCAGGGCTCCGATCGTACCCGGAGACCCCGAGGCACACGCTGCGATGACGAAGGCGAACAGCATGACGCCCAACAGTGATACGACGAGCTTTCTGCGCCTCCGAGGCACGCGAAGCGAATTCCACGCATGCTGAAATTTTCCAGCGCCGCATCTGCGCACATCCCGACGGTCGAGCCCGTGCACGAGTCCCTCTCTCAAATCCAAAAGACCGGACAGCGCGGCCCCCGTCGTCGTTGCATTCGTGGGAAGCGGTTCGATATCCTTCAGTCGCTCTCGGTCACGCCTGCGCTTGTGGCCACCGGCAGCTGAGCACGCGCCGACCATGTGGAAGCTGGTCATCGAGGACGACGAAGGGAAACGCACGGTCGTCCCTCTTACGCGCGATGACTACACCATCGGGCGACAGGAGGGGAACACCATCCGTTTGACGGAGCGGAACGTCTCGCGTGAGCACGGCCGCATCAAACGGAAACGCCCCGCCTCGCCTCCTCCCGTGCCTTCCTTGGCGACGAACGGCCACGGCCAGGACAACTTCATCCTCGAGGATCGCTCGAGCTACAACGGCCTCTTCGTCAACGGTCTGCGCGTCGCGCACACGCAGGATCTCCAGCACGGAGATCTGATCCAGATCGGCGACTACCGCATCGTCCTCCAGGACGACGCCGCTGCTGCGGTCGAGACCGCCGCGATTCCGATCACGACGACCGAGCCTGGACACGACGCGAAGGCGACGGTCCCGATGGCCGCCGCGTTCCGCGGGCAGGACCTCACGGACCGGCCGAGCCGCTTCGTCATGCTCGTGGGACCGACGCCCGGCGTCGAGTACCCGCTCGACCGCGAGCGCATGACGATCGGGCGCGCTGAGGACGCGAGCATCTCGGTCAACCACAACTCCGTGTCGCGCCTCCACTGCGAGGTCCACGCGCTCGGCGACGGTCGCTACGAGATCGACGACAAGGGCTCTTCGAACGGCGTTCGTGTGAACGCCGTCGAACTGAAGCGCAGCATCATCGAGGCTGGAGACGTCATCGAGCTCGGTGACGTGCGCTTCAAGTTCGTCGGCGCCGGACAGGTCTTCGTCCCTGGTCCCAACGAGAGCCAGCAGCTCACCGCGATCAGCGATCGCGAAGCCGAGCTCGCCGACCCGCGCCGCAAGGGCTGGGGCGGCTACGCGCTCCCGATCGTCGGCGCCGGGGTCGTCGGTGCGCTCATCATCATCGGGGTCGTCTTCCTGCTGAAGGCGCGCGCGAACATCGACGCGCCGCAAGGCGGCAGCATCACGACGACGCCCGATACCGACCAGGCGATCGTCGCCGAGGCGAAGCGCACATGCACCGCCGACGATTGCGACCAGGCCTACCAGTCGATCTCGAATTTGCCTGAGAGGTCGCCGTGGCGCGGCCACAAGGATTTCCGCGAAATCGAGAACACCTGGGCCGACTCGATGTTCAAGCGCGCCGCCGCCACGACCGACCTCGCGCCGAAGCGCGGTTTGCTCACCAGGGTCAACGCGGCAACGACGCTCGACGACGCGCGTCGCGCGAAGGTCCTGGCCGCGCTCGCCGAGCTCGATCAGCCGGCGGCCACCCCGAGCCAGCTTCCGGTCGCCGCGCTCACGGCGCCGACCTCCAGTGCGCCGGTCGCCGCCGTGACGTCGCCGACCACGACGCCGTCGGTTCGTCCGCCGCCGCCCCACCCGACCGGCACGTCGGCCGTAACCACCGCGACCGTCCCCGCCGTGACTCCGACCGCGACCGCAACGGTCAAGCCGCCGAGCGGACAGAGCCTCTTCGAGAAGGCCATCGACGCCGCCAACGAAGGACGCTCGGCCGACGTTCGCCGCTACCTCGAGGCGAAGGTCCGCGCCGGACACGGAACGCCGGAAGAGGTCCGCCTCCTTCGAAAGGCCTGCGCGAGCCCCTACGACAAGGCGTGCGTCGAAGACATCAAGGCGAAGTATCCCTGAGTGGGGCTCGCTGCGCGCCGACTCACGCCTGGGTGATCGCCATCGCCAGTACGGCGTTCGACTCTCGGCTGCTGCTCGTGGAGAAGCACGAAAAGCAAACCGCACTGGGTCAGCGGCAGGGGAACGGTCATGCCATCACGAGCTCGTCTTGCGCTGCTGCGACCTCTGCGCGCAGCCGGCGGGAGCTCGTGCTCGAGGTCTTTCGTGAAGGACGGGCCCTCGGGATGCTCTGTTGGAGCCACGACAGCTGACTCTGCTCGCCGGCGCGCGGTGTCCGAAGGCATTTTCCTTCCGCTTCTCCCACGCGGATCGTGGGTGCGGTCAGCAAGACACGCGACGGCGACGTGCTCTCCGTGCTCCGACCTCGACTCTCCTCACCTCGATGCGTTCTCGCGCGCGGAGGCCGATCGACGGGTAGCGCTGCTCGGCGACGCATTCGACGGCGCGGTGTTCTGAAGACCCGCCGGAGTTGACGGAGGCAGACCGCCGACGTTCCATGCGCGCATGACGACCGAAGCGCGCGACCCGTTCGAGCAGCTCGAGCGATCCCACCGCCGCCTCGAGGAACGCCTCGAGGACCTCACGTGGATCGCGCGCGAGGCGCGAGGCGCGGCGGCGGACGTGGATGCCATCCGCGACGTAGCGGCCTTCTTCACCCGCGCCGTTCGACGCCACGAAGAGGACGAGGAGAGCTCGCTCTTTCCTCGCTTGCGCGAAAACGCGGCGATCGCGCCGCTCCTCGAGCGGCTTCTGGCCGAGCACCGTGACCACCTCGCCTTGCACGCTCGCCTCGAGCCGCTCATCACGACTCTCGATCGCACGCCCGACGATGCGACGGCGATCGCAGAGCTCGCGCAGGTGGCCGAGGCGCTCGTGAGCGCCTACCGAGCGCACGTCGACGCCGAGGAGCGGACGCTCTTTCCCGCCGCTCGCGCGGCGCTGGGCGCCGACGCGCTCGCCACCATGTCCCGAGAAATGCAGGAGCGCCGCGGAGGTGGTGGCGGAGGTGGTGGCGGAGGTGGTGGCGGAGGAGGAGGGATGCGTAAAGGCGGCTGACGCGCGTACAGCGCCCTCGCAAACTGCTCGCGTCGGCGAGCGCGAGAAGAGCGTTCCCGTATCCTCTCTACCCATGTGGCCGTTCCGCGATTCGAAGGATGCGATTCCCACGTTCACCGTCGAGAACACGATCGCGGCTGGAAGCAGGGTACGTGGTGATGTGAGCGGCCCAGGCGGCTTCCGCGTCGACGGCGCGATCGAAGGCGCGCTCTTCGCCGATGGTCCGGTCGTCGTCGGTGAAGGCGGGACCGTCGACGGTGACATCCGTGGGCGCGACGTCACGATACTCGGCCGCGTGCGGGGCAACGTGGTCGCCTCGGGTCACCTCGAGATCGGGCCGACGGGGAAGGTCCTCGGCGACATCACGGTCCAGAGTTTCCGCATGCACACGGGCGGAGTGTTCCGCGGGACGAGCTGCATGGGCGCCGACGAATCGGAGCCCGCGCTCGGGGTGCTCGGCGTCGTTCGCGACGGTCCACGTGGCCGTACCCTTCCGCCGCCAAACGGCGCGGTTCCCCCTCCGGCGATGGTCGTCGAGCTGGGCCTCGGCGGATCTCCCGTCCCCGACGACGTCGCCAGTCAGCAGCGGCTCATCTCGTCGATGGGTGAGACGAGCTCGCAGTCCAGCGCAACGGGCACGTAGGGCCGCTCTCGCAACGGCCGCCGCGCACCGGCGCTAAAGCCGTGATCAGTTGAGTTGAGCCTGAGCGCGGGAGTGCCGAAACCAGCCCGCGATCTTCTCGACGGGCACGCGGCAACGGAGGCGGCGGACGG
>JAYSXP010000371.1:0-4386 GCA_043717125.1 Polyangiaceae bacterium | reverse complement strand
CCTTCAGCCCTTGATGGGCGTCTTCGACGGTGCGATCGCGGGCTTCAGCCACCCGCGCTGCTTCTTGCGCTCTTGGGGGAAGAGCGCGTCGAGCATCTGAGAGAGCCGTGCCGGAGCGCTCGCCGCGCGCGGGGCGGCGACCTCGTCGAGGTCCTTGGCGAGGTCCGCGGCGGTCGGGTAGCGGTGATCGCGGTTGCGTTCGAGCGACCGCTGCACGATCGCCGCGAGGCGAGCGGGCACTTCGGCGACCACCGTACGTACGTCGGGGATCGCGCCGACGTGGACCGCGCGCACGGTCTCGACGTCCGATTCCCGGTGGAAGAGCCGCCGCATCGTGCAGAGCTCCCAGAGCGTCGTGCCGAGGCCGAAGAGATCGGCGCGCCGGTCGAGCGGAAGCTGCATGATCTGCTCGGGGGCGAGATAGGAGAGCTTGCCCTTCACGACGCCGGGAGCCGTCTTGGCCGTCGTGCGCATCATCGTCTTGGCCATGCCGAAGTCGAAGAGCTTGATGGCGCCGTCGAAGGTGACGAACACGTTCGCGGGATTCACATCGCGATGGATGAGCGCAACGGCCTTGCCCGCGTCGTCGACGAGCTCGTGCGCATGCTGCAACCCCTCGGCGATGCGCGCGCCGATCCATGCGACGAGCTCTGGCTCGAGCCGCAGGTTCCGCGTGACGCACGTGTCGAACACGGTCGCGAGCGTCATGCCCTGGAGCAGCTCCATCGCGATGTAGCGCTGACCGTCGTCGACGCCGACCTCGATGGTGCGGACGATCGCCGGATGCTGGAGGCGTGCGAGGAGGTTCGCCTCGTCGACGAACATCTTCACCAGCTCCTCGTCCTCTTGCGCGCGGTCCTGGCGCATCACCTTCAGCGCGACGACCTCGCTCTCCAGCGCCTCGGCCGAGCGACCGAGATAGATCGAGGCCATACCTCCGCCGGCGATCTTCGCGAGGACCTCGAAGCGACCGAGCTTGGTCGGGCGCATCGGCATCTGCCGCGTGGAGCGTCCCTGCATGGAGCCCGGCGGCATCGACCCGGGCGGCATCGACCCTGGCGGCATCGACGCGGGTAGCATCGAGCGCGGCGGCATCGAAGGCGGCGGCATGGACGGCGCGGAGGCGGGCGGCACCGAGGGCGTCGCCGTCTGCGGCGGGAGCGGCGGCATCGAGGGCGTCGCCGTCTGCGGCGGGAGCGGCGGCGTCGAACGAGGCATCGAGCCGGGAGGAATCGACCTCGGCGTCGGGCGCGGAATGCTCGGCGGCGCCGGTGCGGCGGGCACGGGGATCGAGCGCGGCGTCATCGGCCCGCGCGAGACCGGCCGCGGCACCGACGGGGGCGCCACGAGGACCGGCAGCGGCGGCTTGGAAGGCGGGTCGTCGCGAGCCATCGTGGCTCTCGAAGGGTACGGGCTTCAGGGCCCTACGCAAACGTTCCCGCAGGCAAATCAGGCCAGCTTCGAGAAATCCCCGATCCGCAGCATGCACTGGGCGCCGTACGACAGGAGCTCGAGCCGAAGCGGCGTGCGGGCATCGTTCGGGTCGTTGACCAGCGTGCGGGTGAAGATGTCGTCCAGGCGCGCTGCGAAGCCCTCCGCCTGCGCGAGCGCGGCCGTCACCGCGGCCTCCGTGCGGAGCTCTTTCGTGCTCGCGTCGACCTTCGCGACGACGTCGACGATCGCGGCGTCATCCTCCTTCTCGAAGGCCTCCTTGCCGTGAAGGACGGGCTTGCTCTCCTTCGAGATGCCCGAGAGCCGTTTTGCGACCGTACGCGCCTGCCCGAGCCAGGCCTTGCCCTCGGTCACCGCGCTGTGAACCGCCTTCGCGCGCGCGAGCGCGTACACAGGGTGGTCCACGACGCCGCCCGAACACACCGCGTCGGCGACGTGACTCGATGTCGCCGTTGCGAGGAGTCCGCGCAGGCGCTCGAACGTGAAGTCGCCCAGCTTGGCGAGGGCGTCCTCGCGCGACAGGTCGAGCTTCTTCCCCTCGAGCCCGTCATAGGCCCAGCCATAGAGCTCGCCGAGCGCGAGCGCGGCGTACGCGGCGTTCGCCTTCGAACGCTCGAGCAGCGTGCGGAGCATGGCGATGCACGCGCGGCGAAGCGCGAACGGATCGGCTGCGCCCGTCGGCGACAGACCGACGGCGAAGCAACCGACGAGCGTATCGAGGCGGTCGGCGAGCGCGACGCACACGGAGACGTCGTCCTCGGCGACCGGTCCGTCGGCCCCGATCGGGCGGTAGTGATCGCGGACCGCGTTCGCGACCTCCGGCGGCTCGCCGGCGTGCAGCGCATACACGCGGCCCATGTCGCCCTGGAGCTCGGGGAATTCGCCGACCATCAGCGAGACGAGATCGAACTTGCAGAGGTGAGCCGCGCGCTCCACGAGCTTCGCCTGATCGGCGGGCATGCCGATCGCGCCGGCGATCTTCGCTGCGAGCTTCTCCATCCGCGCGACCTTCTCGCGCACCGTGCCGAGACGGTTGTGGAAGACGATGCCCTGGAGCTTGTCGACGCGGTCCTTGGTCTTCGCCTTCTTGTCTTCCTCGAAGAAGAAACTCGCGTCGGCGAGACGTGCGCGCATGACGCGGTCGTTGCCCTTCGCGATGCGCGCGGGGTCGTTCGCCGTGTTCACCACCGTGAGGTAGTGCGGAAGCAGAGTGTCGTCGTCCTTCTGCACGCAGAAGTACTTCTGGTGACCGCGCGCCACGGCGCGGATCACGGCGGCCGGGAGCGCGAGGTACTTCGCCTCGAACGATCCGGTGACGATGTGTGGCTCCTCGACGAGCGACGCGTTCTCAGAGACGAGCGCGAGATCCGGATCGTGCACGCCGCCGGCGGCCTTCGCCGCCGCAGAGACGCGATCCATCATCGTCGTCGCGCGCTCCGTGCGATCGACGAGCACGTGCTTCGCGCGTAGCGCGTCGACATACCCGTCGGCGGCGCTCAGCTCGAACGCGCCGGGAGCGAGGAAGCGATGTCCGCGCGTCGTCTTGCCGGAGCGAACGCCGGCGAAGGAGACGTCGACGAGCTCGTCGCCCGAGAGCGCGACGAGCCACTGCACCGGGCGCCCGAACGTCGCGTTGCCGGTGCCCCAGCGCATCGACTTGCGGAAGGGGATCTCCCCGCAGATCTCGGCGAGCGCCTTGCCGAGGAGCTCGCGCGCGTCCTTGCCCTTCTCCTGCCGTCGACCGACGACGAAGCGCCCGGCCTTCTGCTTGCCGCTTGCCTCCTTGGTCACGACGGAGAGCGCGCCAACCGCGACACCTAGCTTGTTCGCAAAGGCCTCGGCGGCCTTGGTGGGCGCGCCGTCCTTGTAGGCGGCGGTCTCGGGCGGGCCGACGACCTCCTCGTCGAGATCGGGCTGCCGATCGGCGAGGCCTTCCACGACGAGGGAGAGCCTCCGGGGCGTGCCGAGCGAGCGGATGTCACCGTGCGACAAGCGAAGACCCGCGAGCTTCGTGCGAGCGAGGCCAGGCAACGCGGCAAGGGCGGCGTCGACGAAGGAGGAGGGGAGCTCCTCGGTTCCGATCTCGAGAAGGAGCGTCTTCGACATGGCAGGAGCGGGCACGCTAGCAGAAAAGTCATCTCTCCCGGTACCCTCGGGGCATGGCGACCTTCACGATGCGGCACGACCTCGATTGCGACTGCGACACCTTCTGGAAGCTCTTCTTCGAGAAGGACTTCAACGAGCAGCTCTTCAAAGCCCTCGAGTTTCCGGAGTGGAAGGTCCTCGACACCAAGGAGACGGACAAGGAGATCGTCCGGAACGTCAAGGCGACGCCGAAGATGGAAGCGCCCGGCCCAGTCGCCAAGCTGCTCGGCTCGAGCTTCGGCTACGACGAGGAAGGTCGCTTCGACAAGGCGACGAAGACCCACAAGTTCATCATCAAGCCCAACGTGCTGACCGAGAAGCTCCGCAACGAGGGCACCGTGAAGTGCGAGCCCCGCGGCGAGGGCAAGAGCACGCGCGTCGTCGAGATCATCGCCGAGGCGAAGGTCTTCGGCCTCGGCGGCATGATCGAGAGCTCGTTCGAGAAGAGCTTCCGCACGGGCTGGCAGAAGAGCGCCGACTTCATCAACAAATGGGTCAAGGACCATCCGTGAGACGCCTGCGCGCGATCACCCTTGCGCTGCTCTTCGCCTCGGTGTCGGGATGCGCGGAGCTCACCGGCAAGATGGTGCCGGTGCCCGCCGTCCATCGCGTGCCGATCGAGGTCGAGGGCTCGAGGGTGCTCGTCGCGGAAGACGCGGTGATCGAGTCGAACGACCCCGTCCACCTCGCGCGCGCGAAGCAGCATCGGGTTCCGCAGGACGTTCGCGCGTCGATGACCACCGCGCTCGGCCTCGCCGGGTTCAAGGTCGTCACCTCGGCGAGCGAGCC
>JAYSXP010000038.1:0-7194 GCA_043717125.1 Polyangiaceae bacterium | reverse complement strand
CCACACTACCCGTCTTGCGGGTGCCGCGCCAAGCGCCGCAGCGCCGCAGCGCCGCAGCTCAGCCTACAGTTCCCAGGGAATACACCCGCTCGAAGCCTGCATCCACGTTCTTGATCGTGATGCCCACGATGCCGTGCTCGTCGAGCGAGTACACCTCTTGGATGCGCGGTCCCCTTGCGCCGATGCGCTGCACCGGAACGAGGCTCAGGTCGGCGGCATCGCCGAGCCCGGGGTCGAATGGAAAGAGGACGTCACCCGACATCATCATATCGCCGCGCGGCCTTCCGTCGTCGCTGATCGCATTGCACTCGAAGAAGCGGAAGTGACCGACGTTGTGCGCCGCACGATAGTCGCGCCGGCAGCGAACCGGCGCCCCGGCGCGCGACGGAAGCGCGGTGTCGCTGGTGAAGATGGGGTCGAGCGTGATCTCCGCGCCCGCGTGGCTCTCGCGGAAGACGCCGAACGTCCGCGAGTAGCGATCCGAGAGCTCGAAGCCCGCGCTCTCGTCACAAGCGATGGCGAGGCCGATAGCGATCGCGGCCGACGGGTACGGCGAACGATGGACACGGCGGCCGAACCGCTGGCGAAGCGCACGCGCGACGATCGGCAGCTCGCTCGCGCCGCCGACCACGTAAATGCCCGCAATGTCGCCGAGCGCGGCGTCCACGTCGGCCTCCGCCGGAGCCGCACCCTCGAGGCGAGACATCACCGGGATCATCGCCTCGATCGCGCGCTCGACGAGCGGCGTGCACGCCTCGTAGAACTCGGCGACCTGCACGACGACCTCGGGTGACTTCGCGACCTCACCGAGGGAGAGCTCGACGTCGATCGAGATCTTGCGAGAGCTCGGGTTCAGGCGCTCCTTCGCGTCGCGGCACTGGTCGACCAGGCGGTCGAGCGCGCCGCGTTCGAGGGCCTTCCGCTCGACGCTGGCGCGCGCGAGGACCATGTCGACCAGGACGGCGTCGAAGTCGTCTCCACCGAGCCGATTCACGCCGCCCGTCGCGAGGACCTCGTGGCTGCGGCCTCGCATGTGCACGAGCGAAGCGTCGAACGTACCGCCGCCAAGGTCGAACACGACGACGTGATCGCGCCGGGACGTGAGCGTATCGCGGTGACGATGCGTGAACTCGAACCCTGCGGCCGAGGGCTCGTTGAGCATCGCGACGGGGCCGAAGCCCGCGCGCCGGAACGCATCGAGCGTCACGAAGCGTTGCGCACCGGAGGCGTTCGCGGGCACCGCGACGACCGAGCGGATCGGCTCGTCTTCCTTCGCGGCCTTCGCCTTCGCGCTCTTGGGGAGATTGGACTTCGTGAGCACCGCCTCGCGCGTCGCATCGAGAAAGCGCGTGACCAGCTCGTCGATGGCGATCGTCGTGCTCCCGATGGTGACCGTACAGCCGGGACCGGCGTGCGCGTCGGCGAGGAGCCGCTTGAACGAGCGAACGGCGGTGAACGACGGGTCGGCGGCCGCGGCCGCGAGCGCATCGAAGCCGAAGCGGAGCTCGCCGTCGCGCTCGGCGACGACGGAGGGAAAGAAGTCGTGCGCGTCGCCCGCTTCGTCCGAGAAGCTGAGGATCGGGTAGTTTCCGCGATCGGCGCAGGCGACCACCGTGCGCGTCGTTCCGAAGTCGATGCCGAGCTTCACGATGGGATGCCCCCCTGCGCGCTCGTCTTAGCCCAGATCGAGGCGGCAATCCCAGCCTTCGACATGCCGGGCGGCTGGCTGGACCAGCTGCAGAGAGGGCATCGAGCGAGGCGCACACGCGTCGCGTGAGCGCACGGTTGCCCCAGTGTGAGGCACGAAGGCGCCGTAGGCAGCCCACGTGGGCGCTGCATTTTGTGCCGTGGCGCTCGCTGACCTCGCGGTATGGACCGTGCTCATGGATCTGCGATGACCTGGGGCGAGATCAAGTTGCACTGGCCGCTGCTGTCGAGGCAGGCGCAGGCGAAGTGGAACAAGCTCACCGACAGCGACCTTGCGATCGTCGGGGGCGACCGGGCGCGCCTGATCGGGAAGCTGGAGAAGCGCTACGGCTTGCCGACGGACGATGGCGCACAGCACGTCGACCAGTGGAGCGGCCACGAGGCCGCGTCCGACACGAACGCGTGACCGACGACGCTACTGCGGGAACGTAGAGGTTCTTCCAGTCCGACTCGGACATGCCGGCCTTCTTCGCGATCTTCGTCGCGAAGATCGTCGTGAAGGTCGAAGGAGCGCAGCGAGACGTGGGTTAGGGTGACGCCGTGGAAATTTTCCTCCTTCGCTCCTCGCTCGCGATCGACGATGCGACCGTTCCCGACGCGCATCGGCACCTGTCGGCCGAGGGACGGCAGACCATCCGCGCGCTCGGCAACAAGCTCCGTCTCGCCGAGGAGCCGAGCTTCGATCGCTTCTTCACGAGCCCGCTACCCGCAGCGATGCAGACCGCGGAGCTCTTCGCCGACCGCGTCGACTACGTCGGTCTCATCGAGGTGCTGCCTGCGCTTTCGAACAACGTTCCGCCGCAGATCATCGCGCCGCTCCTGCTCTCGCGCGGCTCGTCGATCGTCGTGGTGGGAGACGAGCCCGCGCTCTCGGCCCTCGGCGCGTTCCTGATCGGACGCCCGACGTTCCCTCCCCTTCGCCACGCCCAGGTATCCGTCATCCACGACCGGCAGCCCGCGTGGTGTCTCCGTCCGGGTGACCTCGCGCGTCAGCTGCTGCTGGTCGCTTGAACGCGCGCTATGGGGCGACGGTCGTCGTCGTCGAGGCGATGGTCATCGTGCGGGCCGGCGCGATGAGCGGGATCTGCTCGTACGTCACCGTATAAGTGCCGGCAGGGACGTCGTGGATCACGAACGTGACGTCTCGCTGGTCCATGCAGCGAGAAACGCGGGTGGGACGATCACGCACGATGCGGATCGTGCTCCCGCGCCGGACGACGTCGGTGTGGGCGTTCGTCGTGCAGTAATCGGTAACGTTGTGGACGACGACCTTCAGATCGTGGCCCTCGGGCGTGACCGTGATGGCCGAACGGTCGGCGAGGGCCGGGACGGCAAGACACATACCTAGCGCCAGCGTGGTGAGCGACAGCAACCGATGCATAGCCATTGAACGCTCGAGACAGCCTTTCGCTCCGAAGGTTCCCCGTTCTTCGCGCGCAATCCCGGTCTCCTATACGATTGCATGATCGATGCGCGCACTCCTCGCCGCGGCGGCTCTTCTTCTCGTCCTTCCCGCCTGTACCTCGCGCGCGAGCGCGCCGGCCGCCGGCCACGACGCGACCCTCGACGCGCCGCCATCGGCGCGCCCGCCCGCGACGGCGGCCCCGGCAAGCCCGGGTAGCGACGCCGCCGACGGTGGCGCACCCGAAAAACGTGCCGCTCGTGGGGCCAATCCGAGCCGACCGGGAAAGTACGACGTGAGCGTCCCGGCAGCGTCCAGCGAGCTCGCGGAGTTCCTGCGCACACACATGCCTCCGGGCGGCTCGGTCACCACGGACGACGCGGGCGCCAGGGTGACGCACACGGTCGCCGCCGGACAGACCATCACGTCGATCGCTGCGACCTACCTTTCGATCAGCGAGCTCTACACCGCGAACGAGCTCGCGAACGCGATCACGAAGAAGAACCCGAAGGGCGCGATCGTCGGGAACAAACTCGAGATCCCGGGCGTCGTGACACGGGTGCTGCGCGACGACCCCAAGGAGGAGCGCCTCGGGTGGCCCGAAGAGAAGGCGCTCCGCGGTGTGTTCGTGACGGGCCCCTACGCGGGCATCCGATGGGTCGACACGCTCGACAAGCTCGCGGAGCGAGGCCTCAACGCCGTGGTCCTCGATCAGAAAGACTACGAGGGGTACGTCAACTACCCGTCGAAGGTCCCTCTCGTCATCGAGACCGGCGCCGCGCGAAACCTCTACATCCCCGACCTCGCGCGCGCCATCCGGTTCGCACACTGGCGCGGGATCCGCGTCATCCTCCGTATTCCTTGCTTTCACGATCCGTGGACGGACAAGCACGCCAAGGATGCGCGGCTCTCGATCAAGTTCGCGCCGACGGGAAAGCCGATTCACGTCGACTGGCTCGACCCGAACAACACCGAGGCGCAGGATTACGCCATCGCGCTCGCCAAGGAGGGCGTCGACGCCGGCGCCGACGAGATCCAGCTCGACTACGTCCGCTTCCCGGTCCACCTCAGCTCGAAGATCGCCGTGCTCCCCGTCAAGGAGGACCGCTCGAAGATCATCCGCGACTTCGTGAAGCGCGTGCACGAGGTGACCTCCGCAGCCGGCGCCGCGCTCTCGCTCGACTTCTTCGGCGTCGCGGCGACGGGCGAGATGAGCGACATCGAGTACCTCGGACAGCACATCCCGACCGTCGCTCCCGAGGCGGATGCGATCAGCCTGATGTCGTATCCGTCTCACTACAGCAAAGGATGGATGGGCTTCGCGGAGCCTGGCGAGCACCCGGAGATCATCGGCATCGGCAACACCGCGGCGCTGAAGCAACTGAAGCCGACGGGCGCCGCAACGGTCTTCCGCACGTGGCTGCAAGCCTTCCCGCTGCGGTCGAGCAACTACGGCCCCGCGTACGTCGTCGCGCAAGCGAAGAGCGCAGAGACCTCCGGCGGTGTCGGTTGGCTGATGTGGAGCCCCGCATGCGAGTACAGCGCGGTGTGGAGCGGCTTTCCGCCGAAGAAGAAGCCGTGAGCCTCGCGCGCCTGCTCTCGATCGTCGCGACGGCCGCTCTGCTGCTGGCCGCTTGCGGCAAGACCGGCGGAAGCACGCCGCTCGCGGGTGTCTACCACCTGAAGGGCGGCGGCGAAGCGACGAGCCTCGAGCTGCGCCGCGACGGGACGTTCACGCTTCGACGCGACTCATGCGAGTCGAGCGGGGTCCTGACGTGCGGAGACTGGACGACCGCTCCGACGGGCGCGCACGTCCGCGCGGTGCCCGGCATGTACTGGCCGACCCCCGACACATTTCCGTCTGCCGTCGTGAACCGCATCTCGCTCTCGAGCGTCGGTAGCGACCTCGTCGTCGTCGGGGAGAGCGACTGGGCCGGTACGTTCACCGAGCGCTGGGCGCCAGGGCGTGCGTGTGCCCGGTGCACCGAGCACGTGTCGAAGTCCGGATCGACCCACGTAGTGTCGAGCGCTCAGGCATGCGCCGACCCGCTGCCGGCCTGCGCGCGCATGTGACTCGAAACCTCACTCCCTTGTGCTTCAGCGCGTCCATCGCACGGGCGGAGGCCGCGAGCACCAGCGTGAGCGCGGCTTCGTCGCGATCCTTCTCGTCCGGGAGGGCGGCACGGATCTTCTCGCCCACGGAGGAGGGCATCACGGACGACCACGTATCGCGAGTCCGGGCATTCGACGATCGCGATAGGATAGCCGAACGTGGAGTTCAATCTCGCAACGACCGCGTCGTTCTGCGCGGCGGCCACCTGCCTCTCGCTGGGCATCCTCGGGGCGTACCTCGGGCGAGCCGCCGCGAGCCGGCACTTCGTCTACGCGGCGACGGCCGCCTTCGCGGCGGCCTTCTATTGCGTGACGGACGCGGTCCTCGCCGCCCGAATGGGCACCACGGTGACGGTCTGGATCAGCCGGGCGAGCATCGTGACCGTCGCCGTTCACGGCAGCGCGTGGCTCGCTTTTCTCGCGGCCTGGGACCGTCGCCGCCTCTCGCGGCTCGAGCGCGCGCTCATCGTCGCGAGCGGCGTCGTCGCAGCGCTTTCCCTCGTCCCTGGCCTCGCGGTGCAGAACGCGGTCAGAGAGCGCCCATCGGTCTTGCTGGGCGTCACTTATCGTGACGCCGTCACGGGGCCGCTCGCCTTCCCCATCATCGCGGTCATCTATGCGGCGCAGGTCGCCGCCGCGCTCGCCGCGCTCCGCATGAGCCGGCAACATCCAAGGGCCCTCGTCGTGGCGATGGCGCTCGGCCTGATCTGCATCTCCTTCTTGCTCGACTGGCTCACGGCGGAACGCGTGACGGATCTGCCTTACATGTCCGATCCCGCGCTCGCGCTCGCCATCCTGAGCATCGGCTCCGTCGTCGTCGCGGATGCCGCCGAAGGCGCGAAGAAGTCCGCGGAGCTCGAGCGCGCACGCGTCGCCCTCGCCGAGCGCGAGAACCTCGCCGCGGTCGGCCAGCTCGCCGCCGTGGTTGCTCACGAGGTACGGAACCCCGTCGCGATCATCTTCAGCGCGCTGGCGACGCTCCAGCGAAGCGAGCGGAGCGACGAGGACGGCAACTTGCTCGGAATCGTGGGCGAGGAGGCAGAGCGACTGAAGCAGCTCGTCACGCGCCTCCTCGACGCCGTTCGCCCGTTCGAGCTCCAGTACTCGCGACGACCCGCCGCGCGGATCGTCAGCTCGGCGGTCTCGCAGGTGATCGCGGCCGCGGGCGTCGCTCCGGCGGAGGTCGAGCTCCTGAGCGCCCCGACGAACGAGGTCGAGTGCGACGAGATCCTCCTGGAACAGGCCATCTCGAATCTCGTGCAGAATGCACTCGTCGCGGAGGGGCGCACCAAGCCCGTGCGTGTGCGGGTGAGCGTCGAGCAAGCGCGCCCGGCCATGCTGCGCGTCGAGGTCACGGACGATGGCGACGGCGTCTCGCTGGAGGCGCGACCTCGGCTCTTCACGCCGTTCTTCACGACGCGTGCGACGGGCACCGGCCTCGGGCTCGCGCTCGTCAAGCGCATCGCCGGCGCGCACGGGGGCACCGTCGAGCTCGCGCCTCCCGCGGGGCGCGGCGCGACCTTCGTGCTGCGCGTGCCGATGCACGCACGTGACGCGACGCCGCGACGCCTGCTCGGCGGGGAGATCCAGTAGGTCCCACGGTCCCTAGCTCGGCGCGCTCACGGATCGCGGGGTAGGTCGTCGGCAAGCGCGAGCACTCCGGCCTGCGTCATGCGATAGACGACCGCCGCCGCGCCGGCCTCGCGCTCGTCCTCCTCGCCGTCGGGAGCCTCGCCGTACTCGCCTATCGCCTCGACGAGGCCGAGCTCACCGAGGCGCCTCATCGCGTCGGTTTCGTCTGTCCCAAGCTCGGCGCCGCTGAGGCCGCCGTGGTCCTCGTCCGACAGGCGCACTTCGCGGAGGAGCGCGGCCTCGATGGGGGTGAGGGAGGAAACAGCCATGACGATCTCGTCACTTAGCACGGCCCACCTGATCAGGGGACCCGCGCCCTCACGTGGGTTCGACTATCCTCC
>JAYSXP010000370.1:0-12621 GCA_043717125.1 Polyangiaceae bacterium | reverse complement strand
TCAAGAAGAGCGAGGCCGTCCTCGTCAACATCGACTACCCGCTGGGGATGGCGGCGTACCATCTGCTCTCGCGTCTTGGTCAGGGCGTCGGCGAGGTTCGCGGCATCTACATCATGGGCAAGGCGGCGACGCTGAACGGTCGCGTCGGCGACGTGATGCTGAGCGGCAACGTGTACGACGAGCACTCGAAGAACACGTTCCTCTTCAAGAACGCCTTCACCGCTCGCGACGTCGCACCCTATCTCCGCCATGGCAGCGTCTTCGACAACCAGAAGGCCGTCACGGTCCGCAGCGCGTTCCTGCAGAACAAGGAGTACATGGATGCGTTCTACTCGAGCGGTTATACGGTCCTCGAGATGGAGGCCGGCCCCTTCCTCGGCGCGACGTACGAGCTCGTGAATCCGCGGCGCGTCCCGACCGACGAGGTCGTTCACCTCTCGGCCCATACGCCCTTCGACGTGGGCATCGTCCACTACGCCTCGGACACCCCCTACTCGCGGCGCCAGTCGCTCCTGTCGAAGAGCCTGAGCTTCTTCGGCGTCGATGCGACCTACGCCTGTGCGATCGCCATCGTCCGTCGGGTCATCGCGCTCGAGATCGCCCGCCTGGGGTGATGGGCCACGAGAATGGGTCCGAGGTGGGGCCTGACGCGTCGTACGAAGCGCAGGGAACTTACCTTCCCTCTCGGAAACGTCGAGCATTCCGATTGTCGATTCGAGGGCCGACCCGGTCGGTACGCCTTGTTTCGTGCGTTCACGCTGCTAGCTCAGGGGCCTTCATGCTTCCTCGCCCAACACGCCTTACCGACCTCCTTAGCTTCGGCCTCGTCCTCGCGGCGCCGCTCGCGGTCGTCGCCTGTGGCGACCAGACCGCGAACGACGCGCCCATCATCGACTCGGTCGATGCGCCCCTCACGGTGACGGCGCAGAAGGACGGCTCGTACGTCATCCCCGTCACCGTCCTCTTCCACGACAACGACGGCGAGGCGATCACGCGCCTCCACTACCGGCTCCCGCCCGACATCGATGGGACGATCGACGTCCCCGAGCCGAACCCGACGCGCGAGAGCGCCCTCGTGACGATCGTGATCTCGGCCGCCGCGCTCGCCGGCAACACGCCGCTGAGCACGCGCGCCGACGACGGCGCGAGCGAAGGTCGTGGCAGCTCCGCGGAAGGCGGTCGCGACCGCGCGCACGACGACGCGCGCCACCAGCCGCGCTCGCTCCAGCTCACGATCGTCGACGGTCGCGGGGCCGAGAGCCTCGCGACGTCGAGCACCGTCACCCTGAACTGAGCTCCGTCCCGGACCGACCCGCGAGCGCGTCCTCGACGAGCCCGAGCCGGTCCTGACCCCAGAAGAGGTCGTCGCCGACCACGAACGTGGGAACGCCGAACACACCGCACGCGGCCGCCTGCTCGGTCTCGCGTCGGAGCTCGGCCTTCACCTCGTCGGACGTGGCCCTCGCGAGCGCCTCTCGCGCCGCGCTCTCGTCGCCGATGCAGGACGCAAGGACGGCGTCGTCCGTGATGTCGCGGTCGTCCGCCCAGTAGGCCAGGAAGACGGCATCGCGGTAGGCGTCGCGGAGCCCCTCGGGCAGCGCGACGTAGACGCGCATCGCGCGCAGCGACGGCGTCGGGAAGCGTGAAGGAAAGCGGTAGGGCACGCCCCAGTACGCCGCCCAGCGCTCGAGGTCTTTGGCGTAGTAGCGCTGCTTGGCGGCGGAGAAGTTGGCGAGCGGGACATCCGCCGTGCCGAGCGAGCGGAAGAGGCCGCCGAGGAGGAGAGGATGCCAGACGACCTTCGCGCCGGTGCGGCGGGAGAGAGACGCGACCTGGGACGCGCCGAGGTACGCGAAGGGGGAGGAGAAGTCCCAGTACACGTGGAGAGTCGGAGGGACAGAGAGAGCGGGCACGGGCACGGGCACGTCGAGAGGGGGCCTGGCGATGCCCTCGGCGAAGTGGATGCGGTCCTGACCCCAGTAGAGGTGGGTGCCGTCGACGACCCACGCGGGGACGCCGAAGATGCCGAGCGCGATGGCCTCGTCCGTCCGTGCCCGAAGATCGTCCTTGATCGCGGCCGTGTCGATGGCGGCGAGGATCGTCTCGGGGTCATGGCCGCAGCTCTTCACGACGCCCGCGATCACTTCACGGCTCGAGATGTCGACGTTGTCGACCCAGTACGCGCGGTAGAACGCAGCGATGACGCGCGGGTCGACGCCCGTGGCGAGCGTCGCGCGAAGCGCCTCGACAGCGCGGATCGGATGATTTGCCGGCATCTTCAGCGTCACGCCGAGGCGCTTCGCCCAGCGTTGCATGTCGTTGCCGTTGTGCGCGGCCTTCGCCGGAGCCAGCGTAGCGAAGAGCTTCTGCGGCGTGTCGTTTGCGCGGAACACGCCGCCGAGTAACAGCGGGCGGTACGTGAGCGGAACCCCCATGCGCTTCGCAAGCGCGGGCGCCTGGGTCGACCCGAGGTAAGCGAACGGGCAGGTGTAATCGAACCAGAAGTCGAGCGACTTGGCCGGGAGGGTTCGTCCGTTCTCGAAGGGATCCATCGCGGTGTACTCTAGGCGACCTCCGGGAGCATGTGTCGTAGGACACACGTGCTTGCGGCGACCGTCGGGTACTTCAGGGCGCTGCACGCGTCTACGGCTTCGGCCACGACGTGTGTCGGCGGAGCTCGTGAGCCTCTCGCTCTCGCTCATCGACGTCGGCGCACGCGACCCCGGCAAGCCCCTCACCCACATCGTGCTCGCGGGGCTCTTCAACGCCACGCGGCGGCTCGTCGCCTCGCTCGACGCCGCGTGGGAGAGGGCGCCGGAGGACGACCGAGCGCGCGGGTCCCGGGATCGCCCGCTTCTCTCGATCGCGGAGAACGCGCGGTCGAAGCGCTCCGAAAGGGCGTGGGCGCTGCTCTCTGTTCAAACACGAAAGCTCGAAGTCCTGGGGACTTCGAGCTCTCCTTGTAAGGCTTCGCGAGCCTCCCCGCGATGCGACCTGCTCCGCTGTGTTCGCCTTCGGCGCGCACCGACGCTGACGCGCCGATTGTCACGCCTTGGTTCGCTCAGCTCTTCGGCGGGGCGCTCGAGTAGACGCCCGGGCCGGGGGCCGCGAACTCCCACGTGAACGTCGCCTGACCGAGGCGTGCATCCGGCGGCGTGAGGCCGAGGCCCGCGATGCTCTTGGTCACGCAGTCGGCGACCGCGTCGGGCGCCGTCGTGTTGGCCTTGTCGACCGTCACGGCGGTGATCTTGCCCTGCTCGTTCTCGACGTTGAACTTGACGGTCACCTTGCCGCCCACGCCGGGCGTGCTCGCGAGCACTCCGTCGTAGCAAGCGCGGATGTCGTTGCTCTTCGTCTCGAGCTGGGCCTTCGTGTCGTCGCGGTACATGTCCGGGCTTCGCGCGGCAAAGCTGCAGCCGGAAGCGGTGGTCACGAATGCAAACAGGAGGATGGACTTCATCACTTCTTCTCCATGGGCTTGGGCGCGGGCGTCGTCGGGGTGGCAGGCTTCGCCGGGGTGGCAGGCTTCGCGGGAACCGCGGGCGCGGCGGCCTTCGGCTTCGCGGGCGCCGCCGGGGTCGCGGGCGTCGCGGGCGTCGACGGGTCGACGGGCGCCTTGATGGACTCGGTCTTCGTGTCGACGACCTTCTCCTTGCCCGTCTTCGGGTCGATCTCGACCTTCTTCTGGGTGACATCCTGCTCGACGACGAGGAACTCGACGCGGCGGTTCTTCTCGCGGTTCTCCTCGGTGTCGTTTGGCGCGATGGGCTTCTCGATGCCCCAGCCCTTGCCGACCATCCGGGCGGCGTCGACGCCTTCCTTCTTGATCAGGTGGTCGACGACGGCCTTCGCGCGATCGTCCGACAGCTTCTTGTTCCGCTTCGCGTCGCCTTCGGCGCTCGCGTGGCCTTCGATCGAGAGCTTCTTGACCTGCGGGTTCTTCTTGATGACGTCCGCGATGTCGTGGAGCAACGAGTCAGACTCGGGCTTGATGATCGCCTTGTTGACCTCGAACTGGATCTTCTCCTTGAAGTCGATCTTGTTGTCGCGCAGCTCGACGCGCGGCGGCGGGGCCGGGGGCGGAGGAGGCGGAGGAGGCGGAGGAGGCGGAGGAGGCGGAGGAGGCGGCGTGCCCGCAACCGCGAAGGACTGCGCGCCGGAGAACGTGGTGGTTCCGCCGCAACCGATCACGCTCACCAGCAGCGAGGCTGCGAGGAGCGGAGTCAGGAAGGAAAGCCGATTTCGAGAAAGCATCTGCGGACCTCGTCGTGGGAGGGAAAGCCCTTCAAGCGCTTGGATATAGGAGTCTTTCCACCTCGTCCATTCGGTTCTTTCGCGGCAATCCTGGCGCGAAGGACAATCCGTAATGGATTCTTGGGGATAGACGACAGAGATCGGGACCCCGGAGAAATCACTCGATGATCATTCGGTCGCCCGCGCCGCGCCCGAACGTCTCGGGCGAGTACATCTCCTCGGCCTTCGGAGGGGGCACGACGAACACGCCTGGGGTCGTCGCCTTCGCGACGTACGTGTAGTCCCAGACGCCGTCGTAGAGGAGCGAGGCGAACGCCTCGACGCGCTCGTCGCGCATGTTCTGGTGCTCGTACCAGGTGCGGTTCCAGTACCAGTAGCGACCGGTCTTGGCCTGCGCGGCCTCGGCCTTCGGGTCCTTCGGGATCTCGCCGGTCACGGCGAGCGCGGGGTTCAGCGCCTCGAGCCCCGCCGGGAGCGGATCGACGAGCGCGACATGATAGCGCCGCGACGGATTGACCATCGTGACCCGAACGCGGACCTTCGAGCCCGCCTTCACGCGCCACGTGCCGTCCGGATCGCGCTTCACGTCGCCCGGACTCGAAGCGCCCTCGTACGTGCGCGACACGACGAAGCCGTTGTCGGACGGCGGGAGCTTCAGGTCCGTCGGCGCGTACTGCATTCCGATGCGGTAATAGAGGCGGCCCGGGCCGTCCTTACCGACGACCAGGTTCTGCGTCTGGCCCCCCTTCGTGCTCGCGTCCGTGGCGAGCCACTGCATCGGGATCTTGACGTCGCTGTACTCGGTGGTGCGGCCCTTGAACGCGTGCTGACCGGCGAAGCGATCGCCGAGCCAGATGCGCGCGACGAAGTCGGGCGTCACCTTCTCGTAGGTGGTGAAGTAACGGTCGAGGGCGAGCAGCACGAACGCGTTCTCGTTCGTGTTGTGCCAGCGCCCTTCCTTGCGATGGGCGAGGAGCCCCTTCACGAGCTTCGGAATGACCGTGCTGTCCTTCTGATCGCCGATCATCGACTCGAGCAGCACGCCGTCGGCGCGACGATCGGAGTGGAGGAGCAGCCAGTCGGCGTCCTTGTAGCCGCTGACGAAGTGGGCGTTACCCGCCGTCTCGGTGACGCGGTTGGCGACATGCCTGCGGATGCTCTCGTTCTCCGCGGTCGACGCGGGGTCGCCGGAGAGGGTCGGCCAGATCCAGCCGACCGCCTCGATCGGCAGCTTGTCGACGCCGCCCGCCTCGCTCATGAGGCGCCGCGCGCGCGCGGGATCCGGGTCGTTCAGCTTCTTGCGGACGAAGAGCGCGTACGCGATGAGCGAGCGCCGAGCCTCCTCGGTGTACCAGGACGGGATGTACGACTCGACGCTGCGCAGATAGCTCTGCGCGCGCCGCATCATCTCGTCGTCCGGCTTGTAGCCCTTGTCCTTCGCGCGGACGAGCGCGTGCGCGACGTGGATCGACAGGTACGGCCAGGGGTTCTCCTGCCAGAAGCCCCAGCCGCCGTTGTTGTTCTGATGGCGCTTCAGCTTCTCGAAGTCGAGCTTCATCGACTGCTCGAGCGCGGCAGGCGTTGGCAGGCCCTCGGCCTTGAACGCCTGGAGCACGTCACGCAGCGCGGCCACCGCGATGACGCGCGAGGCGATCTGCTCGTTGCACTCGAACGGGTACTTCACGAGGTAGAGAAGCGCATCGGTGAGCGCTTGAACCTGCGTGGAGCTCGTCGTGATCTCGAGGCCGCCGAACTGCGGGAACACGCCCGGAGGCATCTTCACGGGCTGCGCGACGGCCCCTTCGTCGATCTCACCGTAGGTGGCGAACGCCTCGGTCGTCGCCGGTGTGTACACCGGCAGCTCGACCTGGCTCGCGTCGGAGAAGCCGCCCGAGGCGATGCCGATCTGGAACCGCGCAGTACCGGGCTTCACGGTGCCCGCGTGGAAGCGCACCTCGACGCGGTCGTTCGCGGCGATCTTCACGCGCTTCGCGCTCGGCTCGTCGATGGTGGCGTTGGTCGCGCGCGCGACGACACCGACCTCGACCGGGGCATCCGTCTGGTTCTGGACGATGACGGGGAGCTCGAACTTGTCGCCGAAGTTGAGAAACCGCGGCGCGGACGGGCGCGCCATCACCGGGAGACGCGCGGTGAGGGTCGACTCGTTCGCGCCGAAGTCGCGCGCCCCCGCGGCGACGAGCGCCATCACGCGATAGCGCGTGAGGTTGTCCGGGAGCTTGATCGGAACGCTCGCGTGGCCCTGCGCATCGGTCGCCACGCGCGGCGCGAAGAGCGCGAGCGCGGAAAAGTCGGAGCGGAGCTGGATGGGTGTGGAGGTGTCGCCGACGACGGAGACCTCGGACGGTTGAACGCTGACCTCGTCCTTCGCCGACTCGCTCCTCGCGAGCGCCTTCTGATCCATCGTCGGCGGGGCCGCCGCCGAGGGCGTGGAGCGACCAAGTGTCGCCATGCCGGTCCCCGGCGCACCGCCGAGCCGACCGTGCCCATTTCCGAACCCGCCCCCCCCCTTGCCGCCGCCCGACTCCTGGCGCGTGCTCAGGGCACGGAGATTCAGGAGATCCGGATCCGCGAGCAGCACGCGGTCGCGCACCATGATCTCGCGCACGTCCGAGCCTCGTGACGCGTAGAAGACGGAGACAGGGTCGGGGGTCTTGTAGCCGGAGAGCGCGAGCACGGCCTCGTCGACGACGATGACGGCCACCTGCGCGCCCGCCACGCCGCGACCGGCCTCGTTCTTCACGTCGACCTCGATCTGCGTCGAGCCGCCGGGCTCGATCGCGGTCCTCTTCGCGACCGCCACGACGTCGAGCGTGCGCGCGGTGGGCAGCACCTTCACGGAGGTCGCGCTCGACGCGAAAGCGGGCCGCTTAGGCAGCTTCGGATCGGGGTTTCCGTTCGCATCGTCGCGTGATGCTGCGCCCACGAGGTCGACGCGCACCTCGGCGTTCGGCACGAGCGCATCGTCGAGCTTCAGCTTGATGGTCTGCGACGCCGTACGCATCGTGAACCGCTCGACGTGCACGATGCCCTGGCGCCTCACCGTGAGCAGGCCCTCCGCCGGGAGGAACGGCGCGAGGATGAGCACCTCGGCGAGCTCGCCGGGCTTGTACTCCTTCTTGTCGGGCACGATCGTGACGCGGTCGCCGCCGAGGCTCTTGTCCTTGGGCAGATCCGCGCCCATCACGTAGATCTGCGTCGCCGTCTGGCTCTTGCGACCGTGGTCGTCCTTCACGATCGCCGTGACGCGATAGCTGCCGCCCTGGGCTGTCTTGAAGGTGCAGCGGACCACGTCGTTCGGCTTGGCCGCGACGCTCAGAACGTCGCAGGTCTGCGGATCGAGCTCGCGCTCGACGTACTCGCTCCCCTTCTGCTCCCAGTCGATACGCGCCGCCTTCACGGTGATCGCGCGCCCGGCGACGAGCTTGCCGTCGACGTCGCTCACGACCATGTCGAGGTCGATGTTATCGCCGGAGCGGATGAAGCTCTTCGCGAGGCGCATGCCGACGTAGTGATCCGCGGGGTGCACGAGCATCGTCGTGCGACCGGCCCACTGCTGGCGGTTCACGTCCTCGACCTGCGCCGAGAGCTCGAGGTTCATCGGATAGGAGGGCTCCACGGCGTCGAAGTCGACGCGCAGCCGATGCAGGCCCTGCGGGTTCGTGTGCGACGACCAGGTCTCGTTCTTCACGTCCTCGCGCGGCTTCGAATGCCACGACCAATAGAAGCTCGCCTCGGGCCCGAAGTGGAACTCGCTGCGGTTCGGGGGCGTGAACGAGCCCGTCGACCGCGTGACGTGCCACTGCACCGGCGCATCGGGCAGGCCGCCGCCCGAGTAGTACGCCGCGTTCACCGTGGCGATCGCATGCTCGCCCACGTAGTGAGGACCTTCGCTCGACTTCGCGGTGACCTCGAACTCGGGACGGCGGAACTCCTGGATCTGGAACGGGTGCGACGAGGTCGTCCCGGAGAGGCCGACGCCCTCGAGGTTGAGCTCCAGGTACGCGTTGCCGAGGTTCGCATTGCCGGGAAGCTTGAACGCGAAGTCGAAGCCGCCCTGGTCGTCGACGGTCGCGGTGCCGGCGCCGATCTCCGCGTAGCGCGGGTCACGGACCTTGAAGCTGACGTTCTTGCCTTTCGCGTCCGGGATCGCATCGATGTCGCCGCCTCGCGACGCGCCCGCGCGACGGAGCCAGCCCTTCACGTGGACCTCCTCGCCCGGCTTGTACATGCCGCGATCGTCGAATACGAGCCAGCGCACCGAGTCGGTGCGGGGCGTGCGCACGTACGCGTGCTCGCCGCCCCAGCGCTCGGTCACGATCGCGAGGTCCTTGCCCTTCTTTGCGTAGACAAGCCTGCCGTTCTTGTCGGAGAACGGGACCTGCGCGAGGCCGTCCTTGTTCGTGCTCGCGGAGCCGGCGTCGAGGAGCGCGAGCGTGACGCCGTCCTGCGGCACGCCGTCCGCGAGGCGCGTGATCCACCCGGTGATCTGGTCGTTCTCGACGAAGGCGCTCACGCCAAGGTCGGTGGACTGCACCCAGACGTCGAGCTCGGCGCGGTGCCAGCCCTCGAGGGGCGCGAGTGTCGGCTCGACGACGACGAGCATCTGTCCATAGCCGCCGTTGAGTCCTGCCGTCAGGTCGACGTTCGTCGCGACGAGCTCGTCGGTCGCCTTCTTCGGCGTGAGGACGCGGTCCGACACGAGCCGGCCCGGCGGCTTCAACTTGCGCGGCCGCTCCCACTCCTGCGTGTATGCTACATACTTCTTCCAATCCTCGGGACCGACCGAGAACACGCGGGCGTGAAGGCCAGGCTCGTTTATCGTGTAGACGGTGTAGGCCTTCGGCGACGACGGATCGAGGACGACCATGTCGCCCTCGGCTCCGAACATGTTCGGGTCGGCGCTGCCGACGTCGACCGTGAAGTGCGCGTCCTCGCCCATCGTCTGGCCGTGGACGTCGCCCAGCGCACCGTGGACGTTCACGGCGTACTTCGTGCGTCCCTTCGTGCGTCCCGAGATGGTCATCGACCGCCCGTGGACCTCGACCTTCATGCCGGGGATCTCCGGCGAGGTCGTGACGAGCTTCTTCTCGAAGGTCTTCATGTCGATCGAGTTCGTGAACGTCACGTAGAACGGCTGGAGCGGCACGCAATGGTCGCCGTACGAGCAGCGCGAGCTCTCCACGCGGAGCGGGCTGTACGTGGAGAACGCGAACGACTGGTCCTTCGTCGTGCGGCGCGGTCCCTCGGCGCTCGCCGCGCCCGCCTTCAGACGCACGCTGAAGTGCGTGGCCGTCGGCAGCTTGCCCACCGGACGGAACGCGACCCAGCGGCCCTTCTCCGCGGCCTGCGACATGTGGCGGACGTTCTCGTTCGCCTCGACCTCGTCGGTGTCTGCGAGTCGGAGCGGGACAGCGACGTTGTTTCCGCTCGCGAGCTCGATGCTCCCGAGCAAGTCCTTCGGCTCGACCTGCTGATCGAGCTCGACGTAGAGCATCGGCTCGCGCGGCTCCTGGCTCGACGAAGGCCATGAGCGCTTCACCTTGACGGGTGGAGTGGTGAACGTCCACTGCACCGGCTTGCCGAGCACCTGACCGCTCATCGCCTTCGTGGCCGCGGGCACCTCGACGGCGTACTCGGTCGCCATCGGGAAGCGTTTGTCGGGCTGGAACATCAGCGTCTTGGTGCCGAGCCAGCGCCACTTGCCGGGAGGCTGAGGGACGAGCGAGACGGGGAGCCGCTCCCTGTCCTTCGCGAGGTCGTCCACGCTCGTGACGGGGACCATCGGCTGCGAGAACGTGACCGTGAGGTGCGGGGCGATGTCGACGGGGCCCTCGGGCGCGTGACGTTCGACCGTGAGCGGGCCGGGCGCCGTGACGTTCGCGGGCGGGGGTCCGCCGGGCGGCGGGAACGCCTCGGTCACGGTCTTGCCGGGACGTGGCGCCGGGATCGACTTGTCCCTCATCGCGAAGTCCTTCGCGTCGTCGGGATCGCGCTTGAGGTCGGGCAGGCGTAGGGCGATCTTCCGCGCGTCGTCCGCGCCGAGCGGCGTCGACGGAGCGACCTTGTGCTCGGACTCTCTGTCTCCGTCCTCGTCGGCATTGCTCAGGCGGAAGCCGAGCCCCGACTTCGACAGCTTCCAGACGAGCGGCCCCTTCTCGGCGAGCTCGGCCGCTGGCGCCTGCGCGGGCTTGGCAGGGCCGGGACACGCCGTCGCGAGCAGGGCGACGAGCGTACAGAGGAGGACGGAACTCGGACTCGTCGCGTGCCAACACGCTCCAGCGCTGCGCTTCATGCGGATGTCTCCGGGTCGGTGCGATCACGACGTGATCGGCCAAAGCCTACACAGCTTCGCCGCACGCCGCTGAAGGGCCGCTACGTTCGACGCTCGAGAACGATCTACTGCGTCAGTCCGAGACGGCGAGGATGACCAGGCCGGCGACGATCACCACCACCATCGTGACCAGGGCGACACCGATGAACACGAGCACGCGATTCGCGCGCGGCGCCTCGATCTGCGGAAGCCGCGCGGCGGGCGCCGCGTACATCATGTCGCCGCCATGTCCCTCTTGCGAGCCCATCGCGCGCGGGTCGTGGAAGTGCTGCGGCTGCTGGGGCGGTTGCTGGCCGGCCCCGAACGGCACCGTCTGACCGAACGGCTTCGGCGCCGTCCTCGGAGACTGGCTGGTCGGCGGATACGCGTCGTCGTGCGCGCCCGCCGGGCTCTCCATGATGAGCGTGCCGCCGTCGGAGGCGGCGTTGACCCTGCCGCCGCCGGGCGCGGCCCCTTCGCTCGGGTACATGCCCATATGCGGAGTCAGCGGTGGATCCGAGTGGAACTGCGGCGCGAGCTCGCTCGGGTCGGTGGTCGACGACGACGCCGCGAGCGTCGGGCCATCGTCGTCGGATGGATGCGCGCGGCGACCAGCGGCGGGCGGTACCTCGCGGGTGATCGCGCTCGGCATCGCGTGTTCGGACACGTGCGCCTTTGCCACCACCGTCCGATCCGCACCGGAGATCGATCCCCACGAGCCCGTGCGCGCGTCCGTGAGCTCGTCGGGATGCAGCTCCTCGATGTCGATCGAGTCGTCCTCGAACACCGTGTCGTCAGGGATGCTGCGACGCGACACCTGGCCGGTCGACTGCTTACCGGCCGCATCGCGAAGGGCAAACTGCATCGCGCGGGCGTTCGGCCAGCGCTTCGCCTTCTCGAACGCGACGGCGCGATCGACGACGCTCACGAGGCGCGGATTCAAGCCGTTCGTGACGGTCGCAAGAGAGCGAGGCGGGAAGTTCGCCGCGGCGACGAGCATCTCGGCGGCGCTCTCTCCCGCGTGCACGGGCTCACCCGAGATGAGCGTGAAGAGCGTCGCTCCGACCGCCCAGATGTCAGTCTGCGCGTCGATCTGCGGGCGATTGCCGATCGCCTGCTCGGGCGACATGAACCCCGGAGTGCCGAGGAGAAATCCCGTAGCCGTCTGCTCCGTGCGGAAGCTCGACTTCATCTGCGCGAAGCCGAAGTCGAGGACCTTGAGCCGCCCCTCGTGCGTGATGAAGAGGTTGTCCGGCTTGATGTCGCGATGAACGATCGCCTTCTCGTGGGCCGAGGCGAGGACGTCGAGGAGCTGCTCGCCGACCTCGAAGACGTCGGACAGCGGAAGGCAACCGCCCTTGCGGATCCGTCGGGTCTCGAGGAGCTCTCCCTCGAGCAGCTCCATCACGAGATACGCGTGACCGTCCTCGCTGGTGTCGTCGTCGAGAATCCGCACGACGCCCGGATGGTTCACCTGGTTCGCCGCGTAGCCTTCCTGGAGGAAGCGACTCCGCGTGTCGACGTCCCGTGAGAACTCCGGGTGAAGGACCTTGATGGCGGCGCGACTGCCGTTGTTCTTGTGCGTCGCTGCGTAGACGGTGCCTACGCCGCCGCGCGAGATGCGCGCGTCGATCCGCCACTTGTCGCGAAGGACGCGACCGATCCAGCGCCGGCTCTCGAGCGTCTCACGCTTCACGGCCGGGGCTGGAAGTTGGTCGTGACGAAGAGGACGATGCCGATCACGAAGATCGACAGACACACGGCGCCGACCACGATGAGCATGATCACCTGCGGCGTGAACTTCTTCGCAAAGCCCTCGCCACCCTGAGGCGCTGCTTGCATCCACTGCTGGCCGGGCATCGACGGCGGCATCTGCGGCGCGTGCCCATGCGGGCTCTGCGCATAGTGCGCGGGACCGCCGCCCTGCATCGCATAGCCCTGCTGTTGCGGGACGCTCTGCATCCCGGGGCCGCTCTGGTGGCCGTGCGGAACGAGCGGGTCGTAGCCCTGCGGCATTCCCATCCCGGCACCCATCG
>JAYSXP010000369.1:0-12628 GCA_043717125.1 Polyangiaceae bacterium | reverse complement strand
CGCATCCGCGCCACGCCATCGAGCTCGTAGGTGCCGCCTGCGAACGCGAGAGCGGCCGCGAGCGGACGCATGGCCGTTCCCGCGTTGCCGAGGAACAGCTTGGCCGTCGCGTTCGGAAAGCGTCCGCAAGAGCCCTGCACGATGGTCTCCTCGCCCGTGGTCTCGACCAGGACCCCGAGGGCGCGTAGAGCGCCGCGCATCATGCGCGTGTCGTCGGCGTCGAGCATACCGCGGAGCGTCGTCGTCCCCCGGCTCTGGGCCGCGAGAAGCAGCGCGCGGTTCGAGATGCTCTTCGAGCCCGGCAGCGCCACCGTGCCGGACGCGTGCCGGATGGGCTCGAGGGTCTTCTGCCGGTCGTTCGTCATCCCCCCGATCGTACGCGATTTGAGGCCGCTTCGAGGGCCTCACCAGGCAACTCACGCCTTCGGCAGCGCGCGCCGCGCGGGCGTCACTTGCAGGCGGACTCGGCGAACTTCGAGATCATCTGCGCGTTCATCTGGTTGCACGCACCGAGGATGGCGGTGCGTCCCGTGGCGGTGTGTGAGCCGCTCGACCACGTCTGCCGCATGCCATCGAGCGTCTTCTGCTTGTCGGCGGCGGCCATGCCGGACTTCGTCAGGAAGCAGTCGTACTTCACGAGGAACGTGTCGCACTCGGGCGGCATTCCCTTCTTCCCACAGGCGGCGACGGGAAGGGCGAGGGCAAGGACGAAGAAAATGGCTCGGCGCATGACGTACCTCCGGGCGGGAAGGTCGCCCGGTCGAGTGCTCGCCGTCAAACGCAAATCGTGTGTTCGCTAGGCCGGTCGCAGCACGAAGTCGAAGTGGCCGAGCGCGCGGTCCTTCGCCTTCTCCATCCCCATGACGAGGGAGCGATGGATGAAAGGGTCGATCTCGTTGTACGGATCGTCGGGGAAGTAGAGCTGGGTGGTGAGCTCCGCGAAGCCACGCGCTCGGATCTTCACGTGGACGTGCGCGGGTCGGTACTGCGGTCCATTCAAGTAGCGGCCGGGGACGATGGTGCTGACCCGATAGCGGCCGTCGGCATCGGTGCGGAGCCGTCCCCGCAGGAGGAAGCGCTCACGCCCGAGGTGCATCGTGCCGTCATTGTCATAGTGGCCGTCGTGCGTGGCATGCCACACGTCGAGCTCGACGCCGGCGAGGCCACGGCCGCACTCGAGGCCTGTGACCCGGCCTTGGATGTCGATGGGTACGCCTGCCACGCCAGGGTCGACGAGGCTCGAACGCTCCGGGGCACCCGCGCGGTAGTACGGACCTTCGATATTCGCGTGCGTCTCGGTGCAGGACGGGGTCGCGCCGCTCGCTTCCGTGCTGGGGGCAGGGGAGGGCGTGGAGGTCGGCGTGGGCGGGCTCGGCGGCGCGAGCGGGGCGCTGGCGTCGGCGCCGCTCTGCCTGTCGCGGCATGCGACGAGGAGACCGGCGGAAAGCCAGAGCGCATGGCGGCGCGAGTACGTGTGACTCATGGAGCTGAGACGTTCGAGCGGGCGAAAAGCATGGCGCCCGAACGTATGGATTTTCCGCACGCGATTGTACGGTGCGCCTTTACAGTCTGCGGTTCAGCCGACGACGTGGACGCGGATCGAGTTCGTGCTCCCACTGACGCCGAGCGGCGCGCCGAAAACGATGACGACGCGCTCGCCGGGGGAGGCCATGCCGCTCGCCATGAGGTCGCCGCTAACCCAGTCGACGAGCGCATCGGTGTCGCTCAGCGAAGGCAGCTCGCGTGGGATGACGCCCCAGAGGAGCGCCATGCGCCGGCGCGTCTGCGGGTTCGGCGAGAAGGCGACGATCGGTACGGGCGGCCGCGCGAGGCTTACGTTCATCGCAGACGAGCCGGACTCGGTGAAGGCGACGAGGAACTTCGCACCGATCTCGCGCGAGGTGTTCACCGCGCCACGAGCGATGGCCTCGGCTACGCTGGTTGCACGTGAAGCGTACGGCTGGTGCTCGAGGAACGGGCTTGCCTCCGCCTCGATGGCGATGGCGCTCATCATCCCGGCGGCGAGCGTCGGGTGATCGCCGTTGGCCGTCTCGCCGGAGAGCATGACGCAGTCGGCGCCGGCGAAGACCGCGTTCGCGACGTCGCTCGCCTCGGCGCGGGTCGGCCGCGTGCTCTTGGTCATCGACTGGAGCATCTCGGTGGCGACGATGACGGGGCGTCGAACGCGGCGCGCGACCAGAAGAATCTGCCGCTGGATGATCGGCACGCGCTCGGGCGGGAACTCGACGCCGAGATCGCCACGAGCGACCATCACTCCGTCCGAGGCCGCCACGATGCTTTCGAGATTCTCGACGGCGTCGGGCGTCTCGATCTTCGCGATGATGGGCGTCGGCTTGCCCCACTCCTGGCAGATCTCGCGCACGAGGCGGAGGTCGTCCGCGCGGCGCACGAAGGAGAGCGCGACGTAGTCCACGCCGTTGCTGAGACCGAAGCCGAGGTCGGCCTTGTCCTTCTCGGTGAGCGCGCTGATGCGGAGCGTGCGCGTGGGCAGGTAGACGCCGACCTTGCTGCGCATGCCGCCACCCTGCGTGACCTTGCAAATGACCTTGTCGCTCTCGATGGCCGTGACCTGGAGCACGATGCGACCGTCGTCGAACATGATGCGATCGCCGAGACGCACGTCGGCGGCGAGGCCTTCGTAGGTGATCGGGATGAGATCGGGCTGGCCCTTGGTCGTGACGTCGCCCTCGACGAGAACGATCTCCGCACCAGTGGCGAGCTCGAACGGCGCATCGAAGGTTCCGGTGCGGATCTTCGGACCGCAGAGATCCTGGAGGACGGCCACGGGCTTCTTCGCCTCGGCGCTGGCCTGACGAAGGCGTGCGAGGCGCTCCCCGTGTTCGGCGTGCGTCCCGTGCGAAAAGTTGAACCGCGCCACGTCCATGCCGACGTCGATCAGGGCTTTGAGCGCTTGGACCGAGTCGCACGCCGGGCCGAGCGTGCAGATGAGCTTCGTACGACGTATCGACATGGGATCCTAGCCGACCTTCGGGAGGCTGTGCCGTATGCGCGGCACGAAGCCTAAGGGAGCGGAGCATCCGACGAGCACGCCGCGAAGGCAAGCCCACCCTTGCTCTTTGCATGCCTCTGCCGTAACTCCGTGGCCTCGCATGCCGCCCTGCCGCCGCTCGGATGGTGTCCTCGTACTCGGTCACGTGTCCCTCGCCGAGGTCGCGCGGGACCCGCGCTTCGGAACTCCGGCGTACGTCTACGACGTCGATGCCATCGCCGCAGAGGGCCGTGAGCTCCGTGCGGCCTTCGAGCAGGCGCCGCACCTCGTCGCCTATGCCGTGAAGGCGAACTCCGCCGGACCCATCGTGAAGGCGCTCGCCGCCGTCGGCTGCGGCGCGGATGTGGTCAGTGGCGCGGAGCTCACGCTCGCGCTGCGCTGCGGCGTGTCGCCCGAAAACGTCGTCTTCAGCGGCGTCGCGAAGACCGACGCCGAGCTCGACCTCGCGATCGGCTCGGGGCCGGTCGGCATCGGCTCCATCCAGGTCGAGAGCGTCGAGGAGATCCCTCGCATCGCTGCGCGTGCGTCCGCCGCGGGGCGCGTTGCGCGCGTGTCGCTCCGGATCAATCCCGGCGTCGACAAGGAGGCCCTCGACACCCACAGCTACATCGCGACGGGTCACGACGAGGCGAAGTTTGGCGTGCCGCTCTCGAGCGTCCCGGAGGCGCTCGGGCTGGTGGCGATCTCTCCGTCGCTGCGGCTCGTCGGTGTCGGCTCTCACGTCGGCTCGCAGCTCACGGCCGTCGACGGGTATGTCGCGTCGGCGCGCGCGCTCTTCGCGTTTGCGCGAGAGGTCCGCGCGCGCTTTCCTCTCACGTTCGTCGACGCGGGGGGCGGCTTTGGCATCGACTACGGCGAGGGGTGCCCCGTGCGCCCCGCCGACTTCGTCCGCGCGACGCGTGCGCTCCAGGAGGAGATGGGCCTCGGCAACCTCGCGCTTTACTGCGAGCCTGGTCGCTCGATGGTCGGTGCGCACGGTGTGCTCCTCGCGAGCGTGATCCAGCGAAAGCTCGCGGAAGGTCGCCGCTGGACGATGATCGACGCCGGTATGAACGACCTCATGCGTCCCGCCCTCTACCAAGCGCGCCACCGGATCGTGCCGGTTGCCCTCGATGCTGCCGCGTCGGTGAGCGCCTATCACGTGGTCGGCCCCGTCTGCGAGAGCTCGGACGACTTCGGCGTCCACGATCTCCCCGACGATGCGGGGAAGAGCCGCCTGCGCGAGGTGGCGATCCTCGACGCCGGTGCCTACGGGTACTCGATGGGGAGCCGCTACAATGGCCGCGCGATGGCCGCAGAGGTGTTTCTGAGCGGCGGCAAGGTCGTCGGCGCGACGCCCCGCAGCCCCGCGGAGGAGTGGGTGGAAGACCGCCTTCGCGCCGGCGCTGGTTTGGTATGATCCGCGTGGTGACCAAAGGTTCTGTCTCGGTCTGCGCTGCCGTGTTCGTGTCCCTGTCGCTCGTGATTGCATGCTCGTCGAGCACGGACTCGACGCTCGGGAACGGCAGTACGAAGGACGCGGGCGCGAACGCCGTCGACGCACGCCGCCCGTATCCATCGTTTCGCGACGACGTCGTGCCGCTCGTGCAGGAGTCGTGTTCGCTCACGGCGTGTCACGCCTCGAAGGAGTCGAACCTCGGCATCTTCCTCGCCTACGAATCGGCCCAGATTTACGCCGAGTTCAAGAAGAAGAGCCCTACGTCCGGCGAGCCTTTCGTCGTCGCAGGCGACGCGGCGAAGAGCTACTTGATGGTGAAGCTCGAAGGAAAGCCGGCCGACTTCGCGGCCAGCTGCGCCGCGTCGCCGTACCCGACCTGCGGCGTCACGATGCCTCCGGACGACCCGCTCGCTGCCGCGAAGCTCGATACGTTCCGGAAGTGGATCACCGCGGGCGCGAAGGACAACTGACAATCGTGGGACGAATCTCTCCGTGAATCCGGCGCGCAGCACCGGCCCCGCGGTCCTCGCCGGCGGCTTCTCGCGCTTTCTCCTCGAAGGCGACGCAAAGGCCTGAAAGGTCAGCCCTTGTCGGCCTTGTCGAGCTTGGACATGCGCGTCGACGGCTTGCGATGCGCGCCCGATGTCGTCGCAGCCGCGGGAGTTGCCGTGCGCGCCTTGATGACCTGACCCTCCGTCACGATCTCGACGCCGACCGTGCGGCAGCGTCGCACGAGGCGATCGAGGTCGGTCTGCGCGGAGACGAGGAGACCGCCCGGAGGTGACGGCTCGAGGAAGAGCTCCGCCGTCGAACGTCGCGTTCGAAGCAGCTCGCGCACGTTCGCGTCGTCGACCCAGAGAAAGCCGCTCGTCGCGACGTAGGCACCGCGTCCGACGACGACGCTCGCCGCTGCGAGCGTGCGCGAGAGCGTCTCGGGCAAGGGCGCGATCGCCTCGATCCGCTGGCGCAGCGAGTCCGCCTCGTACCCGGCCGACAGTGCTCGCGCGAGCGTCTGCGGTGCCACGATCAGATCGAGGGTGTCGCCCGCACGTCCCACGTCGACGAACCCGAACAGCGCGAGGATCGACGCGACCTTCGCGCCCGGTCCGAGCCGCAGCACATGAGTGTCGAGGAACTTCGACGGCGTACCGTCGTTCGTCGGAGCCTTGTCCAACACCAGCGCGCGCCCGCGCGGGGTCAACCGCAGCGCGATCTGCGCCGTGTCGCTCCCGCCCTCGGCCGCATCCTCCTCTCCGACGTCGAGGATCCCGAGCGCCGGCAAGCTCTCGAGCACCACACGCCGCGCGACCTCCATCGGCGGAACGGGCTCCACCCCGACGCGCTCGGCCCAGCGCCTGAGCAGCCGCTCGACGCCGGCGATCCGGTGGTCGGAGGCGAGGTAGCCCTCGAGGCTCTCCCAAGGAATCCAGCGGTTCTCGCCGAGGTCGCGCAGCGCCTCGAGCACGAGATCACGGACGACGCCGCTGGCGCTCGAGTCGCGCTGGTCGGCAGGAAGACGGAGCATTTCGGGCTCGCTGCGGCCCTCGTCCCATGCGCCGCCGCGCTTCCACGCGAGGAAGAGGAGACGCGAGAGCTCGTGCATCGCGAGCGACCCGGGAGGTGCGCTCGCCCCGATGGCCGACGCGTCCCACAGCCCGACCGCGCGGGAGAGCGCCACGAGCAGAGCGACCTGCGACGGCTCCCGACCGAAGCGTGTCGCGAGCTTGGTGACGAGCGACTTCGGCGTCCCGATCGCCGGGCGCACCTCGTTGCCGGGCTCCCGGATGGCGAGCGCGAGCGCCATGGCAAACGCGCCCGGCTCCTGCGAGAAACGAGCACGGCGAGGAGCGTGGTCGCCCGAGAGCACGAACGTGCGCACCTGCTCGCGACGAAGCTCGCGCTCCGCGTTGCGTGTCGCACCGATGATCTTGGCGACTTCGGTGGGAACGACATGCCGGTTCGGATGCACCGGGATGAGAAGACCGCGCCGCTCGAGCGAGAAGCCGACGCCGCGCCGCGAAGGCGTCGCGCCCGATGCGGATCGCAGGCGAAGGGGTTCGCGTTCGAGCTCGAGGAGCTCCTCGGTGTCGACCTCTCCACCCAGCTGCTCGACGCCCTCGAGGACGCGACGCTCGGTCGCGGACAGCTTGTCGATCTCCTCCGAGAGCTTGTCGGGATCGCCGAGCAACTCCCACGCGGACTCGAGCGAGAGGGCGATGGGAGGCGTCGCCGGGCGACCGAGGTAGTGACCCGCGATCGCGCTCACGGTCTCGAACGGTGCCTGCGCGAGAAGTGCGCGGATGCCGCGCGGGTCCTCGCCTTCCCACGATCGCAGCTGCACGAGAAACGCCGCCGGCAGCAAGAGCTCGACGCTGCCCCTGCTCTCGACGCGCGCGAAGACGATCCCGCGCTCGACGAGCGGCTGGAGTGCAGGCGGCACCGCTTGCACGACGAGGGTGCCGCGCGCCTCGGCGATGCGATGGAGAAGCTCGACGCTCGCGTGAGGCAAGCGGCTCGGGTCGCGGACATCGGGAAGCGCGACGAGCGCGCGTGCGATCTGTTGCGGAGGATCGAGGCGCTTGGCCGCGTCGATCCGAACGCCTAACCGCGCAACGAGCGACGCCAATTCAGCCTCGGGCAAGGCCTTGAGGATGTCGACGAGGCGCAGCGGTTTCTGGGACTTGGCGCCCACGAGAGCAAACTCTACCGCAAACGAAGGGCCATTGCACGGCGGGGACCCGCTACAGCTAAGTCGAGGTAAGGCGAGGAGCGACGTTAAGCTAAGCTCGTGGGCGATGTCCGCACGCGCTCCTACCGAGGGCCTCGCAGGTACGCCTCGGCCGCTCGGTCGTGCGCCTCGCACCGGGAAAAAAGCGGACGAAGGCGTGCGGCTCATGTGGCCTGGCCGCCGCTGGCGAATGGAAGAGAACAACCCGGTTGCGGGATGTGGCCCTCGATCCGGAGGAGGTACGGCCCCACGGTTGTTCGATGTGACGGGGGACGCGGCCCAGCGGATCGTCCACGGCGACGCGCTCGATCTGACGCGCTCGATCGCGCGCGAGGGCCTCACCGGGAAGGTCGACCTGGTGTACGTCGACCCTCCGTACGCCTCCGATCGCGACTACGTCGCAGAGTCCCGACTCGACGGTCCGGCGGACGGCCGCGTCGTTCGCTCTCCCGCGTACGAGGACACCTGGACGTCTCGCACGGGCGGGCTGGGCGCGTATCTCGACATGCTCGCGCCGCGCCTCGAGGCGCTCGCCGATCTACTCGGACCGAAGGGAACGATCTGGGTCCATCTCGACTGGCGCGCCGCGTACCTGGTGCGCTCGCTCCTCGACGAGGTGCTCGGCCGCGATGCGTTCCTCAACGAGATCGTGTGGCGGCGCGCGCCGAACCTCGGCCGTCAGGCGACGAGCGGTCAGTTCGGACGCACGCTCGACACGCTCGTCGTCTATGGCAAGCCCGAAGCGACGCTCACTCCACCGACCCGCAAGGAGCCGATCGAGGAGAGCTCGATTCGATGGGACGAGCAGGGCCGCCCATTCACGAGCGCTCCGCGTGGCGACTACACCGATGCATCGATCGCGAGGCTCGAGCTCGAAGGTCGGGTTCACCGGACGCCCAGCGGTCGCGTCTACATCAAGTACTTCCTCGTGAAGGACGCGGACGGCGTCTGGTGTCGCGAACGCCGCGTCGACGCGCTCTGGACCGACGTCCCACCGCTTCGTCATGCCGCGGCCTCGGAGCGGACGGGCTACCCAACGCAGAAGCCGCGCGCGTTGCTCGAACGCATCATCACGTGCGCGACGCCGCCGGGGGGGCTGGTCGTCGATGCGTTCGCCGGGAGCGGCACCACCGCAGTTGCAGCGCACGCGCTCGGAAGGCGAGCCATGGTGTGCGACCGCAGCCCCGTCGCGATCGCGACGGCACGAGCGCGCCTCTTGCGTGACGGTGCTGGAGTGAAGATCGAGCGCGCAGACGGAGCCATGGAAGCGCCCGAGACGGAGGTGCACGTGACGAGCTCGACGGAAGCAGACGAAAAAATGCGCGTGAGCCTCGTCCAACCGAAGGAGCCGATGGCCTGGTCCGTCGGAACGCTGTCCGACGGCGTCTTCACGAGCGCGTGGCACGCCGAGCGCGGCCTCGGAGGAAAGGCGCTGCGCGCACAGCGCGAGGCCGTCGTCGAGGCTCACCAGGCAGAGGCCGTTCGCGTCTGGGGTGATGACGGCAGCGTCACGACTCGCCCGATCGGGAGCGTCGTCCGATGATCCTCCGCGATGCCGTGCATGGGCTCGTGGCATTCGAGGCCGATGAGGAGCTCGTCGTGCCGCGCCTCATGGATACGCCCGAGATGCAGCGCCTCCGCCGCATCCGTCAGCTCGGCGTGGCGAACGTCGCGTTCCCGGGCGCCGAGCACACACGCTTCGCGCACGCCATCGGCGCCGCGTTCGTGATGAAGAAGCTCCTCGCCCGCTTGCGTCAAATTCACGGCGAGCTTCCGTTCTGGCAGCAGGTCACGAGTGAGCGGGCGCAGGACGCGATCGCTGCCGCCTTCCTTCACGACGCCGGCCACGGCCCCCTCTCGCACCTCTTCGAGGACGCCATCCCCGGCACGGCGCATCACGAGGAGTGGACCGAACGCATCATCCTCGACTCGTCGACGGGGGTGCACAAGGTCCTCGCCGGGATCGACCCGCACATGCCTGAGCGCGTCGCGGCCCTGGTTCGCGGCGAGCATCCGCTCCCCTATCTCGCGCGCGCCGTGAGCGGCACGCTCGACGTCGACCGCTGCGACTACCTTTTGCGTGACGCTCATTCGACCGGCGTTCGTTACGGCGTCTTCGACCTCGACTGGCTCTTTCGCAGCCTCCGCTTCCAGCCGATCGACGCGCGCCCGCCTGGCTCCACCCCTCCTCCTTCGGGGATGGCGCAGGCACCCGGCCTCGCGATCGACGGCGCCAAGGGGCTGCCCGCGATCGAGGCGTTCATCCTCGCGCGCCTGTTCATGTTCCAGCAGGTGTACCTCCACAAGGCGACCCGCTCGGCCGAGTGGATGATTCGAACCGTTCTCGGACGCGCAGGCTCGCTCATCGCCGATGGCGAGCGTCTCGCCGGAACGCCTCGCGCCATCGAGCTCACGGCGCACGGCGCACCACCGACCCTCGGCGACTACCTCGACCTCGACGACGCCGTGATCACCGTAGCCATGCACGCGTGGGAGTCCGCGCGCGACCCCGCGCTCGCCGACCTCTGCAAGCGCGTACGCCAGCGAGATCTCTTCAAGACGTACGAGCTCTTCGGCGAGCAGGCGCTCCCTGACGGTCGCGCGCACGCGCTGAACGTGGCGCGTGACGTCGCACGGGCACGCGGGCTCGACCCGGACATGTACGTCGCGCTCGACGTCGCGAGCGACACGCCCTTCGGCGGTGAGGCCGAGCCGCTCATGGTCGTCTACGCGAAGGGGCCTGCCAGGCCGCTGAGTGACGTCTCGTTCTTGCTCGCTCGTCTCGCAGGCCAGGTGATGTCGCGCGTGCGGCTGATCGTTGCGCCCGAGCTGCGTGAGGAGATCACGAGGGCGCTCGGGACGTAGATGCCGCGTCTCGGGCTACGCACGTCCGTGGCTCTCGTCCTCTTCGGGGCCGCGGCGTCGGCGCGTGCCGACGAGACCGATACGAGCTACGGCCGCATCGAGGGTGACCTGTCGGCGTCGCTCGGGCTCGGTGCGACGCTCGGCCCGCGCGCCCCGCGTGGGGCGGTCGACTTGCGGCTTCGCTATCTCTGGACGGCTGGCGTGTTCGTGACCTACGAGGACGGCTCGCTCCTCGGGAGCACGAGCGAGCCGCGCCGCGCGTTCGCGACCGGTGTCGAGCTGCGACCGCTCTTCCTCGTGCGCTGGCTTCAGGGGCTCGAGACGGGCAACGCCTACGTCGACCTCACCATCGACTCGCTCGGGCTCGAGCTCGGTGCCGTGTTCGAGGAGCCGGTGGGGCGACCCTTCGGCAGCCGTCCCGGCCTGCAGGCCGGTGTCGGCCTGCAGGTGCCGGTGCTGCCCCATGCGACCGGGCCCGTCATCGGTATCCACGGCGGCGCGCGCTGGAGCGACGCTGCGCTCGCGGGTCGATCGGTCGAAGGTCCGAGCGACCGCGCGCTCTACTTGCTCGTCACGCTTGCGTGGCAGCACGCGTTCAAGGCGCACGTCGTGGATCTCGGAGACCGCGAGCCTCGATGAGCACGAGCGCTCGCGCGATCGGCCGCGCGGCGCTCGAGCGCGCGTTTCGCGCTGCGCTTCGTGAGCTCGACGTGGCCTCGCGTGTCGAGCAGGCGCTTCCACGCGCGTGGCGTGGGCGCACGGTTCGCGTCATCGCCGTGGGCAAGGCCGCGCCCGCGATGGCGGCCGGGGCGATCACACGCCTCGGGAGCGCGATCGAGCATTGTCTGGTCGTCGCTCCCGACGAGACACCAGCGTTCGAGACCGAGGCCGCCGCCAGGCGCGCAGGCATGGCCGAGCGTCTCATCGTCCTACGCGCCTCGCATCCACTGCCCGACGCGCGCAGCGTGCGCGCGGGCGTGGCCTGTCTCGCGTCCGCGCGTGCCGCGGAGCGCGCGTCCTTCGTCGTCCTGGTGTCGGGCGGAGCCTCGGCGCTCGCGTGCGCGCCGTCGGCTCACGTGACCTTGCGCACCAAGCGCGCGATCTCACGAGCCATGCTCGACTCGGGAGCCTCGGTCCAGGAGATCAACGTCGTGCGCAAGCACCTCTCTCTCCTGAAGGGCGGCGGCCTCGCGCGCGCGGCCGCTCCGAATTCCGTGCTCACGATCGTCGCGAGCGACGTCATCGGCGGCTCGGCGGCCGACGTAGGCTCGGGGCCGTCGGTGCCCGACGCCAGCACCGTGGCCGATGCGCGTCGCTTGCTTCGCGCATACGCCCCTTCGTTCTCCAACGTGAGTCTCTCGCGTACGCTCGCGACCTCTCACGAAGACGCGAAGCGGCTGCGGGCGAAGGTCGTTCTTTCGCCCGAGGATCTGGCGCGCGCCGTGGGCCGTCTCCTCACCGAGCTGGGGCTCTTCGTGCGCGTGCTCCCGCCGTCCCAGGAGTCCGCGCACGAGCTCGCTGCGGAGTACGTGGCCCTCGTTCACCGTGCGTCGCGCGGCGGCGGGCCGCCATGTGCGTTCGTGCGCGCCGCCGAGCCGTCGGTCGTCGTTGCGCGTGGAGGAGGAGGGAAGGGGGGCCGCGCGACCCATATCGCCGCGCTGGTCGGCCGCGGCCTCAGCTGCGGCGTCAGTCTCGCGCCGACCACCGTTCACTTCGCGGCGCTTGCCTCCGACGGCGTCGACGGCGGCAGCGGAACGGCCGGCGCCATCGTGGACGCGCGCTTCGCCGCACGCGTGGAGGCGCGCCTCGGGGCGGGAGCGCTCGACGGTGCAATCGCCTCCTTCGACACCGGGCCCCTCCACGAGATCATGAAAACCGCTGTTCTCTCGGCACCCACGGGCCAGAACCTCGCCGATCTCCACGTGCTCCTCCTCGCGTGAGCTTCTTGCGCGCGCAGCTGTCGGAGCGCTCGTGCCGTACCGAACGCTGGCCGATCCTCGGGACCTCCTCCTCCTCCTCCTCCTCCTCCTCCTCCTCCGCCCGCGCGTCGTCGCTACGTGCGGGACGGTCCCGACCAGAGGCCTCCCTCGTACGGGACGTGACGGACATGAGCGTGCGCCAGCGTCGACGGCGGCAAGCACTCTGAGGCGCTCTATGGGGCCTTGGTACCCGCGTCGGGAGTGTCGGCCGCGGGCGCGCTCGGGCGGAGCGTGGCCCACACCTGCTGCGCCAGTGCGCAGTTGTTGACCTGACGTTTCATCGCTGCGCGCGTCTCGGGATCGCGCACCGGCGCCCCACCGACGAACTGGAAGTCCGCGTCGGCGGTCTTGCGCAGGCGTGCGATCTCGGCGCCCGTCCGGAGGTTCACGAGGAGGATGCGCGCCGGGTGCGGCACTTGCTGCAGGCCCTCCTCGGTGATCGCCCCTGCATCACCCGAGAGCTCGCGCGCCTCGGGCACGTCCTCATCGAGGACGAGCAAGAAGAACTGCGCACGCTTGATGATGTCGATCGCGAGCGGGATCTCGTCTCTCTTCGCCTTGTCGTACTGCTGCTGGAAGACGCGCAG
>JAYSXP010000368.1:0-4409 GCA_043717125.1 Polyangiaceae bacterium | reverse complement strand
TCGTCGACCTGCACCGAGTGATCGATGACGAGCTCGACGGGCTGGAGCGGGTTGATCTTGCGCGGGTCGCCGCCCATGCGCTTCATCGCGTCGCGCATCGCGGCGAGGTCGACGACGCACGGGACGCCGGTGAAGTCCTGGAGGAGGACGCGGCTCGGCGTGAAGGCGATCTCCTTGCTGGGCTCAGCCGTGGCGTTCCACTTCGCGATGGCCTCGATGCTCTCGACGCTGACGGAGACGCCGTCCTCGGTGCGGAGGAGGTTTTCGAGGAGGATCTTCAGCGAGAACGGAAGCTTCGCGGCCTCCGGGTACTTCTTGTAGACCGCGTCGAGCCGGTAGATCGTGTAGGAATCAGCGCCGACCTTCAGCGTGGCCTGGCTGCCGAGGGAATTCTTGGACATTGGGGCGGGGAATATAGGCGCCACCCGTTCCGCGCGGCAATGGAGACCGACGCCCGGAATTGCCGTCGTGTTTCGGACGCGTTTCACCGCACTGCATCGTGAGCGGCACGAAGACGAGATCGCTTTTTCGGTGGTTCCGAGGGGGCTCCGTGTCAGGATCGTCGCTTCATTCATGAAGCTGCGCCCTTTCGTGCTCGTCCTTGCGGCGATGTCGGCCCTCGGCGTCGGCGGTGGCGCGCTCGCGGCTTGCTTCGACTGGAGTACGCCGGCCGTCGGCGTCGTCGATGGCGGCAAGCCGGACACGACCGTCGATACCGGGGCGGTCCCTGATGCGCAGCCCGGCGGCGAGGACGCAGCGCTGCCGACCTGCGGTCCTCCGATCACGCCTTCGGGTCCGCCTTCGCTCCACCTCACACTCGACGACCTCGCGAGCCTCTCGACGCCGCTCGCGGGCAGCGCCTTCGGCTCGGTCGTGACGGGCATCACCGAGGGCGACTTCGCTCTCGGGGTCTGCAACAAGGCGCTCCACTTCAAGACGGGCCTCCACCTCTCCTACCCGGAGGTGCCCCCGGAGGCCGGTGACGCGGGGGTACCCAACATCACGTACGCCCAGGGCACGGTGATGATGTGGTACCGGCCCGACTACCCGGAAGGAGACATCGTCGAGCGTGCACTCCTCCGCACGAACGGCGTCATCAACCGCGGCGGCATCCGCCTCTCGCGCGGAAAGTTTGGAGGTGTGGGCTTTTACATCTGGGACGCCGCGGGCGCCATCGACGGACAGATCGAGTCTCCCGTGAAGCTCACGCAAGGGCGCTGGGTTCACATCGCGGTGAGCTGGCAGGCCGGCGCTGCTCCGCGCCTGTTCTTGAACGGCGTCCTCGACGTGAGCGTGATGAGCCCTCTCGTCGTCGACAGCTCGGCCGCGAAGTCGAGCGCTTCGCAGTCCGTCGGTATCGGCAACAACCCGAACGCGGCGGAGACCCCCGCCGACGGCCTCATCGACGACGTGCGCTTCTACTCGACTCCGCTGCCCTAGGGACGAACGCTCATTGAGCGTACGGGTTCGGCGCGGCCTTGAGCTTCCCCGAGGCCTCGGGCGTGGCAAGCGGGTCGGGCGACGCCGTGGCTCCGGCCTTCGGCGCTCGCCCGGGCTTCGCGGACGACCCGGTCCCCGGCCCATGGGGACGTGCATCGTGCGCCGTCGCGGAGGTCTGCGGAGACGCAGGCTCGACGCTCGGCAGCGGCGACGCCGCGACGGACGGCGACGCCGCAGGCAACGGGCCCGTCTCGATCGCGCCCAGCGCTCTCGCGCGAGCGGCGCGGTCCTCCGTCGGGACCGGCCCCTTGCCCGCGAACGGACCGACCCCGGCCAGACGCGTGATCCCGAGGACACCACCGGCGACGAGCACGACGACCGCGACGACGAAGAGCGGCGCCGTACGCGAGTGCATCGGCAGCTCGATGCGCACCTCCCGCTTCGCCGTCGGCTCCATCACCTGGGCCGGCACCGGCGGAACGGACGCATGCTGCGCCATCGGAGCCGTCACGGCACGCTCCGGAGGCACGGGAGGCGCGTTCGAGATCATCGTGCGCATGACGGAGGGCATCACGGGCGCACGCGGCGGGAGCAGTAACGTGTTGAAGGTCTCCGCCTGGGCGCTTCCGACTGTCGACGGCGACGCATCTTCGTCCGTGGCGCTTTGTTCCGTCGGGGCGGGGTCACGGTTGGGCGGCATCACGAGCAGGTCGGGGGAGACCATCGTGCTCGCGCTTCCCCGCGCGATGCTCCCCGGATTGCCGGCAAGATGCTCAGGCGTCACGACGAACGAATGCTGTCCGTAGAGCGCGGAGGCGTCGCGGACCGTGGCGGACACGCCGGTCGCAAAGACGACGCTCGCCTCGCTCTCCGTGACGAGTGTCCGCTCGTTGTCCTCGTCGGCCGCAAGCCTCGGAACGTCCACGAGGTCGACGGTCCCTTCCTCGACCATCGCCGCACGCACGGCCGATGCTCGACGCGTGAGCATCTTGCCGACGCGTATGCGCATCGAAGCCGCGACCTCTCGATGAAGGGCCACGGCCCCGCCCGCGCGCGCGGCCCTTTCGAGCGCCTCGCCGAACTCCTCCGCGGTCGCCTGACGAGCCGCGGGGCTCTTCGCGAGCGCCTTCAAGACGACGGCATCGACGCCGGGCGGAATGCCCTGCCGGAACACGCTGGGCGCAGGGGGGTCGAGGATCAGGAGCTTGCGAATCGTCTCCGCATCGTGAGAGCCGAGAAAGAGGCGGGTCCCCGTCAGGAGCTCCCACGCCACGACGCCGAGCCCGAAGATGTCGGCGCGACGGTCGACGGCCTCGCCGCGCGCGTACTCGGGCGCGATGTACGCGAGCTTGCCCTTCACGAGCCCCGCCGTCGTCTCCTCCTTGGTGGCGCCGAAGCACTTCGCGATGCCGAAGTCGGTGAGGCGGGAGATCCCGTCCGTTCCGACGAGGATGTTCTGGGGAGTGACGTCGCGGTGAACGATGCTCAAGGGACGACCGTGATCATCGGCGGCCTCGTGCGCGGCGTGGAGGCCGGCCGAGGCATCGAGACAGATGCGGATGATCACCGGGATGTCGAGAGGCTGGCCGTTCGTCTGCGGCGTCTTCTCTGCGAGCTGCGCGACCGACGCGCCCTCGATGTAGTCCATCACGAGGTAGACGAGCTCGCCCTCGACGACGACGTCACGGACGCCGACCACATTCCCGTGCCGGATGCGCGAGGCGATCCGTGCCTCCTCGAGGAGGGTCGCCTTGAACGTCGAGGTCTCGAGGAGATGCGGGTGCGGCCGCTTGACGGCCACGAGATGCTCGAAGCCCAGCGCGCCACGTGAGCGCGCGACGTACACGGAGCCCATGCCGCCCGAGGCGAGCTTCGCGATGAGCTCGTAGCGCGAGCTCTCGGAACGCTCACCGAGGAGGCGCGCTCCGCCGGGGAGGCTCATCGCCATGAGCCACCGACCGCCACGGCGCCGCCGCCCGGCATAGGCGCGAGACCGACGCGCTGGTCGTGCCACCGCACGAAGAAGAGGCCCGTCACGGCGGTCGCCGCGGCGAGCACGCCCGTGGCACCAAGGAGGATCACGGTTCGCGTGTCGGCGCTCTTGCCATCGTGGGCGATCGACTTGCAGCCGGCGCTCCCGACGGCGGCGCAGCGACCGTCGAGGAACTCGGAGTGCTTCGACAAGAGGTTGATCGTCGACCACGTCGCGACACCACCAACGACCACGGTGAGGCCTGCGGAGGCCCAGAACCATGCCGGCGAGATGCCCTTGCTCTCGGCGGGCTGCGGTGCGGCCGTAGCCGGCGGAGGGAGAGCCACGACCGTCGGGGCCGCGGGCGCGCCGAGCGTGAGGGTGTCGAGCTTTCCTGCCACGGCATCGATGGTGCGCTCGCCGGCCAGCCCGTCGATGGTGGTGGACGCGACGTGCCGCCCGGCCGTCAGCCAGATCGCCTCCCGGTCGGCGATGCGCGTCCCTTCGACTGTGACCGTGCACGCGTTGGTGCGGCACTCGAAGCGCAGCCGCGCGAGCTTGGGACCGAGCCTCTCCTCGAGAGCGCGTCTCGGACCGGCAAAGGCGACGTCGTCGTAGAGCGGGGCCGTGCGATTGAGGACGCGCGCCGCGAGGGGCACGTCGTCGGTGCGGACGGCGGCTTCGAGCGCGGACTTCTTCGCGACGCTGCTCGGGAGCGCCTCGTCAGCGCGCAGGAATTCGTTCGCCGCCGTCGCGAAGTCCCCGTGCTCGAGCGCGGTCGCCCCGCGCGTATAGGCGCTCCGTGCGAGCTCTTTCGCTTCGCCGGTGGGCTGCGCGCTCGCGACCCCTGCGTGGAGCGCGACCGTTGCGAACAAACCAATGGCAACGCGAACGGCCTTCATGATTTCGAGATCCCGTACTGCTTGAGAAGGCGACCGAGGTACGTGCGGTCGAGCCCGGCGAGACGTGCCATTTCCGCCTGGTTTCCACCGGTGCG
>JAYSXP010000367.1:0-12714 GCA_043717125.1 Polyangiaceae bacterium | reverse complement strand
GCCCTCCGCGAGCTCCATCGGTCTCCTCGCCACGCACGCGAGCGCGCTCGTGATCGTGAACACCAAGATTGCCAGCGGCAACGGCATGAAGGGTGACGACGGCGCCGACGGCGTCCAGCTCGCCAACTCGCCCACCGCCAGCGGTGGGCCGTCCACCATCGCGGCCGCCTGTGTCTACCCGACGACCTGCGCGTTCGCGTTCAACATCGGATGGTTCCGTCCCCTTCCCGCCACGGCCGGCACCAACGCGTGCCTCGGTGCCCCGGGTCACGCCGCACTGCCCGGAGGCGTCGGCGGTAGCGGTGGCGTGTGGGAGCCCGTCAACGACGTCAGCGCGTTCCACTTCCACCCATACAAGGCGAATCCGGCGAACTCTTCCGACGGCGGCGATACCAACCACACGAGCGCGGCAGGCACCGACGGCACCGACGGTGACAGCGCGACGGCGAACGGCAGCATGACGAGCGACGGCTACACGCCGACAAACGGAAAAGCCGGAGTCGACGGAAGCCCCGGAGCAGGTGGCGCAGGCGGTGCGGGACGCACGCCAGAGCCCGACTTCGACCCCAACACCGCCGGAGTCACCGGCGTCTGGCGCGGGATGAGCGGCGCAGGCGGCGGCGCAGGCGGATGCCCGGGCCTCGCGGGAAGCGCGGGCAAGGGCGGTGGCGCGAGCATCGCCACGCTTCTCGTCGACAGCAGCGTCACCTTCGACAACGCCGAGCTCCGCGCTGGCCACGGCGGCGATGCAGGACACGGAACGCTCGGGAGCGCCCCGACAGCCGGTGGCTCTCCCGGGCCGAACGTCCTCTACTCGCCCATGAACGGCAAGAGCGGCGGACGCGGCGGCGCGGCCGGCGTGAGCGGCAACGGCAGCAGCGGTCCTTCCATCGGCATCGCGCACACCGGCGGAGCTCCCGACATCCGCAAGACCACGACGATCACGGCCGGCGGCGGCGGAGCCGCCATCCCCGCACGCACGCGCAACACGCTCGGCGTCATCAAGACGGTTCCCGCGACCCCCGCTGGTCTCTCGAAGGACATCCTCGCGCTCTGAGCCGAGTCCGCCGTCCTCGCGCCGGGCCTACTTCGTGGGAGCCGGCGGGGCTGCGCCTCCGACGACGGCGGCGATCCTGACGAACCTCACGGAACGCTCGCGGCCGTGGCAACCGTCGGCGTTCCGAGCAGCTCCTCCTCGCTCTTGTACGCGGAGCTGTACTCCCCTTCGCATAGAAGCGGCGCGTCGCCATGAGCGTCGAGGGCGCATCAGGGGCGGGGGTAGCGCAACGCGCCCTTCTGCGACGTCCTCCCTCAGCGGTACGGGCCGCCCCGGTCCCGGGCCAGGTACGTCCCGAGCGCGTGGAGCACGAGCTCGACGCTTCGATCCGAGGAGAGCGCTCGGGCCGCTTCGGCACCGCGCACCGGCACCGCTCGCTGGGGCATCAGCGGACTGTCGACGAAACGCCTGTCGTAGACCGCGGACGGCGCGCGCCCGCGGAGCCACCCGACCGCGAGCTCGAAGTTTCGTGAATTGGTCGATTGTAGGCCGTCGCCGAGCGCGACGTAGCGCGCCTCCGATTGTCGGAGGAGCCACGGCTCGCCCGTACGCCAGTAGAGGACCGCAATCTTCTCGAGGTTGCGCTCCATCGCGGTGCGCGTCTCCTCCATGCGCGCCGTACCACGGGCTGTGGTCCTCGCCGTGACCTGGCGCGTCGTGCGGACGACCGACACGTTGAGTGAGGCATGCACGATGGCGACGAGATCCACGAGCGGGCTCTCGAGCGACGCGGTGTCGTTCGAGAACAGCAGGTCACCCGAGGCGCCGAAGCGGCGCATGAGGGGCATCCGCTCGAGCGCGGTCGCGTCCTTCGTGCGGAACACGATGGCGCCGTGACCGCGCTTGCGGAGAGGCTCGGCGAGCGCGAGCGTCGAGGCCGCGTCGTCGCGCTGCGCCACGATCCGGGGAAGCACGCCTCCGAGACGGATGCGCACGTCATACGGCGTCACGCCGAGGATGTCCGCGATGGGTCCCTCCTCGCGCTCGAGCGGAGCCCCGAGCTCGCATACCGCAAGGCAGAACATCGACCGCGCGAGCATCCGCGAACGTGTGGACTACTCGGCCGCTCGCGCGCTGACCGCGCCCACGCCCGCGAGCCTCACCCGGATCGCCGCAAGGATCGCCTCGTGCGTCGCAGGCGATGGAAGCGGGACCTCGCCGCCGCGCGCACCGAACGCCGCGATCGCATCGCGGATCGCCTCGCGCACGCTGATCGCCAGCATCAGCGGCGGCTCACCGACCGCCTTGCTGCCGTGCACGACGCCGTCCTGCGAGGCATTCTCGAGGAGCGCGACAAGGAAGCGCTCCGGCGCGTCTCCGATCGACGGGATCTGGTACGTGCTCGCCGAATGCGTGAGCAGCCGGCCGTCCTTGCCCCACTTCAGCTCCTCGCCCGTCAGCCAGCCCATGCCCTGCACGAAGCCGCCCTCGATCTGACCTCGATCGACGCCCGGGTTCAGCGACTCGCCCACGTCATGGAGGATGTCGACCGCCAGGACGCGCTTCATGCCCGTGTAGCCGTCGACCTCGACCTCGCTCACCGCTGCGCCGTACGCGAAGTAGTAGAAGGGCTTCCCCCTCCCCTTCGACTTGTCGTAGCCGATGCCCGGCGTCCGGTAAAAGCCGTTCGCGGAGAGCGAGATCTGCTTCATGTACGCGAGCTCGACGACGCGCGCGAACGTGACCGTGACGCCCGGCACCTGCGGCGCCCGCGCGACGCCGTTCTCGAACATCACCGCGCCCTCCGGGATCGTGAGCGTCGATTCCGCGCCAATCAGCTCGGCCGCCACGGGTGACAGTCGCTCGCGCAAAAGGATGCATGCTGCACGCACCGCAGCCCCGTTGAGGTCGGAGCCGCTCGACGCCGCCGTCGCCGACGTATTCGGGACCTTGTCCGTCTGGGTGCGCATGACGCGGATCGAGTCGGCGGGAATGCCGAGCTCGCGCATCGCGATGCCCTTCACCTTCGTGTAGAGGCCCTGTCCCATCTCGGTGCCGCCGTGATTCACCTGCACCGTGCCGTCGCGATAGACGAGCACGAGCGCGCCCGCCTGGTTGAGCCACGTCGCGGTGAACGAGATCCCGAATTTGACCGGAGTGATCGCGATCCCGCGCTTGATCCGCGCGCTCGTCGCGTTGAACGCGGCCACCTTCGCGCGCCGCTCGGCGAGCTTCGAGCTCGCCACCAGAGATGACCAGATCTGCGGGATGCGCTCGTCCCCGAGCTCCTGGCCGTAGTGCGTCGTGTTGCTCTCGCCGCTTCCTCGATACAAATTCCGCTCGCGCACCACCTCCGGCAAGAGGCCGAGCGTGCGTGCGATGCGGTCGAGGATGTCCTCCATAACCAACATGCCCTGCGGGCCGCCGAAGCCGCGAAACGCGGTGTGCGAGACCACATTCGTCTTCACCACGCGCCCCGTGAAGGTGCACGAGGGCACGTAGTACGCGTTGTCGAGGTGGAACAAGCCGCGATCGCAGATCGACTCCGAGAGATCGAGCGCCCAGCCGCCGTCGGCGAAGAGCTCGATGTTCGCCGCCAGCAAGCGACCGTCGGCGTCGAAGCCCACGTCGTACCGCGCGTAGAACGGATGGCGCTTGCCGGTGAGCTGCATGTCGATGTCGCGATCGAGCTGCACCCGCACTGGACGCGAGGTGCGCATCGCCGCGAGCGCGACGCACGCTGCCCAGGCGTTGCTCTGCGTCTCTTTTCCGCCGAACGCTCCGCCCATGCGCGGGGACTGCACCGTCACCTTGTTGCGCGGGACGTGGAGCACGTGCGAGACGACCGCCTGCACCTCCGTCGGATGCTGCGTCGAGGAGGAGACGAACATCTCACCGTCCTCACCGCCCTCGGCCCAGGCCGCATGCGACTCGAGATAGAAATGCTCCTGGCCGCCGATGTCGAAGTCGCCTCCGATGCGATGCGGCGCCTTCGCGAGCACGGCGTCCGAGTCGCCGCGCTTGATCACGTGCGGATTCGTGTGGAAGCTCCCCTTCGCGACGGCCTCACGCGCGCCGAGGATCGCGGCGAGCGGCTCGTAACCGACCTTCACCTTGGCGGCGGCGCGGCGGCAGAGGTCGGCCGAGGTGCCGACTACGAGCGCGACGACCTGACCGTGGAAGAGCACCTCGGTGTCGGCGAAGAGCGGCTCGTCGTGGCGAACGGCGCCGACGTCGTTCATGCCGGGGACGTCCTTCGCGGTGAGCACGCACGAGACGCCCGGCTCGGCGGCGGCCTCGGAGACGTCGATGGAGGTGATGCGCGCGTGCGCATGCGGGCTGATCACCGGCCAGATCTCGAGCATGTCGCGGCGGCGCGCGACGTCGTCGACGTACAGCGCGCGGCCGGTGACGTGACCGATGGCGCTCTCGTGGGAGAGTGCGCGGCTGTCGTCCTTTTTCACGGAGGGGCAGGCCTCCGCGCGCTCGAAGCTGATCGGGTGGTCCTGCGCCGAGCTCGTCTCGCCGCGGAAGAACTTCTCGAGGAGGCTCGTGACGAGGTCGTGGCGGTACGCGGCGCCGGAGCGATAGTCGTCAATCGGAGCGAACTCCGCGGCGAGGACATCCTGCGCGGCGCGCATCGTCTCCTCCGTCCACGCCTTGCCGAGGAGGAACGCCTCGGTCTTCTTCGCGCGCGCGGGCGTTGCGGCGACGCCCCCGTAGGCGAGGCGCGCGTGGACGACGACGTTCGCGGCGTCGGTGTCGATCACGAAGACGCCCGCGGCGATGCTGATGTCGAGCTCGCGACGCTTCGAGACCTTGAACGAGTCCATGCGACGGCGCGCGCCCGGCGCGGACACCGCGTGGCGCGGGATCACGATCGCCTGGACGACCTCGTCGGCCTCGAGGACCGTCTTGCGGTAGGCGAGGAAGAAATCGGCGACCTTCACAGTACGCGTGGCGACGGCGCCGTTGCGATGCGCCGCGAGGACGACCTCGGCGTCGAGCGCGAGGAGGATCGGCGGCATGTCGCCGATCGGCGAGGCCGTGACGATGTTGCCGGCGAGCGTCGCGCGGTTGCGGATCTGACGCGAGGCGAAGGCCCAGAGCATCTTGTCGACGAGCGGGTACTCGCCGGCGAGCGCCTCCTCGAGCGCGGTCAGCGTGGCGGCGCCGCCGACGGTGAACGAGGTGTCGCTCTTCGTGATCTGCGCGAGCTCGCGCACGCCCTCGGTGGAGACGAGGAGCGGATACCGACGGTGCTGCTTGTTGATGTAAACGCCGATCTCGGTGGCGCCGCCGACGAGCTCGGCCCTCTCGCGGTGCTCGGCCTTGAGCGCGAGGAGCTCGATGAGCGTCGTCGGGCGGAGGAACGTCTGCTGCTCGTCACCCTCGTAGGCGAGCGCGGGGATGGCGCCGTCGTTCTTCTTCAAGCGGAGCTGGAAGAGATCGTCGGGTGCCGACCGCTTGGCCAGCGCATCCTGCATCGCCTCTCGAATGGGGCGATAACCCGTACACCGGCAGAGGTTGCCGTTCAGCTGGTCGCCGAGTTGCTCCTTCTGGCGGCGGCCTACGGTGGCCATGTCGGGGCGGTAGTAGGCCTCGAACATCGAGACGACGAAGCCGGGCGTGCAGTAGCCGCACTGCGAGCCGTAGCTCTCGACCATCGCCTGCTGGACGGGATGGAGCGACTCGAGCGCCGCGGCGTCGGCGGGCGCGAGGCCCTCGACGGTGACGACCTCGCGGCCGGCTACCATCGGCAGCAGCGTGATGCAGCTGTTGATCGCGCGGTAGGTGCGCGCACCGCGAGCATCGGTGTCGACGAGCGCGACGGTGCATGCGCCGCAGTCACCCTCGGCGCAGCCTTCCTTGCTTCCCGTGCGGCCGGTGCTGCGGAGCCACGCGAGGAGCGAGGTGTTGGCGGAGGTCCCGGTGACGCGAACAGCGCGACCATTGAGGACGAATTCGAAGCCAGACGACGCCATTGCTCGATGATAGCCGGGCGAGGCGCGATCGGAGGAAGGGCTTTCGACCGGTCAGCGGCGGAGCTCGACTACGCGAAAAGCGTCCACGCGCGATCCAGGCGAGCCACGTCATCCACCGCGTGCGCGCGCTCCACGAGGCCGGCGAGCGCGACGAGCTCCGCGACGTGCGCGACACGAGGTTCATCTCGGTCCGCGAGAGCCACATCGCGGCGCGGAAGTACGCCGTGAGCGACGGTCCGGACGCCGCGTCCTCCGGCTCCGCTGGGGCAGTCGCCTCGCCGTCCTCCGTGGCTCCCGCTCGCCGTCTTCGCGTCGGCGAAGCGCTTCGTCCCCTCGTCATCCATCCCGAACACGCCCGGTGCCGCGGTGATCGCCTTGTCGGCGCGCGCGAGATTCGAGTCGGCGACCTCGCAAAGGGCCTTGGCGTGGGTGGGCTTCGAGTGACGATCGCGCGGGCCCTCCGCGTCGGGCACCACCTCCTCCGGCGCCGCTGCGCTCGCCTCGACCCACGGCGCGCAACGCCGCGCAACGACGGCGACGTCTGCGGAGGCGTCCCCCACGCCCGCCGCGGGCTCTCGATTCCACCCTCGAGCTCAGACCTCGTCGAATCGAACGTGGTTTCCCTCGGGCGTCGCGAAATACGTGGCGACGGCGAGCCCCTCGTGTGCGCCCCTCACCCAGTGTGCCGCCTGGCGGAGATCGCTCAGCTGCCGGCGGCGCATCGCGTCGGGCGACTCGTACGCGTAGCGCGCCTTGTAGTAGCCGCACCCATCGTGCCCGAGCAGGACGACCTGCTTGATCGCATGGCCGCGGATCAAGAACGTCGCGGCCTCGCGCATCACGTCGACGGCGCTCAAGCCCGACGAGGTCATGTCGAGGAGCGCAGGGCCACCTGGGATCGTCAGCGTGTCGAGCCGCGCGTGACCGAGGTCCCGGAGCAGCCCTTCGACGGCCTCCGTGAAGCGCCCGTCGGAGCAGTACATCGCAAGCGCATGCGGATGCTTCGCGTCGAAGGGGATGGGCGCAGACATGGTCTTCTCAAGCTACCTCAAGCGGCCTCTTTCGCCACGCGACCATCTCCGCCGCGATCGACACCGCGATCTCGTCCGGCAGGCGCGCGCCGATGTCGACCCCGAGCGGCATCCGCACGCGCGCGCGATCCGCCTCCGAAAAGCCCTTTGCAAGGAGCCGCTGTCGCGTGCGCTCGGCCTTGGCGCGGCTCCCCACACCGCCGACGAAGGCAAAGCCTCGCTTCAATGCCCATTCAATCGCGATCTGGTCCAGCGCGTGGTCATGCGTCATGACGAGGCATACCCCGCGCGGGTCGACCTCCTTGCCGACGTCGTCGACGTCGCCGACCACGCAGGTCACTCCCGGGATGCGATCCTCGTCGCCCCAGCCCTCCCGCGCATCCACGATCGTCACCGCGAACCCCACCTTCACGAGGAGAGGAGCAACCGCGCTCGCGATGTGGCCTCCCCCGACGATCAGGCACGGCAACACCCCCTCGATCGGCTCGACCAGCATCTCGATTTGCCCTCCACAGCACATCCCGAGCTCGGCCCCGAGCTTGAACGTCCGAACCTGGTGCTTCGCGAGCGGGTCCGCCACGACGCCCGAGAGCGCCTCGAGGGTCGCGTGCTCGATGGCCCCGCCGCCCACGGTCCCGACACACGTACCATCCGCGGCGAGATAGAGCTTCTGCCCCGCCGTACCTGGTGCCGAGCCATGGCGCTCCAGCACCGTCGCCATCGCGCCGCGCACGCCTTGCGCAGCCCGGTCGGCCGCGACCGCGAGCACGCGTGCCGCAGAAGCGGTGACCGGGCGCGGGTGACGCGAATCGGCAGGCCGGGTTTCCCTCACGTCGAGATTCTACCGCGACGTGCGCGCGTTGGCTTATCCTCGACGGCCACGATGCCGCCCCAGGGGGTCAACTACGATCCGAGTCAGGTCCTCGTGATGATCCTCGCCGGTGGCGAGGGCAAGCGCCTGTACCCGCTGACACTCGACCGCGCGAAGCCCGCGGTCCCGTTCGCCGGGCGTTATCGCATCATCGACATCGTCCTCTCGAACTTCGTCAACTCGGGACTATCCCGGATCAAGATCCTCACGCAGTACAAGAGCGCATCGCTCGAGGAGCACATCGCGCGCGTGTGGCGCCTCTCGCCGATCCTCGATCAGTTCATCGAGGCGATCCCCGCCCAGCAGCGCACGGGCCTCTCCTGGTTCAAGGGTTCGGCCGACGCCGTCTACCAGTGCCAGCACGTCATCACCGACGAGAAGCCCGAGATCGTCTGCATCTTCGGCGGCGACCACGTCTACAAGAAGGACGTTCGCCAGATGATTCAAGCGCACTACGCGCGCGACGCCGCCGCGACGGTCGCCGCCATCCCGGTGCCCCGCAAGGAGGCCCGCGACTTCGGCGTCCTCGAGATCGACTCCGAGGGACGCATCATCGCCTTCCACGAGAAGGTCCAGAACCCGCCGACCATGCCGGGCTCGGACGACATGTGCCTCGCGTCGATGGGCAACTACGTCTTCCGCACCGAAGACTTGATGCGCGAGCTCCACCGCGACGCCGGCGTCGAGAACAGCAAGCACGACTTCGGTCACGACATCCTCCCGCGCATGGTCGCAGACGGTCAGGACGTCTTCGTTTACGACTTCAACAAGAACCTCGTTCCCGGCGAGGAGCCGCGCGGCCACGCCTACTGGCGCGACATCGGTACGATCGAAGCGTACTGGGACGCGCAGATGGACCTCATCTCGATCCATCCGCTCTTCAACCTCTACAACGAGCGCTGGCCTATCCGCACCGGTGTGACCCACGACCCGCCCGCCAAGTTCGTCTTCCGCGACGAGGCCCACGCGCGCGTCGGTATCGCGACGGACTCGATGGTCAGCCACGGCTGCATCATCTCCGGAGGCCGCATCCATCGGAGCGTCCTCTCCGTCGGCTGCCGCATCAACTCGTTCAGCGAGGTCGAGGAGTCCGTCCTCTTCGAGCGCGTTCGCATCGGTCGGCACGCGAAGATCCGCCGCTGCATCATCGACAAGGACGTCGAGGTGCCCGCGAACGTGGAGGTCGGCTTCAACCTCGAGGCCGACCGCAAGCGCTTCTTCGTCACGGAAAACGGCCTGGTCGTGATCCCGAAGCGCGCAAAGCTCGACGACGAAAAGATGTGGCGCCTCTAGGTTCGAGCGTCCGTTACGCCTCGTACCCGCGCGAGGGTTTTTTGAAACCGCCATTCACCTGAAGGTGCCAGAGCTGTATGCAGCGAACACCGGCGGGCGAAACCGCGTTTGTACCGCCGCGGAGCGAGGAGACACGACCACCATCGACGACGAGAGCTGCACGGAGGGGCTGCACGGAGGGGCTGCGCGTGGCAAGCTGACCCACGTCGTGCGCACCATCATCGTAGGCGACGTCCACGGGTGTCGGTCCGAGCTCGAAGGGCTGCTCGATCGCGTCGCGTTCACGAGCGGCGATCGCCTCGTCTTCGTGGGTGATCTCGTCGCACGCGGACCGGATTCGCTCGGAGTCCTCGACGTCGCTCGCAGGACAGGAGCCATCGTCGTCCGCGGGAACCACGAGCAGAAGCTGCTCGACTGGCGACGCGCGCGGCAGGAGTGGATGCACGGCGAGGCCGCCGCCAAGCCGCCCATCGGGAAGATGCACCGCGACATCGCGCGCTCGCTGCGCCCGGTCGACTGGACGCTGCTCGAGACGTCGCCGCTCTTCCTCGACCTGCCCGAGCACGGCGCGCGCGTGGTGCACGCCGGCCTCCTCCCCGGTGTCGCCTTCGAGGAACAATCACCGCAGACGTTGATGCGCATTCGCACGGTGCGTGTGCCGGGCAAGGAGCGCGGCCGCGGGCGAGCCAGGCCAACGAACGTGCTCTGGGGCGCGGCGTACGACGGGCCTCCCCAGGTCGTCTTCGGCCACAACGCCGCGCCCGGCCTCCAGCTTCATCGCTGGGCGACGGGGCTCGACACCGGATGTGTCTACGGCGGCTGCCTCACGGCGATGGTCCTCGCGAGCGGCCAGCGGATCCCACGGGTGGTCGCGGCGCGCCGCGCGTTGCTGGTCGCGGAGCCCGCCGCACGCGTCTGGTTCGCGCCGGCCGCACGTACCGTGGCAGCCCGTGGAGGCCCGAATCGCTCGACCTGAGGGCACTGAAAACGCTACTGTCCGGCCCGATGACGAAGGCCTGTCGTACCGTTCGCGAACCCGGAAGGCGCGCGCGCAGCCTCGCTCTCGTCGCCGCGCTGCACATGGTCGCGGTCTCGAGCCCTGCGTTCGCGCAGATCGGTCCGCCGGCACCCAAGGCTCCCGTGAAGGCGCAGTCCGCTCCCGCGAAGCCCGCCGCGAAGCCCGTCGACCTGATCCAGAAGGGCCAGGCCCAGTTCGAGGAGCAGCAGTACGAGGAGTCGATCCAGACGCTCTCGGCGGCGCTGCTCCGCCCAAGCAATACACCGGCACAGCAGGTGGAGATTTACCGGCTCCTCGCGCTCGACTACATCACGCTCGGCCGCAAGGACGAGGCCGAGAACGCCGTGCGCGGTCTCCTCGTCCAGCAGCCGGAGTACGAGATCCCTGCCAAGGAGTCGCCGCGCTTCCGTGACTTCTTCGCGCAAGCCCGCGCGAAGTGGGAGGCCGAAGGGCGACCCGGGATCGTGAAGGAGGAGCCGACGCAAAAGCCCGTCGTCCTCAAGCACGGCTCGCCCACGCAGGTCGAGGCCGGCACGACGGTCGATCTCCGCGCGCGCCTCGACGATCCCGACGGACGAACCGGCAGCGTGAAGCTCTATTACCGCTCCGGCAGCAAGGGCGACTTCGCCGACGCCCTCGCGGAGGTCGACGCAGCCGCCGTGCACGCGACGATCCCAGCGGCGGCGATTAAGCCGCCCCTCGTCGACTACTACTTCGAGGTCCTCGACGGCAGCGGGAGCGTCATCGCGAGCCGCGGTGACGCGAGCTCGCCGCTCCGCATCGCCGTCCCCGAGGCGTCCTCCAAGGGCTGGGTCCTTCCCGTCGCGATCGGCGGCGGCGTGCTCGGCGCGGCGGCCATCGTCGGCGTCCTTGCGCTCGCGGGCCTCTTCAAGTCGTCGAGCAGCAGCAGCGCCGCCGGTCGCGGCACGTCGATCGTGAGCGTCAGCGTCGGCGAATCGTCACGCTGATGGGCGAGCCGCGTTATCCGTTCGTGCACGTCGACGTCGGCCCTGACGACGTCGACGAGACGAGCGCGCTTCTCTTCGAGCTCGGCGCCGAGGGTGTCGAGGAGCGCGACGAGACGACCCTCGTGAAGAACACCGCGAGCGGCAAGGTCACGCTCGTCGCCGCGTTCTCGAACCGCGAGGACGCCGAAGCCGCGATCGTCGAGCTCGATGCCACCCTCCCATCGAGCGTCCCTCGCTACGAGGAGGTCGTCGGCGATGCCTGGCGCGACGCGTGGAAGGAGCACTACAAGCCCTACGCAATCGCCGAGGGCCTCGTCGTGCGCCCGCCGTGGGAGCCGTACGAGGCGAAGGCCGGCGAGAAGGTCCTCGAGCTCGAGCCGGGTCGTGCTTTCGGCACCGGCCTCCACGAGACGACCCGCCTCGTCGCCCGCGCGATCCGCGCGCATGCGTCCGAGGTGCAGGGCAAGCTCGTGATCGACGTAGGTTGCGGCAGCGGGATCCTGGCGCTCGCGGCGCTCGCGCTCGGCGCCGCGCGTGCCGTCGCGATCGACAACGATCCGGAAGCGATCGACGTGACGCGCGAGAACGCAGCGCGCAACGCGCTGACCGACCGCGTCGACGCCAGCACGACCGACATAGCCGCGCTCGATCTCCAGGCGCCGCTCGTCCTCGCGAACATCGAGGCGCGCATCCTCATCCCGATGGCCGCCGACCTGCAGCGTCGCGTCGCGCCTGGCGGCCTGCTCCTCCTCTCGGGCATCCTCGTCCCGCAGAGGGACGACGTCCGCGCCGCCTACCCCGACATGGAGCTGCTCGATTCACCAGCGCTCGGCGAGTGGGTGCTCCTCGCGCTGCGCAAGGCGGGATGAGCGTCCGCGCTCCAGTCGCGAAGCTGGAATCGGGCGAGCGCACGCTCTCGGCCGAGTCGTCGCAATATCTCTGTCGCGTGCTCCGCCTGCGTGACGGCGAGCGCTTCGTGGCGTTCGACCCTGGGTCGCGTACCGAAGCGGAGGCAACGATCCTCGAGGCGAGCGCGAGCGCGGCGCGCGTGACGATTGGCGAGTGTCACGCGGCGAGCGTGGTCGCCGAGACGCCCGTAGCGCTCGTCTACGGGCTCGCGAAGGGTGACAAGGTCGACGGGGTCGTCCGTGATGCCACCGAGCTCGGCACGACGCGCATCGTGATCGCGCGCACGACGCGTGCAGTCGCGAAGCTCGACGGCGAGCGCGCCGGCACGAAGGTCGAACGCTGGCGGCGCATCGCCGAACAGGCCGCGCGCCAGTGCGGTCGCGCCGACCCACCCGTCGTCGACGGCGTGCTCGGCTGGCGCGAGGCGCTCACGCTCGCGAGCGACGCGAGCGACGAGTCCGCGGCGAAGTTCTGCCTCTGGGAGAACGCGACGGAGCCGCTCGCTCCCCTCCTCCGAGCTGCGCTCTCGCGCGGCGCTCCTATCGTGTTCGCGATCGGCCCGGAGGGCGGCCTGACCGCGGCCGAGGTCGAAGAGGCGCGCGTACTCGGCTACGCGCCTGTTTCCCTCGGCCTTTTCGTCCT
>JAYSXP010000366.1:0-1423 GCA_043717125.1 Polyangiaceae bacterium | reverse complement strand
CCAGATCCATCCCGAACCTGGCAGTGAAACGTTATAGCGCTGACAATAGTTAGCCTGCAGAGGCTCGCGAAGATAGGCCGCTGCGGCTTTTTTCTTTTCATAATACTTTATATTTTCCCGCAATCCTCCTCCTTTCTATTTTTCCTTTCCCCCTGGCTCACCTATATTTGTTAAAAAATAATTCTAAGTTATGCTGCTCTTGCCCTTCTATTTTACCAAATGTGCCGTAATGCCCCATGCTTTAGCTGTGGGGATAGGCTAAAGCCCACCCGCAAGAGGTGTAAGGCACTCCTTTCTATGCTTGCAAAGTTATACCAACGAAGATTTACATTAACCTTGCAATATTGTGTAAATCTTGATATAATGTTCTTATGAGAAAGACCTTCAAATACCGAATATGGCCTTCCACAAGGCAAACCACCTTGCTTGACCAGCAGCTTGAAGATTGCCGCTGGCTGTACAACCACTGGCTTAACCAGCGTAAAACCTGCTTTGAAGAGTCTGGCAAAGCCCCTGGCATGTACGACCAGCAAGCCGAACTCCCCGCTCTTAAACTTGTAAGGCCAACTCTCAGTAACGTTCATTCTCAGGTCTTGCAGAATGTAGCGGTTAGACTTGAACTTGCCATGCAAGCCTTTTTTCGTAGAATTAAATCCGGTGAAAAGCCTGGTTATCCCCGCTTTAAGGGTTACGGGCGCTATGACTCGGTAACTTTCCCACAAGCCCCTTCCGGCATTAAACTGGAAGGCGACATCCTGGTTGTTAGTAAAGTAGGCCATGTCAAAGTTAAACTTCACCGCCCAATCAAGGGCAAGCCCAAGACTGCTACTCTCACCCGTTCTAGCACCGGCAAGTGGTATGTCTGCTTTAGCTGCGAAGGGGTTGAACCACAGGTTTTGCCCACTACCCCAACTCAGGTTGGTATTGACGTTGGCCTTAAAACCTTTGCTACTCTTTCGGACGGTCAGGAGATTGAAAACCCTCGTTTCTTTAGAGAAGAAGAAAAGGCTCTTGCCACAGATCAAAAGAAACTTGCCAAAGCTGAAAAGGGTACGCCGGAGCGCAAGGCTAAACGTAAGATTGTAGCCAGAGTTCATGAGCGTAACCTGTGGCGTAGAACTAACTTCTTTCACCAGCACAGCCGCAGAATTATCAACCAATTCGGCTTGATAGCCGTTGAAGATTTGAACGTGAACCGGATGTTGCATAACCACTGCCTTGCTACAGCTAGTACCCATTTGGGCAAAGCATCGGTGACGCGGCCTGGTCGAGTTTCTTTAGCATGTTGCCCTGTAAAGCGGAAGACACCCCAAAGGGGCGTGGTAGGACATTCATTAAAGTAAATCCGGCTTATACCAGCCAGACTTGCTCTAGTTGCGGTCACAGACAAAAGATGCCTCTCAATGAGCGGGTATTCAATTGC
>JAYSXP010000365.1:0-4436 GCA_043717125.1 Polyangiaceae bacterium | reverse complement strand
CGCTCGACGAGGGCCTGGCGCGCACGATCGCCTGGTACCGGGAGTCCCTCGGCGCATGAGCACCATCACCGCGTGTCGCGCCTGCGACGGTACGAAGCTCACGACCGTGCTCTCGCTCGGCACGACGCCGCTCGCGAACTCGCTGGTCGAGCCGGCGCGCCGCGCTGAGCCTGAGCCGCGCTTCCCGCTCGACCTCGTACTCTGCGAGGGCTGCGCTCTCCTCCAGATCACCGAGACGGTCCCGCCCGAGATCATGTTCCGGGACTACCGCTACTTCTCGTCGTTCTCGGAAACGATGCTGAAACACGCGAAGACGATCGCCGACCGCATCGTGAAGGAGAGGGACCTCGGGCCCTCGAGCCTCGCCGCCGAGATCGCCAGCAACGACGGCTACCTGCTCAAGAACTACGTCGGTCACGGCGTCCCGGTGCTCGGCATCGAGCCCGCGCGCAACGTCGCCGTCGTCGCGGAGAAGAACGGCGTCCACACCATCGTGGAGTTCTTCGGCAAGGAGCTCGGCAAAGAGCTCGCTGCCAAGGGCACCCGCGCCGACGTCATCCACGCCAACAACGTCATGGCTCACGTGCCGGACATCCGCGGAGTCCTCACGGGCGCCCACTCGCTCCTGAAGGACGACGGCGTCTTCGTGATGGAGACCCCGTACGTCAAGCCGATGCTCGACCACTGCGAGTTCGACACGATCTACCACGAGCATCTCTTCTACTGGTCGATCACGGCGCTCGGCGCGGTCGCGAGGAGCGTCGGCCTCGAGATCACCGACGTCGAACAGCTCGCGATCCACGGCGGCTCGGTGCGCGTGTTCCTCCAGCGCGCCGGTGTCACGAAGGCGAGCGTGGCCGTCACGACGCTTCTCGCTGAGGAGAGAGCCTGGGGCGTGACCCGCCCCGAGCCGTATCTCGCGTTCGCCGCGCGCGTCGGCGGCTTGAAGGAGGAGCTCGTCACGCTTCTCGCGAAGCTCAAGGCCGAGGGCAAGAGCATCGCCGCGTACGGCGCCGCCGCGAAGGGGAGCACGCTGCTGAACCACTTCGGCATCGGGGCCAACGTCATCGACTTCGTCGCCGACCGCAGCACGCACAAGCAGGGGCGCCTCATGCCCGGCGTCGGCATCCCGATCGTCTCCGCCGAGGAGCTGCTCGCGCGCCGTCCCGACTACTGCGTGCTCCTGACGTGGAACTTCGCCGAGGAGATCCTCGCGCAACAGAGCGCCTACCGTGAGGCGGGCGGAAAGTTCATCGTCCCCGTACCCAAGGTGACCGTTCGATGAGCGCTTCGGTGGCGGCGATGAAGGAGAAGGTCGTCATCCTCGCGGGTGGCATGGGTACGCGCCTCGCGGAACACACCGAGGTGCGCCCCAAGCCGATGGTCGAGGTCGGCGGTCGCCCGCTCCTATGGCACCTGATGAAGCACTTCGCGAGCTTCGGCTTCCACGAGTTCGTGGTGGCGCTCGGCTACAAGGGCGACTTCATCAAGCGGTGGTTCCTCGAATACCACGCGCTCGCTGGCAGCAAGACGGTCCGCCTCAAGGACGGCGCCGTCACGTCCCACGACAGCGACGCGCACGACGACTGGACAGTGCACCTGATGGACACCGGCGAGTCGACGATGACCGGCGGGCGCGTGAAGCGGCTTGCCGACATCGTCGGCGACGGCACGTTCCTGCTGACCTACGGCGACGGCCTCTCGAACGTCGATCTCCGCAAGCTGCTCGCGTTCCACAAGGCGCACGGCAAGCTCGCCACGGTAACCGCCGTGCGACCTCCCGCCCGCTTCGGCGGCCTCGTGTTTGAAGGCGATCGCATCAAGGAGTTCACCGAGAAGCCACAGATCGGTGAAGGCTGGATCAACGGCGGCTTCATGGTCCTCGAGCCGGGGATCTTGAAGTACCTCGACGGCGACAAGGCGATCCTCGAAGCCGACGGGCTCGAAGAGCTCGCGCGGGAGGGCCAGCTCATGGCCTACCGGCACGAGGAGTTCTGGCAGTGCGTCGACACCGTGCGCGAGCTGAAGCTCCTCGAGACGCTCTGGAACTCGGGAAAAGCGCCCTGGAAGTCGTGGTGAGCTAGCGGAAAGCCGATCCTCCGGCCGGACCCGCAACTGCCTCTGGACGCCCACCCCTCAGCCTGCGAAAATCTCCGCCGTGGGGGACCCCGTCCAATATGCCCCCGGCCAGCAGCTGGCGGGCACCGTCTACCGCGTCGTGCGCCACCTGGCGACCGGCGGGATGGGCTCCGTGTATGACGTCGAGGACGTCACCGTCGGCAAGCGCTACGTCCTGAAGACGCTGCACCCGCAGCTCGTCTCGCGCGAGGACCTCGCGAAGCGCATGGTGGCGGAAGCGCGCGCGCTCGCGAAGCTCCAGCATCCGAACATCGTCGATGTCGTCACCGCAGGGATGACGACCGACGCCGCCCGCATGCCGTTCTACGTGATGGAGCGGCTCAACGGGCAGAACCTCCGCGTCGTCATCGAGAAGAAGGGCTCACTCGAGCTCGCGCACTGCTACCGGATTGCGATCGACGTGCTCGATGCGCTCGAGCATGCGCACGAGAACTCCGTCATCCACCGCGACGTGAAGCCCGACAACATCTTCCTGCATCGCAACGCGAACGGCACCACGACCACGAAGCTGCTCGACTTCGGGATCATGCGCCTGCTCGATCGCAAGGCGAGCCACACGCAAGGCAAGTTCATCGGCACGCTGCGCTACGCGTCGCCGGAGCAGGTCTCGGGCGGCGAGCTCGGACCGGCCACCGACATCTATTCGATCGGTCTCGTCCTTTACGAGATGCTCGCGGGTCGCGGTCCGTTCGACGACGTCGGCGATGCGTATGCCATCGGCGCGGCTCACGCGCAGCGGCCGCCGCCACCTCTCTCGCAGTTCGTCGCCGTGCACGCGCCGCTCGAGAGGCTCGTGATGTCGTCGCTCGCCAAGGCCCCTCATGAGCGGCCGCGCGACTGCTTCTCGTTCGCGAGCGACCTCCGGCGCATGTTGCGCGACGACGAGGCCGCTCCGAAATCAGTCACGGCCATCAACATGCTCACGTCCGCGGCGCCGAACACCATGGCCGCCGATCCGCTCGCGGGTACGGAGTCTTCGGCGCCGTCGGGCCCGATGTCCGGCGCTCGCACCGACGTCGGCATGATCCCGCCCTCGGCTCTCGCGCAGGCAGGGCAGCTCCCACCCACCGTGCGGCACGGGGCGTCGCGGTCCGGCGTCGCCGCGGCGTTGCCGCACGGGCCGACCGCGATGGGCGTCGCTCCGACGCTCCTCAGCGAATCTGGCGGCGAGTCCGGTCGAGCGATCGCGGCCGCCGCGCGCGCGGGCTCCGGCTCCGGGTCGAAGCCGAACGTCGATCGCGCAGCCGAGACGCGCGCGAGCAGCGGCTTCGGGTCCACGCAGCGCCTTGCGATGAACGGCACCGCCATCGATGACGGCCCCGTCTTCGCGCCCCAGGACGACGCGGTTCGCGCGGCGCTCGCGCAGCGCTCGCCGCTCGTGGTGCCGCCGACCAGCGGCGTGCCGCACGATGCGGCCAACCAGGAGATCGTGTTCCCGCGCGGGCACGGGTTCTCGACCGGGAGCGGAGGGACCGGCCCCGTCTCGGGCGAAGCGCGCACGCGTCCGCCCGAGCGTGGTGTCTTGGTCCCGCTGGTCGCCGCCGCGGTGTTCGCGGTCCTCCTCGTCGGAGGGGCGGCGCTGCTCGTGACGAAGCCGTGGGCGAAGCGCCCGGTCGTGGTGGCCGCGCCGCCGCCCGCCGCGAGTCCCGCCGAACCGACGACGATCGCGGCCGGGGCAGCGACGACCGTAGCCTCCGCCGCGGCGCCGAGCGGACCGGTGCTTCAGCCCGTGGCGCCCATCGCGGCTGCGGCGGCCGCCGCGACCACCCGTCCTGCGACGCCCCATCCGGCCTCCGCGGCGAGCACCCACACCGCCCCGACAAGCCCCGCGGCAAAGCCGGCTCGACCCGCTGCGGGCAGCGGCCCCCGGCCTGAGGATGTCGGCTTCGAATAGGGGTTTCCGACTCGATGATGCGCAGTGTGGGCAAGCGGTGTTAGGCTTTTCCCGGAAGGATGGGAGCCGAGCGAGAGGACACCGATCGCAACCCGAAGCGGGCCGGGACCGAACCGGGGCTCGGTAAGGCCTCCGGGGCGAGCCCCGCAGCGGCCGCGACCGTGGCGGACGACGTTGCGGCGCCGGTTGACTTCGACGCGCTCCACGCCGCGCTCGGCGATCCGGTCGACTACGAGGAGCTTTCGTCGGGACCGGCGGTCGAGAAAGGATCGGACGATCTCCTCGACAGCCTCGAAGCCGACGGTCCCGCGCCGGCGAACGTGCTGCGCGTCGGTGAGTCGTCCGGGCAGTCGAGCGCGACGTACTCCTCCGCTCGTCCCCGCACGATTCCGCCGACCCGCGC
>JAYSXP010000364.1:0-4457 GCA_043717125.1 Polyangiaceae bacterium | reverse complement strand
CGGCGAGGCTGTGCACCGCCTCGGCGAGCGTCGCGGTCGAGCCCGACATGAACGCCGCGCCAAACTTGCACGTCGCGATCGCCAGGTTGCCGGCGAGCGCGGCGATGACGACTTTTCGAGTATCGGCGGAGGCGCTCATCGAACGGGAACGGGAACGGGAACGGGAACGGGAACGGGGGCGGGAACGGGAACGGGAGCGACGGTCGCGACCTTGATGCGCGTGCGAGCACCTTGCAAGAACTCGAGCTCGGCAGCGCGCATGCGCTCGGTCACCAGCCAGCGGCGGAGGCGGGGGCGAGCATCCTCGAACTTCTGGTTCTTGAACGGATGAAGGGCGCTGCGAAACGCCTCGCGCAGCGAATCCTCGGAGACAGAGATCACCGGAGTGACGGCCTTGTCGACGTACCAGGTCGCACGCACCTGATCGCGGAGGAACGCGAGCAGTTCGCTCTCCTCGATCCCCTCGCGTTGCATGGCGTCGTCGAGGACCGCGGGGCCTCCAATGCGGTCGGCGAGCTCCGCGCGCGCATCGAGGGCGAGCCGAGGCAGATCGGGGGGCTCGCTGCCGCGTTGGACGAGGAGGCTCGCGAGCATCGCGCGCGCGACGAGGCGATCCACGGCGGCGCGCGCATAGCGCTCCGGATAGATGTCGGCCTCGACCGGCACCTGCTCGGCGAGCGCCTCGATGCGTGCAAAGAGGCCGAGCTCGCGCTCCGTGACGAAGCGCGGCCGCGCGGCGCCGCCCGTCTCCGCGGAGAACCACCGCACCGCAACGCGATCGGCGACGACGGAGGTCTGCGCATGCGCGCTCCCCGCGAACCACACCAAAGCGAGCGCGAGCCCGAAGGGGCTCGAGCTCGGTCCACGACGCGGACGCTTCGTCATCGTCTCCACGCGCTCAGCCTACACGGCCTATGACGTTCCGCTTTCCTTGTCATCAGCCGGGATCCCGTCCACCTTCACCGTGGTCTCGCTGACGCGCGAGCCCCGCTGCGAAGCCACGGCGGCCTCGCGCTCCTGAAGCATGTGCTCGTGGTGATGGGCGAATCCCCTCGCGGCGCGGCGCGCCTTGAGGAACTCCGCAAATGCGACGAGCAGATCGAGCTCGCGCGGGCCGAGCGCGTCGCCGAGGTCCTTCAGCGCGGCGCGAAGCGTGTCGGCGTTGCGCTGGCGGCGCCCGCTCTGCGACTTTGGCGCCTGCCCGTCGTCGCGCTCGCTGTCGAGAGAGTCGAGCTTCGGTTGGCTCATCGGAATGAGGCTGTCGGGCGCCGGCTCCTCGGCCGACGGCGGACCGTCACCCCAGGTCGGACGCGGCACCGCCTTGATCGCGTGCGCGCTCAGCCACGCCTCCATGAACGTGCGCAGCCGCTCGCTCCGGAAGGTGAACCAGCGCTCGCGATCCGCGGCGAAGGACATGAGCGCGTCCTTGAAGCGACGAAATGCGCCCTTGCCGTCGATCGCCTGGGAGAGCTTCGTCTTGAGCTCGCCCTCGTCGACCATCGGGATGAAGCGCTCCATCCACCGGTACTGCTCGCGCGACGAGACAGGGTCGATCCGGAGGTAGTTCGGGTCGGAGCTGATCCGCGAATGCATCTGCGGATCGGCGACGCCATCGACGACACGCAGCACTTCGCCGGTCGTCAGATGAAGGTAGCTATGCACCTCAGGTGCATTGTTCTCGAACGCATCCTCGAGCGCCTCCCAGTCCACGGGGACATCGCGGATTGGCGCCGTCGGATGACGGACCTCAGTCATGATTGTTTCTCCCTTCAGAAGGCAAGGCCGGGCTTGCCAAGCGAACGCGTGTCGAGATTCGGACACACCACCGTGGGCTGGACGGCGAAGGCCGAGGGCTGAGCGAAAGGTTAGTGCAAGTAGAAGGTTCGTAGCGGATGCAGGCGAAGCGAACAGCGAGCCATCAGGTTCGCACGACGGCGCGCTCCACGGAAGCGCAGCCTCCGGGTTGTGTCGGTGAGGATGCTACTCGCCGCCCTGCGGTGGCGTGGCGAGCGAGCTGCGCGTCCGCGCGATCGCCTGCTCCCAGCGACGAAGATGCGCAGCGCGATCGGCCGCAGAAATTGCGGGTCGGAAGCTCCGGTCCAGCTTCACCATCCGGGCTGCCGTGCCGAGGTCCGCAAGGCCGGCCCCGACGCCCGCGAGCATGGCCGCACCGCGGCCGGTGGACTCGATCTCGGTCGGGCGAACGACCTCGACCGCAGCCACGTCTGCCTGGAACTGCGCCAGCAGATCGTTGCGCGAGGCTCCGCCGTCGATCTTCATGCTGTTGAGCGGGCGACCGGCATCCGCGGTCATCGCGCGGACGAGGTCCCAGACCTCGAAGGCGATGCCCTCGAGCGTCGCACGCGCGATGTGCGCGGCTGTCGTCCCGCGCGTGATCCCGGTGATGGTCCCGCGCGCCCCCTGATCCCAGTACGGCGCACCGAGGCCGGCGAGCGCGGGCACGAAGGCGACGCCCTCGGACGACTCGACCTTCCGCGCCAGAGCTTCGATGTCGGCGGCGCTCTTCACGATCCCGAGGCCGTCGCGGAGCCACTGCACCGCGGCGCCCGCGATGAACGCGCTCCCCTCGAGCGCATAGGTCGTCTTGCCGTCGATCTGCCAGGCGACGGTGGTGACGAGCCCGTGCTTGCTCTTCGTCGGCGTCGCCCCGACGTTCATGAGCGCGAACGCGCCAGTGCCGTAGGTGCACTTCACGTCGCCCTCGGCAAAGCAGGCCTGGCCGAAGAGCGCGGCCTGCTGATCGCCGGCGATCCCCGTGATCGGAATTCCATCCGGCAAGAACCCGGCGCCCTTGGTGGTCGCGATGTGGCCGGCGCTGGGCACGATCTTCGGCAGCACCGCACGCGGCACCTTGAACATCGCGAGCATCTCGTCGTCCCAGGCGAGCTTGGTGAGGTCCATGAGCAGCGTGCGCGAGGCGTTCGTTACGTCCGTCGCGTGCACGCCGCCGCTGGTCAGCCGATGGATGAGGAACGTGTCGATCGTCCCGAAGGCGAGCTCACCCTTCTCGGCGCGCGCGCGGGCGCGCGGAGCCGCGTGATCCAGGATCCACGCTACCTTCGTCCCGGAGAAATACGCGTCGATGACGAGGCCGGTGCGGTCGCGCACGAGCGCCTCGGCCCCGGTGGCCTTCAGCCGGTCGCACTCCGCGGCCGTCCGGCGATCCTGCCAGACGATCGCGTTGAAGATGGGCTTGCCCGTCGCGCGGTCCCAGACGAGCGTCGTCTCGCGCTGGTTCGTGATCCCGATCGCCGCGATGTCCTTGGCGTCGATGCCGGCCTCCGCGATCGCGCCGCCGACGGCCGCGCCGACGCTCGTCCAGATCGCCTCGGGGTCGTGCTCGACCCAGCCGGGCTGCGGGAAATGTTGGGCGAACTCGACGTTCTTCTTGCCGAGGGTCTCACCTTCGAGCGTGACGACGAGGGCCGTCGAGCCCGTGGTGCCTTGATCGATCGCGAGCAGATGCTTCGCCATGAAAAAGAATCTAACCTAAGCCGCATGAGCGTCACCGCAGAGATCCAGGCCAAGCACGCGAAGTACGTCCTCACCCCTTGGCTGGCCCAGGGAGGGCTCGCGGCGCCCGTGATCGTCCGCGGCGAGGGGCGGCACCTGTTCGACGCCGACGGCACGAAGTACCTCGATCTTGGTAGCGGGCTCATCGCCGTGAACCTCGGTCACGGCCACCCCAAGGTCGTGAAGGCCATCCAGGAGCAGGCGGCCGCTCTCTGCTATGCCGCGCCCGGGCTGTTCAACGAGCAGCGCGCCCAGCTCGCCGCCGAGCTCTCCGACATCTCGCCGTGGAAGGGCGAGGGCTGCCGGACGTTCTTCACCACGACGGGCGCCGAGTCGAACGACGACGCGGTCCGCCTCGCGCGGTCGATCACCGGCCGCACGAAGATCCTGACCGCGTATCGCTCGTTCCACGGCTCGACGGGCACCTCGATCATGCTGACGGGCGAGGACCGGCGCTTCGGCGGCGAGCCCGGCGGCCCGGGGATCGTGCGCTTCTTCGCGCCGTATCCCTACCGCTCTCCGTTCTGGGCGAAGGACCACGAGGAGGAGACGGCCCGCGCGATCGAGCACCTCGAGCGCACGTTCGTTCACGAGGACCCGAAGCGCATCGCCGCGATCCTCATCGAGCCGGTCGTCGGCTCGAACGGCGTCATCGTCTATCCTGACGGCTACCTCAAGGCGCTCCGCGAGCTGACGGAGAAGCACGGCATCCTCCTGATCTGCGACGAGGTCATGACGGGTTTCGGACGCACCGGCGCCGCGTTCGCCTCGCAGAAGTTCGGCATCGTGCCGGACATGATCACGTTCGCGAAGGGCGTGACGTCGGCGTACATCCCGCTCGGCGGCATCATGATTCGCGAGAAACTCGCGGGCACCTGGGACCAGAAGGCGATCCCCTCCGGTCACACGTACTCGGGCCACCC
>JAYSXP010000363.1:0-12778 GCA_043717125.1 Polyangiaceae bacterium | reverse complement strand
GGTCGCCGCACGCGTGCCTGAGGGCACCGAGCACGCGTTCGTAGTCCGCCGGTGGAAGGTTGCGGCGAACGGCAAGGACGTCGCTCGGGATCGATCCCCACGTGGCGAGGACGCGGACGCGAACGCCCTCGAGCTCCGACCACGCGCCTTCCTTCGCATGGCTCCCGGCCTCCGTGGCCCGCGCGTAGGTGCCTGCGACGTCACATTCGCCACGTGAGAGCGCGAGGAGCGCCTCGCGATGAGAGCCGTAGAACTTCTCGCTGATGAACGTGGCCGCGGGATCGACGCCGGCTCGGGCAAGCTCGATCCGCGGAACGACGTATCCGGCCGCGCTCCACGGGTCGACCCACCCGGCGCGCGCGCCCACGAGATCGGCGGGCACGTGGAGGTTCGAGGCCTCGAGGGCGACGATCGCCGCCGCGTACGTCGTCGCGTTCCCGCGCAGGATGCACCCGAGCGGAGTGACCGCCTCGGCGAGCCACGCGTAGGCGACGGGAGGCAGCCAGGCGATGTCACTCTCCCCAGCGCGCACGCTCTCGGCGAGGGCGCGATACGACGGCCAGCTCTTGCGCTCGATGTCGAGGTCGTCATGCTCCTGGATCCACGTGGCGAGCTCGCGGAAGGCCGCGCTGGCGTCGCCGTGGGGCGAGGCCTCGACGAGGCCGAACACGAGATGCCTGCGCTTGGGCTCGCTCATTTCTTGCCCCAGCTTACCGTTCGAGGGGCAAAAGCGCAGGGAGTCTAGAGCTGGCTGCCTGGGTCGCCGAGGTACCGCTCGCGCCACCCGCCGGTCGCCGGGTCGCGCTCGATGAGAAGCACCGTCGCGTTTGCGGGGTTCGGCTCGGCCTCGAACCAGTCCACGGAGCGGTTGAACCACGCCATGCGGAACGCGCGCTGGGTCACGCCGTGCAGGAAGAGCGCGTGCCTCCGAAAGCTCGTACGGTGCAGCTTCCCGAGGAAGACCGAGATGCGCTGGACGACGTCGGCGCGGCTCTCCCCCGCCGGATAGCGAAAGTAGAAGCGACCGAAGTGGTCGGTCATGCGCGCGCGCCGAGCGTAGCGTTCGGGGGAGCGCGCCTCCATCTCCGCTTCGCCGAGGCCGTCCCAGTCGCCGAACTCCTGCTCGCGAAGGAGGAACGAGTCGCGACGGAGGACGCGATCGTACCCGTCGCCGAGTGCCTGCCGCATGACGAGCGCCTCTGTCTGCACACAGCGCACGTAAGGTGATCGCCAGGAGCAGAGCTCCGCAGGGTCGAGGCCGAGCGTCGCGAGACGATCACCGGCAGCCAGCGCTTCGGGATCGTCGTCGGGTCGCGACAGCGAGATCGCGTGATCGGGCGTCGTCAGGTAGACGGCCGGGTCGTCGTTCGCCTTCGAACGCGAGTGGCGAATCAGGGCGATGGTCTGGATGTCGGGATTCATGACGACGTGGCGACCGCAGGCCGTTCGGAGCCGCCTACGAGTTGACGAAGCGATAGACGGCCCAGATCACGAGCGAGCCGACGATCAGGAGGCCAAGAGCGGCGAGGAGACCATTCCGTCGTTCGTGGTCGTAGAACGCGACTCGTGCGCGCGGCCCTTCTTCGGTCTCGGGTTCGGTCATCGGAGGAGCTCGCTTGCAGCGTAGGCGAACCTCGGTTCGCGCGGCGGAATCCTGATGGAAGGCCGCGATGCGCGGCGTGCCAAAGGTGACCGCCCGCGCTCGCTGAGCTCGCTGCCGGCGAGCACGCCCGCGTCCGACGCCATGAGCCGTGCCCTCGAAAGGCGAGGGTTCCGCTTCGTCGGCTCGACCATCTGCTACGCGTTCATGCAGGCGTGCGGGCTCGTCGACGACCCGTCGCGGCCGTGACGAGATCTCCGAAGGCATCGACCAGCTTGCTCGCGACGCGCTGAGCCGCTCGCTCGTCGTCGGGATAGTCGAGCTCGCGATAGAGGCGCGCCAGGCGCTCGACCTTTCCGATCCCGAGCGCCGGCGCGGCGAGCACCTCTGCATGGGCGAGGAAGAAGAGCGAGTAGCCGCGGAAGACGCGAGCCATCTGGTCGGGCGAGAGCTGCCACGCCTGCCACGCGAAGGCGAAGTAAGGCCTCACCATCGCCGCGATCAGCTCGGCGTGCTCCGCGATCCCGGCGCGAGCCTCACCGACGGAGCGAACCCCGCTCGAGGCGAGCATCTTCAGCAGGTAGTCTGGGTAGAAAGGCTCGTCGCCGAGATCCTTGTCGAGCGCGACGGCGATCACGCGATCGAGGTCGCGCACCTCCGCGCAATCGAGCAGAGCTCCGAGCGAGAGACGGTCGAGGAGGACCGAGTCGCCTTCCGCGGCGATCCGCTCGGGCAGCACGCGCACGTAGTCGCGCAGGTCGTCGCGGATCGCACCGAACTCCTGGTCGGCCAGCTCGAGCAGCCCGGCGAGACGTTGCAGGCGCCGCTGGACCGTCACCGGCACGGCCGCGCCTGATTTGTACCCGAGGTCGTGCTCGATCTCTGCCCACGCATGCTCGAGCACCGTGCGCACCTGCACCTCGAAGCTCGCCTCCGCGGGCAACTCGGCTGCGGGAGCCTCGGCGCGGCAGACGTAGTGGAGAGAGCGGTAGCCGAACGTCCCCGAGTCGCGGCGACGCTTGTCGATCGAGTGAGCGAAGTCGATGTGGAGATGCGCCTCGAGCAGCTTGCCGATCGTGTCGACCGCGGCCTCGAAGTAGACGATCACGCGGAGCCCGATCAGATCCGTCACCGACCAGAGCGAGCCGTAGCTCCGGTCCGGACGGGCTAGCTTGGCGGCGAGGCTCGCGCGCGACTTGATGCGCAGCGTGACCGAGTGGACCTTGAGCCCCTCGTCAGCCGCGAGGAGCGCGGCGAGGTCGGCCTGAAGGCGTTCACCCCGCGCGCGCAGGAGCGGGAGCGCGCGGTCGTACTCGTCGAGCAGGGTCTCGCGCATCGAGCGGCACACTGTGGCGCACGATCGGCCTCCCCGTCGAGCCTTGAGCCCTGGAGCCTAAAAACGCCGCCGGCTCACGCGTCGAGGCGCCAGATGCGCAAGGTCCACGCGTCGGCGTTCCCGGTCACCTCGAGGAAGCGATCGGCTCCGAGCGACGGACCGAGGTCGTTGCCCGCGTCGTCCTCGGGTGTGCCAAACTCACCGCGCACCGACCAGTCGATCTGCCCCTCTTCGGCGAGTGAAGGTACCGCAAGCACCAGCAGCGACGAGTCCGTCGTGTCCGCGCGGTGACGCTCGGTGAGCACGTGGTCCCCGACCACGGCGCCGTCGAAGCGGCTCTCGAAGCCGTCCGGCGGCGGGGCGCCGGCCACGTACGCGTGCTGCGGCCAGGCGAAGAGCATCACACCGTTGTACGCATCGACGCCGACGATCGCGCTCCCGTCTCGCGTGAATCCCACGCACGGGTGATCGATCTCGTCCTGGTCGAACACGACGCGAAGCGCGCCGCCTTCTGCGCGGAGCCCGATGCGATGGATGGTGGCCTCCGGATCACGACCGTCTTCATTCGTGATGACGACGAACGCGTCCTCGTGGGGGTGCACGCAGATCGTCGTCGGATAGGGTCCCTGCGGCAGCTCGAGCTCGTAGGCGCCGGCGGGTGTGAGGTCACGGTCGAACGCATGGGCCTGGAATGTGGCGCCGAGGATGCCGAAGACCCAGAGCCGCTCGCCGTCGGGACGGAACTCGACGTCCTTCACGACGAGGCCACGAACGAGCTCGACGCGCTCGCGTGTGGCCCCTGACATGGCGAGCAGCTCGAGGCGCGAACCCGTGGCCACGGCGAGGAGCTCACCTCGAGGGTCGAGCGCGACGACGGCGCCGTCGTCGAGCGTGAGCGCCGCGAGCTCCGGTGCTCCAGCCTCCGCGCGCCGCACGACAAAGCGACCGTCCGCGAGGTGGACGCCGACATGGCCGGGTGCCGTTCGGAGCCAGGTCCTGAACGGACGATCGGCGGCAACGCACGTCCATGACCCCACCATGCTGATCCGCATCGCGAGGTCTTATCACGAGAATTCGGGCAACTGACGCGTCGAGCCGTCGATAGACGGCTCCATGGATCCTGTTGGAAACCGTCGCCGTGAGCATCCCGAACTCGGCCCGACCGAAGAGTCCCTTCCGCACGAACGATCGACTCCGGCCGGACCGGGAGCTGCGCGCTCCGATGCGCGCCGCTACGAGGTCGTGGCTCGGCTCCCCATCTCGACCGACTACCACATCTTTCTCGCGCAGTTGGCGGCGGCGCCCGCCGTGCCGGCGCGGACCGCTCACGCGGCCACGTCCGGCGCTTTGCTCGTGAGCCCGACGCTGCAAAGCGCGAGCGAGGCCGCGATGCAGCAGAAGCTCGACGCGTTCCGCGATCGCTTCTCCGGACCCTATGTGGTCGACGGCGCCTCGATGATCGCAAGGCCGATGTTCCGGATGAACACACCCACGTCCTTCAACGCGAAGAAGATGGAAGCGCACGCACCGGAGCTCTCGCGGATCTGCGCAAAGGCCGGGATCACCGCGGCAGACGCGCTTGCGCGGTACGGTCGCTGCTCGCCGGAGCAGCTCGTGAAGGTAACGCAGGCGCTCATCGACGCCGGCAAGCTTCCTCCCGCGGACGATGAGCACCGCGACCTCGCCAACCGCATCCGAGGCATGCAGTGGGAGTGGGGCATCGGCGTCGATTGCGCGGGCTACACGCAGCAGGCGGCGGCAGACGCCCACGGAGCAGCGGGCGCTCCGTTCAAGACGAACCTGATGGGCGACGCCTTCAGCGGAATGGCGAACGACAAGCGGTTTGCGAAGGTCGACATCACCGACATTCGACCGGGCGACGTGATACACCTCGACGCGCCGAAGCGTGGCGACGTCGGACACAACGTCATCTGCTACGCGCACGCGACGCTCGACGACGCGGCGCGCGCGCGCTTGATCGCGTCGCCGACCACGGGTGACAAGGGCAAGGCGTTCCTCGCGAGCGCGGGACCGTTCCACGCGTTCGAAGTCGATTCCTCGTGGGGCGCAGGGCAAGGCAGCATGGTGGGCGGTTTCCGCCGCGACACGTGGCTCTTCGACGAGAGCACGTTCACGTGGGCCTCGTACCCCTCTGGCCAGCGCGAATTGCCGCTGAACGTCGACCCGCAGACGGGTCCGCAGGGCGAGCTCTTCGGCGGCGCCTTCCGCCCGCGAGGTGCGCAATGAAGAAGGTCCTCGCGCTCGTCACGGTCTGCGCGCTCGTGGCCTGCGAGGGGAAGACGAGCACGAGGGCCATCGATGCCGGCGGCGCCACCACGATCGCGAGCGCATCCGTCTCCTCGACTCCCGCCGCGAGCGCGCGTCCCGATCTTCGTGACCCTCGTGTGGTCTCGCTTTCGCGGCGCTTCTCCAGCATCGTCGACAGCGTCCCCGGACGCGCCGCCGACGCGCAGCATCCCGCCGGCACCGTGTACTTTGCCGCGGTGCTCGGCAACGAGACCCGACGCGGAGAGGCCACGCTCTTCGAGTGGGACGTCGCTAGCGCGCAGCCGCTGACCTCTGAGGGAGAGCTGCTCTACCGGGAGAGCAACAAGGAGGACAACGGCAAGTCGGCCGACGTTCGCATCGCAGCGTCGCAGACCGAGCTGTTCTTCGCGGTGACGCTCGAAAAGGGTCGTTTCACGGTGCTCGGCAAGTCGGCTCTCCCGATCCTCAACGGCCACCCGGTCGGCGAGGGCCTGCCGCCCGCACGCAACATCTCCCTCGAGACCGACGGTCGGTGGCTCGCGGTCGCGTACGAGCGCCTCGACTACTCCCTCGCCACGGCCAGGATTCCGCGGACCGCAGTGGTGCTCTTCGACGCCCGGACCGTGGAACAGGTCGCGACGTTCCCTTTCTCACAATCGCGCGAGGTCGGGGGCCGCTACGACATCCTCGAGTTCTTGGACGGTCACCTCTACGCGGCGGAAGTGAAGGGAACGAAACTCCACGTCGTGAAGCTCGCGATACCGTCGCTGTGGCCGGTCAAGACGGCCGACGTGACCGTGCCGACGGGAACGGAGCGCGTGCAGCTGGCGCGGGCGAAGGGACACCTCGTGGCGCTGACCCGCGGCGTGGTCGTCGAGCTCACGTCGGAGCTCGACGTCGTGCGCACGAACGAGCTTCGCAGCGACGAGGTCGCGATCGGACCGGGCGGCGAACGACTCACGCCGGTCGGTCTCGAAGGAGCGGGGCGACGCGGCGACTTCGTTCCGGACGTCCGCACCTCTGCGTCCTGCACGCCGTCCTGGAGTGGCGCCTATCCGCTGCTGGCGTGTGCCGTCGACGTCGAAGGGATCCGCATCGCGCGGCTCGCTCCCAGGTGACTCGAGCTCATCGCTTCGTCGTCATCCACTCGTAGTCGGAGGCGATGTCGGCGTCCGTGATCTGCTTCGTGGTGAACGAAGGCATGAGCTTCCGGCCGGCGCGCACGGTCGCGGTGAATTGCGCGAGGGTCAGGCTGCCGGGTAGCGCCGGATACGGGTCCTGCCCGGTCGCGGTCGTTCCGTGACAGCGCGCGCAGTTCGAGGCGAACGCGAGGGTGAGGCGTTGCGGGCCGGTCCCGCCGTCCCCGCTCGCCGGTGTCGGCGACGCGCTGTCAGAGCTGCTGCAACTCATCGCGAGCAAGGCCATCAGGATGGCCATTGCTCCAAACGCATGCCTCGTCATCGGTCTTGCCTCCACCACATCGTCCGCCCCCCCCCGACGATAGCGGTTCTTGGTGGCTCAGGGGAGGCACGGCGGCATATCGCGTCTTCCGCGAACGTTCCGGGGCCGACGGAGCAATGTGATCGACCGACGCCCGGTGCATGCGGTCCGTTCCGGCGCGGGACTTGCGTCGCGGATTCCGTCGCCATTGTCGAGTCGGGCGCGGCTACATGCACATCGGTCCGCCGCCCATCACCATGCACATCTGCCCATGAGGACAGGTCGTGGTCGCGCACGTTCGCGGCGGGGGTGGCGGCGCTCCGTGGCTCGCCATCACGTGCAGAACGAATGGCGCCGTGATGAGGGTCGTCCCTCTCTGGAACTGTACGAATATTTTATAGAGGCCCGCCTTCGGCAACGAGACGTCGATGCCGATCGGCCCCGTGCTCGTCGTCGCGCCCATGCCGTGGCCGCCATGATCGCCCCCGGTCGCCGACTCGGCCACGCCGTGCGCGTGCACAAAGGTCTTCAGATCCGGCGAGACGACGATCCCGTGCGCCGGCATGCCCAACCAGTTCGTCAAGTTGGTGACGGGCGATCCGTTCGTGTTGCGGAAACGGAACACGAGGTGCGCGCTCGTGTTCGGCATGATCATCCCGCCCGGAGATCCGACGAGCTCGATCGCCGTACCGCCGGCGATCACCGTCTTCGAAGTCGAGCCTCCGAAGGCAGCGACTTGGTCCAGCTGCGCGGCCACCACGTGTGAGCCTGCCGGCGCGACACGCGCGCGGCTGAGCGTCGGGCCAGCCGCACCCGCGGGGTCGTACTCCATGAAGAGCGCGTAGGGCTCGCTCCGCGAGAACGTCGCGCTCGTCGTGAGGTTCCCTGCAGCTTGCGGCGCGGGATGGACATGGATGAAGTCTTCGAGATCCGAGCTCACCGCGATGAGGTGCATCGGCTGCGTGTGCAGAGGGTCGAACTGCGTGATCGGCGCGCCTTGCGCGGTCTTCACGCGTACATCGAGCGACGTGACGGCCCCGACCACCACGGGCGACGGATTCGTCGTGACCGTCACCTTGCTCGAGACGAGGTCCTGTTCGCCGGCCTCGGTGGGATCCTCTTCCGACGACGGCTCGGCGCCGCCACAGCCAGCCACCAGCCCGAGTCCGCAGACCCCCAAAATCAACGCAAGCTTCATGGTGACTCCGCGAGAAGTAGGGCGAATCGTAGTATCCGACAGCGGAATCGATGTAGCACCTGCTCCGACCTCTGCAAGGCGCTTCGAGCGCGCGTGCGCCATGTGTGCCAGCCCTGGTCGCGGTGACGGGGTCTCGGCCTCTGGATGCGGTGAAAATGGGCCTATTTCACCTGGCGCGCCTCGTGCATTGCGCGCGGCCGTGCGAGCGCTCACGGCCATTCCCCTCCTCGTCTCCTTCGTCGTTTCCATGGGCTGCTCGTCCTCGCAGGACGCGCCGTCCGCCGCGGAGGCCGCGACGGCCGCCGCCAGCGACGGCGCTCACGTCCTTGCGGGCGCGAGCGGCACGCGCCTGCGCGCGAGGTTCCTGAACGGTGGAGGCGCACGAGAGCTCGTTGGCTTCCACGACATGGAACGGAACGAGGACTGCACGTTCCAGGATGCGGACGTCGGGCACACGCGCTGTGTGCCCGCGAACCTCGTCGCCAGTCAGTCCGGCACCTTCTCGGATGCCGCCTGCACGATCCCGACGGCGACGGCCACGACCGGTGCGACGGCCGCGACGCCCTGCAGCGCCGATGCGAAGTACGGCACCACCTACCGGTACGACGGCGGCTGCGGCCCCGTCGCGACGGAGCTCCGTAAGGTGCTCGACGCGAAGGGGCCTGTCTACGTCGGCGGCATCGGCTCCTGCCAGGTCCAGCAAGGCACGCCACCTTCCGCGGCGGCGCAGGTCCTGCTCGGGGAGGTCGTTCCGTGGACGGCCTTCGTCGAGGCGACCGCGACGGTCGTCGAAGGTGCCCCGGTCTCGGAGAAGGTACTCATCGCCACGGATGGGGCACGGCAGCACGTCGGCTTCCAGGACGCGACACGACATGCAGACTGCACGTTTCAGCTGATGGCCGACGGCGTGACGCGCTGCCTTCCCGAGGCGCCGAGCGGTCCCGTCTACTACAGCGACGCGGAGTGCACGAAGCCGTCGCTCGTGAACTACATCCCGGGCTCGACGCCGTGCGCGAAGAGCACCGAGACGAACCTGTGGATCGCGTCGTCGTTCGAGACCTGCGGCGGTCGACGTGCCGTGTATTCGCTCATCGACTACACGGGTCCGGGCCCGGACGGGATCGCGGAGATCTACCAGTACTCGAACAACACTGGCCCAGGCCCCAGCACGACGCCGGCGACGTGCTCTTCGGCAGGATCGATCGGCTCTGGTGCTGGTGCGACGACCGGCCGGTATGCCATCCACCGAGACGTCACCGCCTCGTTCCCGGCGACGACGCGCGTGAGCAGCGCGGGCTCGCGTCTCGTTCCCGCCCTGGTGTGGCCCGCGAACGGCGAGACGCTCGCGGCCGGCTGGCACGACACGGAGCGTGACGTCGACTGCACCTTCGCCGTTGCGACGGACGGCAAGATGCGCTGCCTTCCGGTCGCCTCGACGGCCGCGCTCTTCTTCACAGACGAGGCGTGCAAATCTCCGACGCTGACCGCCGTGCTGAACCAGCCCTCGTGCATCGGCGCGAGGCGCTTCGCCCTCGTGCCGAACGCGACGTGCCCGCAGACGACGACGGTCTACTCGCTCGGCACGAACGTCCGCACGCTCGGGCCCTCCTCCACCGAGACTTCGCCCGGCCGCTGCGTCAAGGTGGCGGGAGCGAGCAGCGCGATCGACGCGACCCTGATGGACCCGACGCAGTTCGTCGAAGGCGTCGTCGCCACGGAGTGAGCCGCATCGCTGGGGAGTGTCCCCTTGCCTTCGGGACAGTTCGTGCCGCGGGACATGTCTAGGGACATGCCGGCGTACCAACCCGTCGTCCCCCTCCGGTGTGGCGGCTCACGCGACGCCTCGCAGACCGGGAGGCCACGGTCGCGCGCACATTCCGCAAAGATCAGACACTTGCGAGGGCGAATCGACTGGCTCGGAGTTTGCTTCATCGCGTGTCATGACCGCTCGAAACGCTCTCCCGCGCTTCTACTCCGAAGAAGACGACGCCTTCGACATGCCGACGACCCCGCCGCCGGCTGGCGGGCAAGATCCGTTCGCGGCAGCCACGCGCGTCGGGCCCATTCCCCCGTCGCTGCTTGCCGAGCTGATGTCGTCCGACACCGCGAGGAGCGATGCGGCGGCCGCGGCGGTCGCCGCTTCGCTGCGACCGGCGCCGCCGAGCGGAATTCAACTCAAGAAGAAGGCGGAAATGACGACCGCGCTCGACGAAGCCGACCTCTTCGAGATCTACGACGAAGAGGACGGCGACCTGCTGGAGCTGACCAGCTGCGTGCCCGTACAGATGCAGCTCGTGGTGGGAGTCGCGACCGCGCAGCCAGTCCCCGCACTGGACAGCGCAGCGACCACAGCTTCGAGCGCGCCGCGCGGGCTCGGTTCGACGCTGCGACTGGTCGTGACCATGCTCCCGCCCGCGGCCGTGGCGCCTCATGGCTCAGCTCTTCGCCGGCAGCCTCCCGTGTCCACGCTCGGCAAGGCACACATCGCCGCGATGGCCGTCATGCTGGCCGCGGGCTTCGCGCCGATCGCGTACTTCCTGCTCAGCTAACTCCAGGCGAGGCGAGGCGAGGGCCCTGTCTGCTAGCCTGGTTACGTGAGCGATTCGAGCGGTACATTTTTGCGCTCACTGACGCCCACGGGAATCGTGCTCTCGAAGCGGCGCTTCCCGCGAATCAGTTGGACCGATGCGGCTGGAACCCATGACACCTTCGTCCAGAAGCGCATGGTCGTCGGGGCTGCGGGCGCGGCCGATCTCGTCATCGACGATGCGACGGTCTCGCGTATCCACGCGGAGCTCGAGCCGAAGGCCGATGGCCTCGTCGTTCGAGATCTCTCGAGTCGCAACGGCACCGTCGTCAACGGCGTCTCGATCCGAGAGACGCTGCTGCGGGAGAACGGCGACGTTCGCGTCGGGACGACATCGATCTCCGTCGACTACGCGAATGCAGTCGTCGCGCCCGTCGAGCTCTGGCCCAACGACGCCTTCCACTACATGGTCGGGCGCAGCGCGGTCATGCGAGAGCTCTTTGCGCTGCTCGCGCGCGTCGCGCGGACGGACGCCTCGATCCTCATCAACGGCGAGACGGGTACTGGCAAGGAGGTCGTCGCGCGCTCGATCCACGAGGCATCGGGGCGCGCGAAGGGCCCTCTCGTGGTCGTCGACTGTGCGGCGCTCCCCGAGAACCTTCTGGACGCCGAGCTCTTCGGTCACACGAAGGGCGCGTTCACCGGCGCAGTGCAGGCGCGTGCCGGTGCGATCGAGAGCGCGGACGGCGGTACGGTCTTCATCGACGAGATCGGGGAGCTGCCCCTCACGATGCAACCCAAGCTGCTTCGCGTCCTCGAGCAGCGGACGGTGCGGCGCATCGGCGAGGCGATTCATCGTCCCGTCAACGTTCGCTTCGTGACGGCGACGCACCGCGACCTCCTCTCCATGGTGTCGCGCGGTGAGTTCCGCGAGGACCTCTACTTCCGCATGTGCGTCTTGCCGGTCAAAGTGCCGCCGCTGCGCGAGCGTCCTGAGGACATCGAGCTCCTCGTGGGCCACTTTCTCAAGGGAGAGAAGTTGAGCGCGGAGTTCACCGCCGAGCTCGCCAAGCTTCCCTGGCGCGGCAACGTCCGCGAGCTGCGAAACTTTGTCGAGCGGGCACGCGCTCTCGGTGAGGACAAGGTCTCCCAGCTTCAGACGCGATCAACGACGGCGACGGCGTTCGGCGAAGAAGAATCGCCGACCTCACACGCGATGCCGCGCACGCGGGCCACCCTTCCCCCGCCGGCATCGCGACGCCTGCCGTCGCTCGTCGATCCGGAGGACAACGACGACATCGACGGGACCACGCCCATCGAAATCCTGCCCGATCTGAAGTCAGCGGTCGGCCTCAATCCGACCGGCTTCGGGCGAGCTCCCGCCGCCGCGCCTATCGCAGCGACCCCGCTCCCGACAGCGACGAACTCGTTCAACTTCGCCGGCAACTTCAAGGCGTTCCGGGAGAAGTGGATCGACTATGGCGAGCGCGAGTATTTGAAACAAATGTTGACGAGGCACGATCGCAACGTGACGGCGCTCGCCACCGAGGCCAGCGTCGATCGCACGTATATCTACCGGCTCATCCGCAAGCACGGGCTCTGACCCGACAGTCGCTCGGAGCCGCGCCGCGAAGACCGCCGCCGCGGTCACGTGATCCCCGCGTGAAGCGCACACTCACCGACCCTGTCCGAGCCGTGAAAAGACTGCATCGAGCTTCGAGCGACGCCTTCACCGCGGTGTTGCAAGCGCGTACGATCGCCGACGAGGGAGTTGTTCAAGGTGGAAACGCAAGTTCCGTCGAGCACCAGTAGCGTGACGCTACCGATGACAGAGTCGAAGTACACGCCGCTCGCGGAGCTTGGTCGCGGCGGCATGGCCACCGCCTATCTCGCGGCCGTTCAAGGCCCCGGCGGCTTCAACAAGCTGGTCGTCATCAAGCGGCTGCGCCCTGCGCTCGCCGCCGAGCCGGACTTCCTGCGGATGTTCCTGGAGGAGGCGCGGCTCTCGGCCCGCATCGATCATCCGAACGTCGTGCACACGACGGAGGTCGGCTTCGACGGTGAGCATCACTACATCGCGATGGAGTACCTCGACGGGCAATCTCACGAGGCCCTCCTCCGCCGCCTCGCGAAGGTGAAGAGCGCGGACGCTTCTCCCGACAGCGGGCTCACCACTGCAGTCGCTGGCGAAGAGCATCTCCCGCTGAAGCTGCATCTGTTCGTCATCTCGCAGATGCTCAACGGCCTCGACTTCGCGCACGAGCTGAAAGACTTCGACGGCAATCCCCTCAACGTCGTCCATCGTGACGTGTCTCCGCACAACGTCATGGTGACGTACGAGGGGCACGTGAAGGTGCTCGACTTCGGCATCGCGAAGGCCGCCGACTCGTCGGGGGACACCCGCACCGG
>JAYSXP010000362.1:0-4463 GCA_043717125.1 Polyangiaceae bacterium | reverse complement strand
GCGCCCCGACGGCGAGAGCTGGGGGGACCGCGCTCAGCCGATGCGCGGGCCCTTGCCGGGGGCGGGCGGCTCCGGCGCGTAGGCGTCGTCGTAGTGCGGCGGCGGCTCGTCCTTCTTCTCGCCTTCGGCGGCCGTCGCCGCGGGAGGCTGCGCGTGCGCCGGCGGGGTCGAGCCCGGCCGGGTCGTGACGTTGGTGACGACCTTGTCGATCTCCGTCGCGACGGTCTCGAAGGCCTTGCCAACTTCCTTCGCGCCGTCCCTCACGGCTTCCTCGATCTTGTCGGTGGGAATACGGTCGACGGCGCCCTTGGCCGCACGGAAGAGGAGGTTCAGACCCTGCTTCAGGTCGTCGACCGGCTTCGGCTTGTCGTCGCTCATGGTCCGGGGATGATGACCACGCACGGGGAGGCTGTCCAGGCCCGCCTGCCGCGAGGCGCGAATCAGCCGGCTTTGATGCGCGAGATCGACACCGGCGCCCACGCCGTGACCCGGTTACGGCCCGTGCGCTTCGAGCAGTAGAGCGCCTCGTCGGCCGCCTTGAAGAGCTCGTCCCAGGTCTGACCGGCCTCGGGAAACGTCGCACTGCCGACGGAGCACGTCACCGAGAGAGGGCCGGACGGCGTGTGGAAGACCTTCTTCTCGAGCTCCTCGCGGATGCGCTCGCCGAGGAGCGCTGCGCCGGCCTCGTCGGTCTGCTCGCAGAGGATGACGAACTCCTCGCCGCCGAAGCGCGCGACGACGTCAGTGGCCCGCTTCGTCTTCTCGAGGATGTCGGCGAGACCCTTGATCACCACGTCACCGATGTCGTGGCCGTGCGTGTCGTTGACCTTCTTGAACCAGTCGATGTCGGTGATGAGGACCGAGAGCTTGCGGCCGAAGCGCGTCGCCGCAGCGACCTTCGCGGCGGCCTGGTCGAGCATCGCTCGCTTGTTGAGGAGCCCGGTGAGGCCGTCGGTCGTCGCCATGGTCTCGAGCTTGTGGACCATGCGCGCGTTCGACAGGCTGACCGCGAGGTGGCTCGCCAGGACCTCGAGCGTCGGCCGAACGGTGTCGCCGAAGGCGTGACGGCGCTTGGCGCCTAAAATGAGCGTACCGAGCGGGCGACCGTGGTGAAGGAGCGGCAACACGAGCAGCGAGGGAATGTTCGGCCAGGGAAGCCGCTTTGACAGGACGACCTGGTGCGCCGGGTCGAACTCGCCTTTGTACGGGAGGGGGAAGCGGTTCGTGACGACCATCGAGACGAGGCCGGTGTTCTGCTTGAAGCGCTGGCCGACGAGGTCCTCGATCTCCCCGCCTTCGCTGCGCGCGGCACAGACCTCGTGCATCTTCGTCGTCTCGTCCCAGATGGTGACAGCGGCGAGCTCGAAGCTGGCGATCTCGCGCGCGGCGCGAACACCCGCGTGGACGACGTCTTGCTCAGACATCGCGGCGCCGAGCGCCTGCGCGGCGCGGTAAAGCTTGCCTTGCTCGACCTTCGCCCGCTCCAGCTGCACGAAGACGCGCTCGTTCTGGATCGCGCGGAGGCAGTAGCGCGCCGCCTGAGCGATGAGCTCGTGCTCGTGGGGCGTGAACGCGCGGTTCTCGACGCGGTCGAGCGCGAGGACGCCGCGCACGATGCCGTCGTCGATGACGGGGATGGCCGCGAGCGCGCGCACCGGGCAGGCGCTCGCGTAGTACGGCACCTTGTACGAGGGGCGGAGGTTCGAGAGGAGCACCGCCTCCTTCTTGGCGATGACCGCCGCGAGAACGCCCTCGCCGATCGAGAACGGCGCGTCGTGGATCTCGTCGGATGCGGTCGAGAGCTCGCTGATGCGGAGGTGGGTGCCCGAGTCGGTGCGCCAGAGGAGGACCGCGGTGTGCAGGTCAAGGCAGCGGCGGAGCAGCTCCAGTGCATAGTGCACGGACTGGTGAATTTCCTCGACGCTCGAGCGCGCGAGCCGCTCCTCGGCATCCTCCTTCTGGGCGGCGCCATCGCCCGCCCCGAGCAGCCGATAGCTACGGGCGTCGTCACGAAGGCGCTCGAGCTCGCGCTCGACCCGACCGCGGGCCGTGATCCGGATCCGCGCCACTTCGGCGCGTAGGAGGAGCAAGTTGAGGAGCGCGAACGCAAACGCGAAGCCGGCCTGCGTGGCCAGGGCCTCCCAGCTCGACTCCCCGAGAGTCTTGTGACGGATCGCCGCGTCGAGGGCGACGACCCACGCGACCACCGCCAGGCCGGGGGCAGGCCGCCCGAACGACGCGACCAGCGCGACGAGCACATACGTCGCCGGCGAGAAGCGACCCGACAGCGTTCCCTCGAAGCGAAGCAGCGCGGCGTCGAGGCCGACCGCGAGGAGCGCGCCGAGCTCGAAGTCGAGGGCGAACTTGGCGTCGCCGGTAAGACGGAGCTTCGCGCGGAGGCGCTTCACGAGAAGAAGCGCCCAGATGAGGCCGAGCACGACCGGGAGCGGTCCGAGCGGAGCCGTGGCGCCGCCGAGGACCACGTAGGCCGCGAGCCCACAGGTCAGCGCGGTCCCGTAGCCCATCCGGAAGATCCGCCGGAGCAGCAGAGACGCGCGGACCAGAGAATCCATCTCATCTCCGGGTATCAGGGTCGCGACGAGGCGGCCAAACACATGGCAATTCCGACACCTTGGTGGACACGGCTCAGCGTCGTTTGGCGAGCGCGTGCAAACGCCTCCGAGGGTGCGTACAACCTCGCTGTGAGCGAAGGAGTGGCGCGCGACCCACCGACGGAGCCTGCGTACGAAATCGAGCCCGGCGGCGGCGTCGCGAGCGGCTTCACGGGAGCGCCCGTCGCAGGAGCGCTCCTCGCTGTGAACATCGGCGTCTTCGCGGCGCAGGTCTTCCTCGCCGGTGGTGCGCGGTACGCGCTCGGCATGCCGGACTCGGTCCTGCGATGGCTCGGTGCGAACGCGTCGCTCTGGACGATCTCCGACAACCGCATCGAGACGCTCGTGACGGCGTGCTTTCTCCACGCGTCGATCCTCCACCTCGTCCTGAACATGCTGGTGCTCTGGCAGGTCGGGCCGCTGCTCGAGCGCGCAATCGGCTCGGCTCGCTTCTTCCCGCTCTACCTCGCGGCGGGCATCGTCGGCAGTGCGTCGAGCGCGATCTGGGGCCGCTTCTTCGGTGAGACGTTGAGCGTCGGGGCGTCGGGTGCGCTGTGCGGGCTCGTCGCCGCGGCGACGGTGGTGGGCATCAGGACGGAGGGGTGGGGCGGAGAGCTGGCCGTCGGCATGGGACGCTGGCTCGCGCTGTTCGTCCTCATCGGGCTCATGCACGCGCTGTTTCCTGACATCTCGCAGATCGACAATGCCGCTCACATCGGCGGCGCGATCGGCGGCGCGGTCGTGGCCGCCACGTGGCGGCGTGGCTTCACGTACGCGCGGGGCGCGCAGCGCACCGTGCTGGCGCTATCACTCGGCGTCGTCCTCGCGGCTGGCGCCGTCGTCTACGTACGCAACCGGACCGACCCCTTTCTCTTCATGGGAGTCGCGGAACGGGCGCGCGTGGCCGATGCAGCATTTCAGGCCGGACAGTGCGACCGCGCGCGCGCCGCGATCGATCGGGCGATCAAGATGGACCCGCAGAATGGGAGCCTCCACGCCGACAGCAGGAAGATCGCGCGCGAATGCTGGGACCCGAACGGCGACCGGACGACGCCACGCCTGCGCTAGACGTCGAGCGTCGCGCTCAAGGCTCGAGCAGCGCGCGCCAGCGAGCCGAAGCTGCGTACGCGTCGCCGAGCGCATCGGTCACGGCGCGCGAGCTCTTCACTCGCGTACGGAGCAGCGAGCGCGGGACGTGAATCGCGAAGAGCGAGGAGCGCGGCACGCGCGGGTGGTGCCCGCCTTCCTGCGCGCCCGCGAGCAAGCGCTGCACCTCCGCCGAGAGGAGAAACGGGACCAGGAACGCGAGGTCATCCCCGGCCACGCGCGGCGCGAGGACATAGAACTCGGTCGAGAGCGCGAGGGGACGCCCATGCGCGTGCGCCACCGCGCTCGGATGAACGAGCGCGATCTGCCGCAAATACGGGCGCAGCCGCGACACCACGAGATCGCCGTCGTGCGCGCGCTTCTTCGCGCTCTTGCCGCCCGCGCCGTCACGGAGGGCGCCCGCGACATCGAGAACGCCGTCACGCGCGTGCGACGTGTCGAGCACGACGGCACCGACGGCGGTGAGAGGGTCGATGCGCTCGCGACGCTCGACCACCAGCTCTCCGAGCGGAGCTCCGGCGACGTTTGCGGCAGCATGCGCTTCCCCCGCGGCAACGACGTGTCGCTCCGGCGCGAGCACGTAGTCCGGTGCGAGCTCACCGAGCGCGCGAACGGCGAACTTCACGACGCGAATCCTTCCGCTGTGAGGAACGGCACGAGGACGCCGAGGACATCGTCGAGGTCGTGATCGAGGCCGAGGCCTCCGCCGCGACGGGCGATCGGGTGACCGCCAGAGTCCTTCCC
>JAYSXP010000361.1:0-4468 GCA_043717125.1 Polyangiaceae bacterium | reverse complement strand
AGTGCTGCTCGTTCGTCCGCTCCTCGCGGAGGCGGATCGACACCTGCTTCGTATCCTTCTTCACGGAGTCCGAGAGCCGCACGGCCTCGTTGAGGAGGATCGTCGGCTCCTTCGGCCCCTCTTCCTCGGGCTCGGCGTCGTCGCCGCGAAACGGAAAGCTGACCTTCCCGCTGACGAGGACGGGCTCGCCCGCGGTGAGCACGGCGGCGTATGTCTCGATCTGCGCGCCCCGCACCTTCACGGTCACGCGACCGGTCAGATCTTCGAGGTCGAAGAACGCGACCTTTCCTCCGCCGTCCTTGAAGATGCGCTCACGGTAGCCTTCGACCATGCCGCAGACGTTCACCACCGACCACGCCGCCGTGGTGGGCAGCGCCGACGTCGGCACGGCGCCGAGCTTCGAGAGCGCTCCCCCACCCTTCAGGTAGCGCTCGAGCGGATGGCCCGAGACGTAGAAGCCGAGCGCCTTGCGCTCGCGCACGAGCATCTCGCGGCGATCCCAGGCGTCCGCGGTCGGCACGTAGCCGCCAGCCGACGGCGCCGCGCCGGAAGCGCCCGCCTTGGGACCGGCGTCGAGGAGGCCGAACATGTTCGTCTGACCGCGCTCACGATCGCGGCTCGCCGCGCGGCTTCGCTCGAGCGCGATCTCGATCGACGCAAACGCGGTGGCGCGCGAGATGCCCCGCTCGGCGAGCGTGGTGTCGAACGCGCCGCACTCGACGAGCGCTTCGAAGACGCCCTTGTTGATGCGCTTGGCGTCGACGCGTGAGGCGAAGTCGAAGAGGTCCTTGAACTCGCCGCCAAGCTTCCGCGCCTCGAGGAGCGCCTCGAGCGCGCCTTCGCCGAGGCCGCGTACGGCGCCGAGGCCGAAGCGGATCTGCGGGCCGCACGGGTCCTTCGCGACCGCGGTGCGCTCGGCGCGGTTGAGGCGCTTGTGGCCCGCGGGGTGCGTGTAGACGACCTTGAAGTCGATGTCGCTCTCGTTGACGTCGGGCGGCAGCACCGTGACGCCCATCGCGCGCGCGTCGGCGATGGTGCGAACGACCTTGTCGATCTTCTCCTTGTCGGAGGTCATGATCCCGCAGAGCAGCTCGACGGGGTAATGCGCCTTCAAATACGCGGTCTGGTACGTGATCAGCGCGTACGCGGCGGAGTGGGATTTGTTGAAGCCGTAGCCCGCGAAGAACTCGAGGAGGCCGAAGATGCGATCCGCGTCGGCCTCGTCGACCCCCTGGCCCTTCGCGCCTTCGAGGAAGATCGACTTCTGCTTCGCCATCTCCTCGGGCTTCTTCTTGCCCATGGCGCGGCGGAGGAGGTCTGCGCCGCCGAGCGAATAGCCCGAGAGCGCCTGCGCGACCTGCATGACCTGCTCCTGGTAGACGATGACCCCGTAGGTCGGCTCCAGGATGTGGTCGACGCGATCGTGCATCTTCGCGATGGGCTTTCTGCCGTGCTTGCAGTCGACGAAGTCCTTCACCATGCCGCTGCCGAGCGGACCAGGGCGATAGAGCGCGACGGCGGCGACCACGTCCTCGAAGACGCCCGGGACGAGGTCCTTGAAGAGCTGCTGCATGCCGCTCGACTCGAGCTGGAAGACGCCCTTGGTCTCGCCCGAGGCCATGAGCAGGTAGCTCGCCTTGTCGTCGAGCGGGATCTTGTCGATGTCGAACGGTTTCTCCACCTTCTGGAGATCCGGGCGCGCGCGGATCAGGCGCACGGCGATGTCGATGACGGTGAGCGTCTTGAGACCGAGAAAATCGAATTTGACGAGGCCTGCCTGCTCGACGTCGTCTTTGTAGTACTGGGTGATGAACCCTTCGCTCTTGCCGTCCTTGAAGACCGGGACGTGATCCCACAGCGGGCCCTCGCTGATCACGATCCCGGCGGCGTGCTTGCCGGCATGACGCGTGAGGCCTTCGAGCTTGATGGCCTGCGTGAGCAGCTCCTTGATGCGCGGCTCGGTGTCGTAGCGCGCCTTCAGCTTCGGCTCGATCTCGAGGCTCTCGGTGATCGTGTACGTCTCGGCGGGCGTCTTACTGGGGATGAGGCTCGCGATCTGCTGCGCGTCGAGCGGCGAGATCGACAGCGCGCGCGCGACGTCCTTGATGACGCTCTTCGCCTTCAGCTCGGCGAACGTGGCGATCTGCCCGACGCTCGTCTCGCCGTACTTCTTCTGCACGTACTCGATGACGCGCTCGCGCCGGTCCATGCAGAAGTCGACGTCGAAGTCGGGCATGCTCACGCGCTCCGGATTCAGGAAGCGCTCGAACAGCAGGTTGTACGGGATGGGATCGAGGTCGGTGATCCGCAGCGCGTACGCGACGAGCGAGCCTGCGCCGGAGCCGCGGCCCGGTCCGACAGGGACGCCGTTCTCCTTTGCGTAGCGGATGAAGTCCCAGACGATGAGGAAGTACCCCGGGAATTTCATCCCGCAGATGACGTCCATCTCCATCACGAGGCGCTTGCGATACGCGTCCTCGTCGACCTTCTTGCCGATCTCGGCGAACTCGCGGAAGCGTCGCTCGAGGCCCTCCTTCGAGACCTCGCGGAAGTACGTCGGCTCGTCCTTGCCGGCCGGGACGCCGAAGCTCGGGAGCATCGGGTTGCCGAGCTTCAGCTTGAGCTGACACTTCTCGGTGATGGCGAGCGTGTTGGTGATCGCCTCGGGGACGTCGGCGAAGAGCCTCGCCATCTCGTCGCCGGTCTTCAGGTACATCTCGCGCGAGCCGTGGCCGCGCTCCTTCGACTCCTCGTAGGAGCGGCCGCTCTTGATGCAGCCGAGGTACATGTGCGCCTCGGCGTCGTCCCTGGCGCCGTAGTGGACGTCGTTGGTCGCGACGAGCGGGAGAGCGAAGCGACGCGCGAGATCGACGAGGATGCCCTTCAAGATCGGCTGCTCGGGCAGGCCGTGATCCTGGAGCTCCACGTAGAGCGACCCGGGCTCGAAGATCTCCTTCAGGTGACCGAGCGTCTTGGCACCCGCCTCGACGCCCTCCTCGAGGACACGCTGCGCGACCATGCCGCCCATGCAGCCGGTCATCGCGATGAGCCCCGTCGTGCGACCCTCGAGCGCAGAGAGCGAGACACAAGGGACGCCCGCGGGCCCCGCCGGGTCCGGCTCCACGTACCCGCGCGAGACGAGCCAGACGAGGTTCTTGTAGCCCTCCTCCGTGGCGGCGAGGAGCGGCAGGTGGTGCCCATGCTGACCGACGACGACCTCGAGCTCGGCGCCGAGGATCGCCTTTACCCCGACCTCCTTGGCGGCCTTGTAGAAGGTGATCGCCCCGAACATGTTGCCGTGGTCCGTGAGGGCGACGGCGCTCATCCCCTGCTTCTGGACCTGCTTGACGAGGTCCTTCACCTTCACCGCCCCGTCCAGCATCGAGTACTGCGAGTGGACGTGGAGGTGGACGAAGTCAGCCATTTCTAGGGAACGGGCGTTAGCAGGCGCGACGCCCCGAGGAAAGAGCGCCGGCGCCTGTGGGGGTTTGCAACGGCCGCGCTGCGGCGCGTCTCATCTGCCTCGCCATCGAAGAACCCTTCGTCGTCCGGACCAGGTTTCTGCTTTCCTCTAACTCTAGCTTGCGCCAAAAGGCGCAACCTCGTTAGCATGCGCGCGTCACTTGGAGGAGGCATCACCCATGAAGCTTTTCAATTCGCTCTCTTTGCTTGCCGTCGGCGTCGGCGCCTGCGGAATCATCGCGTCCCAGGGCTGCGGTAGCTCGGACAGCGGCAGCAGCTCGAGCGGTGGTACCACCGCGACCGGCAAGACCCCGCCGGGCGTCCCCGCTGGCGCCACTCCGACGACGAGCACCACGAAGAAGACGTTTGCCGTCAACCAGCTGTTCCTCGGTGAGACGAACCGCAGCAATGCGCCGACCAAGGATGCCTGGAAGGACTACGGCTACAACATCGACGGCCTCACCACGACGATCGAGTCGAAGGACGTCTGCACCCGTCAGGGCGGCGCGGACTCCGCGAAGCAGCAAGACGGCAACGGCGGCATCGACAACGCCTTCGGTCGCACCGTCCTCGGCTTCATCCTTGGCCTCGTCCCGACCCCGTCGAAGACGCTGAACGACTCGATCCAGGGCGGCAGCTTCACGATCATGTTCGAGGTCACCGGCCTCACGGACGACGCCAAGCAGACGAACACCGGCCTCAGCGGCCGACTCCTCATCGGCGGCGCGTTCGGCGCGAACAAGAAGCCGACGTTCACGGCCGCGGACGACTGGCCGTACCGCTCCAGCCCGATCATCGCGATCAGCGACGCTTACATCAACAACGGCACGTTCGTGAACGGCTCCGGCGGCGCGACCGTCGAGCTTGCGCTCTTCATCCAGGGCGTCCAGCTCTCGCTGTCGATCAATCGCGCGGCGATCACGTTCGACCACACGGGCGCGGACGACATCACCAACGGCACGATCTCGGGCGTCATCGCCACCGAGGCGCTCGTCTCGGGCATCGA
>JAYSXP010000037.1:0-20273 GCA_043717125.1 Polyangiaceae bacterium | reverse complement strand
TCAGGGTCGGAAACGCGGGGCGCATGGCGATCCCGCTCTCGATGGTCGCCAGGCTCGAGGAGATCGCGCGGCCGTCCGTCGAGATCGCCGGGGGAAGGGAGGTCGTGCAGTATCGCGGCGCCATCCTTCCGCTCGTCGACCTCGGGCGCGAGCTGTCGCTCGACTCGTCCCGTCACGACGCCGATGCCTCGCTCCAGGTCATCGTGTACTCCGAGAAGGGCCGAAGCGTCGGCTTCGTCGTCGAGCAGATCCTCGATGTCGTCGAGGAGACGATCACCGTCCGCCACCGAGCGGCCCGCATGGGCATCCTCGGCTCCGTCGTCGTTCAGGGCAAGGTCACCGACCTGCTCGACGTGCACGGCATCATCCAGCGCAGCGACCCAAGCTTCTTCGTTCGTGAGGAGGCGGCATGACCACCGCAAAGGGAGGACGAACCGTGGCTGAAACACGACAGCTCTGCACATTTCTCATCGACGGAATGCTCTTCGGCGTCGACGTAATGAACGTGCAGGAGGTCATCCGCTACCAGGAGATGACCGTCGTGCCGCTGGCCTCGGCGAACGTGCGCGGCCTCATCAATTTGCGTGGTCAGATCGTGACTGCCATCGAGATGCGCGCGCGGCTCGGTCTCGAAGCGCGCAAGAGCGATGCGCTCCCGATGAACGTCGTGACCACGACGGCCGACGGTGTCGTCAGCCTCCTCGTCGACGAGATCGGCGACGTTCTCGAGGTCGAGGAGCGCACCTTCGAGCGCGCGCCCGAGACGATGGGTGCCGCGTTTCGCGAGCTCGTTCCCGGCGTGTTCAAGCTCGACGGACGGCTCTTGCTGCTCCTCGATGCCAAGAAAGTCGCGACGTTCGGCGCGTCCGCGGGGCGCCCGAAGGCGGAGGCTGCGTGAGCTCGCACGTTTCGGCCGCGACGGGAGGCGGCGCGCGGCGCACGGCGCCATCCCGCAGCACGGCTCGACCGTCGTAGGGCTTGCGCGGGACGCTGGCAGCGGTGGCAGGCGAGGGGTGGAGCTGAGAGATCGAGACAGCCTGAACAACGGCCCACGGATGGGTCGCGGGCACGATGAACGGAACCGGAGAAGAGGCGAAGATCATGGGCGAGCAAATTGGAATTCAGAATGGACACAGTGAGATGCCGCGGTCGCGCGGGGGCGCAGACGAGCAAGCGCTGAGGAAGCGTATCGTCGAGCTCGAGGCCCAGTCGGCAGCGATCAGCAAGGTCCAGGCCGTGATCGAGTTCGACCTCTCGGGCACCGTCCTGACGGCGAACCAGAATTTCCTCTCCGTTGTTGGCTACTCCCTCGACGAGATCAGGGGACGCCACCACCGCTTGTTCGTCGAGCCGGCGTTCGCTTCGAGCGCGGAGTACTCGCGTTTCTGGTCCGATCTCGCGCAGGGCAAGCACCACGTCGCGGAGTACAAGCGGCTTGGCAAGGGCGGCAAGGAGGTCTGGATCCAGGCCTCGTACAACCCCATCGTCGACGCCGACGGCAACGTCACGAAGGTCGTCAAGTTCGCGACCGACGTTACTGCGGTCAAGCAGCGCAACGCGGAATTCGAGGGTCAGCTCAACGCGATCAGCAAGGCGCAGGCGGTGATCGAGTTCGATCTGCAGGGTAACATCCTGACGGCGAACGCGAACTTCCTTGCGACGCTCGGCTACTCGCTCGACGAGATCAAGGGCCGTCATCACCGGATGTTCGTGGACCCCTCCTTCGCTGCGAGCCCGGAGTACGCGCGCTTCTGGGTGGAGCTCGCGCAGGGCAGGTTCCAGGCAGCAGAGTTCAGGCGGATCGCCAAGGGCGGCAAGGAGGTCTGGATCCAGGCCTCGTACAACCCGATCCTCGATGCCGACGGGCGAGTGCTAAAGGTCGTCAAGTTCGCGACGGACATCACGGCGGCCAAGACGAAGGCGTCGGACGCTGCCGGGCAGCTCGCGGCGATCGACAAGTCCCAGGCTCGCATCGAGTTTGGCCTCGATGGCATCGTCACCAGCGCGAACCAAAACTTCCTCGGGCTCCTCGGATACACCGCAGACGAGGTCGTCGGGCGGCACCACCGGATCTTCTGCGAGCCGAGCTACACCGCGACCGCCGAATATGCGCACTTCTGGTCCGAGCTCGCCGCAGGGAGGTTCCAGGCGGGCGAGTACAAGCGGATTGGAAAGGGCGGGAAGGCCGTCTGGATCAACGCGTCCTACAACCCGATCCTCGACGTCAACGGTAGGCCCTGCAAGGTCGTCAAGTACGCGACCGACGTGACGGCCCTCCGCGAGCTGCTCGCCGCCCTTGCACTCAACGCAACGTCCCTCGGCGCTGCGTCCGAGGAGCTCTCGGCGGTCAGCAGGCAGATGTCGTCCAACGCGGACGAGACGTCGGCGCAGGCCAACGTCGTGTCTGCAGCGACCGAGCAGGTGAATCGCAACATCCAGACGGTCGCTACCGGCACCGAGGAGATGTCGGCGAGCATCCGCGAGATCGCCAAGAACGCTTCGGAAGCCGCGCGCGTCGCGACCTCCGCGGTCAAGGTGGCCGAGACGACCAACTCGGTGGTCGGCAAGCTCGGTGAGAGTAGCGCCGACATCGGCAAGATGATCAAGGTCATCACCTCGATTGCCCAGCAGACCAACCTGCTGGCGCTCAATGCGACCATCGAGGCCGCGCGCGCCGGTGAGGCGGGCAAGGGCTTCGCGGTCGTCGCGAACGAGGTCAAGGAGCTCGCCAAGGAGACCGCGAAGGCGACGGAGGACATCAGCCAGAAGATCGACACGATCCAGTCCGACACGCGCGCCGCTGTCGTCGCCATCGGTCAGATCGGCCAGATCATCACCCAGATCAACGAGTTTCAGAACACCATCGCCAGCGCCGTCGAGGAGCAGACGGCGACGACGAACGAGATCTCGCGCAACGTCAGTGATGCGGCGCGAGGCAGCGGAGAGATCGCCCAAAACATCACCGGTGTCGCTCGCGCGGCGCAGGGCACGTCGGCGGGCGCCGGCGACACGAATCGCGCCGCGACCGAGCTCTCGCGGATGGCCGCCGAGATGCAGCGCCTCGTTGGACAGTTCACCAGTTGATCTGTCGTCCCTGAATCCCGGTTCGCGTGCAGTCGTTACCGATAGTGGAGATACACATGAGAGCCATCGTCGTCGACGACTCGCGCGCGGTTCGTACGATCCTCGGGAAGATGCTGAAAGAGCTTGGATTCGAGGTTTCGGAGGCCGAGGACGGGCTGGTCGCCCTCCAGGTCCTCGAGGCCTCTGGGCCCTTCGACCTCGCCCTGGTCGACTGGAACATGCCCGAGATGGACGGGTTGCAGCTCATCCAGGCCGTCCGCGCCCAGCGCGTCTACGACGGCATGCGTATCATGATGGTGACCACCGAGACCGACCTCGAGCGCATCGTTCGGGCGCTCGAGGTCGGGGCCAACGAGTACCTCATGAAGCCGTTCACTCCGGCTGCGGTCGTGGAGAAGCTCGCTCTCCTCGGTCTCACGGAGGCTGCGTGAGCCCGGTGAGAGTTCTGGTGGTCGACGACTCGGTCGTCGCTCGCCGGATCATCACCGACATCTTGCAGACGGCGGCGGACATAGAGGTCGTGGGAACTGCTGCCAGCGGCTCGATCGCGCTCCAGAAGATCGTGCAAGTCGCGCCGGACCTCGTGACCCTCGACGTCGAGATGCCCGGGATGGACGGCATCGAGACCGTGACGAAGATTCGTCAGAGTTTCCCCCGGCTGCCGGTGGTCATGTGCAGCACGCTCACGGAGCGCGGCGCCGACACCACCCTTCGCGCACTCGCTGCCGGTGCGTCCGACTACGTCGCCAAGCCGACGTCCCTCGGCGGTGGGAACGGTGTCTCGTTGTTCGGTGCCGATCTGCTCGCGAAGATCCGCGCACTCGCGGGTCGCCCCCGCCCGGGGTTGAGCCTCCAGCCCCCGCCGCGCGCGATCGTGCCGATGCGCACGCGACGCGAGAGCGTCGCCGTCATCGCGATCGGGAGCTCGACGGGCGGGCCCAATGCGTTGACCGCGCTCTTCGCCGCGTTGCCACACGACCTCGCCGTGCCAGTGCTCATCGCGCAGCACATGCCGCCGATGTTCACGAAGATGCTTGCGGAGCGAATCAGCGCGAGCACCGGATTCAGCGTCGTCGAGGCCGCGGATGGCGAGCGCGTCGAGGCCGGCCGCGCTTACGTGGCACCGGGGAACTATCACATGACGGTCGTTCGTAACGGCACCTCGGTGCGGATTGCGCTCAACCAGGATGCACCCGAGAACTCGTGCCGCCCCGCGGTCGATGTCCTCTTTCGCTCCGTCGCTCGGCTGTACGGCACGGGGGCTCTCGCCGCCGTGCTGACGGGTATGGGGCACGACGGAACGCGGGGCGCGCAGAGCATCGTCGAGGTCGGCGGCGAAATACTGATCCAGGACGCCGCGAGCTGCGTCGTGCCGAGCATGCCGAACTCCGTCGCCGCCGCGGTCAGCGTGGACGGGGTGTACCCGATCGATCGCATGGGGGCGGAGCTCACAGCGCGGGTCATTCGGAGGAACGCACGCGACCGTGCGGTGCGCGCAGACGAGCACAGAGGAACGACATGAACGCCAGCGCTGAAAATTTCAAGTTCGTCTGCGATCTGGTGCACCGCCGTGCGGCAATCCTCATCGAGACCGGCAAGGAGTATCTGGTCGACGCTCGCCTCGCTCCCATCGCGCGGGCGCACGGCCTGCCGTCGGTCGACGCGCTGGTCGCCAAGCTGCGCGCGGACGAGAAGGGGCCGCTCTCCCACGAGGTCATCGAGGCGATGACGACCAGCGAAACCTCATTTTTCCGCGACATTCACCCGTTCGAGACGCTTCGTACGAAGGTGCTTCCGCCGCTGATCAAGGCGCGCGCGGCCACGCGTAGCATTCGCATCTGGTGTGCGGCGGCCTCCACGGGGCAGGAGCCCTACAGCATCGCGATGACGATCCGGGAGCACTTTCCAGAGCTCGCCACGTGGAACGTGCAGATCATCGCGACCGACATCAACGCGACGGTGCTCGCGCGCGCACGCACGGGCATCTTCCGACAGCTCGAGGTGAATCGCGGGTTACCGGCGTCGCTGCTGGTGAAGCACTTCGAGAAGAACGGGGCGGACTGGCAAATCAAGGCAAACATTCGCCAGATGGTCTCGTTCCAGGAGCTCAACCTGCTCGAGCGCTGGCCGCTGTTCACGCAGCAGGACGTCATCTTCATGCGCAATGTCCTCATCTACTTCGACATGCCGACGAAGCGCGACTTGCTGCGTCGTGTTCGTGAGTCGCTGCGCGACGACGGGTACTTCTTCCTCGGGGGTGCCGAGACGACGATGAACCTCGACAACCAGCTCGTCTCCATGAAATCGAGCAACGCGAGCATGGTCTACCAACACGTGAAGGCTGCAGCCCTCGCTACCGGGTGACGGAGCAGTCATGAAGATCCTGATCGTGGACGACAGCAAGGCGATGCGCATGATCATCAAGCGGACGCTCAAGGAAGCTGGCTACGGCGAGCATCCTACGAGCGAGGCGGCGAGCGGCGTCGAGGGCCTGACCGCGCTGCGTCGCGAGGCGTTCGACGTCATCTTGTGCGACTGGAACATGCCGGAGATGAACGGAATCGAGATGCTGATCGTGTTCCGGGCGGAGAAGCTGCCGGGGCTCTTCGGGTTCGTCACGTCGGAGGGATCCGCGGCCACGCGAGCCCAAGCGTCGGCGGCCGGCGCGGTGTTCTTGATCGCGAAGCCTTTCACGAAGGAAGACTTTCAGGCGGCGCTGGGGTCGAAGGCTGCCGCGTAGGCTCGGTCTTGGGTCTGCGGCGGCGCGCGCGTCAGCATTCTCGCAGAGGTGCGCACGCGGGGGCGGGCTGCGCCCGGCTCCGGGCAGAAGCGCGCGCGTCCGAAGGCCTCGCGCGTGCGCTCTCGGGATCAGGGCATCGCGAGCAAGGTGAGCTTGCCGTTGGCGTAGCCAGGTAGCTGGATTTCTAGGTCGAGTCGGCCCGCGGGCTTCGCGAGCTGGGCCGCGACCTCGGGCGGCACCGGGGGGACGACGACGAGGCCCATGATCTTGACGTGCGCGCCCTTGCCGTCGGCGTCGTTGTAGAGCGACGCGACGATGTTCATGACCTCGAAGGCGTTCTCGATCAGGACCGCAGACGGCTTGCCAGTCTTGATTGCCTCGCTCACGACGCCGGCGGGAATCATCGCCAGCGCCGCGCCGACGCCTGCGAGGAACGCCATGTCGGTGAGCGCTACGTAGACGAGCTTCTGCGTCTCGTCGATGTAGGTCGCGAGGCCGCGCGCCAAGGGTACCGGGAACGGTGTCGTCGGAGCGGCGCGCACCTTCTTGCCGACGAGCATCGTCACGAGGTCGGCGACGCTCGCGGCGGTCGGTAGCACATTGATGGCCACTTAAGCCGCCAGGATCCCGCGGAGCGCCTGCTCGAACGCTTCCACTGTGAAGGGCTTCGCGATGAGGAACTCGGCGCCGCTGTCGGTCGCCTGTTGACGCATCGGTCCCGTTCCCTCGGAGGTCACGAAGCCGAAGCGCGCGCTGATCCCCGCCGCCTTGATGGCCGTGAGCAGCTCGATGCCGCTCATCTCGGGCATGTTCCAGTCGGAGAGGACGACGTCGTGCGGCTCTTCACGGAGGATCGCGAGGGCCTCGGCACCGTTCCCGGCCTCCTTGATGGCATGGCCGCCGAAGCCTGCCTGCCTCAGCGTGCGGACGACGATCATGCGCATGGCCTTGCTGTCATCAACGACGAGAATCTTCATGATCGTCTTCTCCCCCAAAACCCTGTGGGCTGTTCCATGTACAGAACGGCCATGTACAGAACGGCCACCTCGCTCCACAATTCAGGTGCGTCATTCGTTTGGCGGAGCGTCAGCGTTGCGACTGCCGCCCGCGCCGCGTCGGTGACGGGTCGTCCTCGGCCCGCACCACGACGCCTTTGGTGCGTTGCCGCCGACCCATGATCGCTCTCGAATATGGGTCCGTCAGCTTTCGGTACGGCCCATGCAGCAGTTCTATGCATGCACGCCGACACCGAGCTTCCGCCGTCGTCCCAGCCGACCGTCCTCTGCCTGTCGCCGCTCGTCACGGCGTCGTCGCTCGCGCAGGCGAGCCGAAATGCCTGGCGCGTCTTCCTCGAGCAGTCGGAGGGCTGGGGCAAGGCGGAGCTGGTGCTGTGGAGCGGCGGCCTCTACGCGCCGATCGCGCGTCACGCCGCGGAGCCCACCTCCCGCCGCGACGCGGACGACGACTACCGCTATGTCGACCCGCACTTCGTCGAGCGCATGATCGCGATTGCCCGCGCGCAGGCGTTCGAGGTGCTGAGCTCGTTCGTCCTCCCGCGCGCCCGGCTCGCGTTCAGCCGCGCGATGAACGAGGAGGGCGCCGTCACGCGGTGCCTGGACAGCGCCGGTGACATCGGCTTCGCGCCGTCGCCCGTCACCGACTCTCTCGCGGACCGCGTCGTCGCGCTCATCGCTGCGGACCTCTTCGCGCGCCCTGGCGACTTCGAGGGCGAGACGCTCTGCTGTGCGTGCGGCGGCATCGTCCTCGGCCGCGCGGCCTGCTGCTCGCGCTACGATATCCCGAGCAGCTCGGTCATCGCCAAGCCCGTCGACACCGTCGCCGTCCCGATGGCCGGCTGAACCCGTCACGCGAGCATCAGCGAGTGCTCAAGCTCCTCGAGCCCGCGCTCGACTGCGGGCCGTGACCCTGCGCGCGCGTCCTTCTCGAGGCGTGCGCCGAGTGCGCTCATCACGTCGAACCCGAAGGACGTCCCCGTGCCCTTCACGCCGTGCGCCGTACTCGCGATCGCCTCGAAATCCCCACGCGAGAGCGATTCGCGCATCCGCTCGAGCGCATCGCTCGTGGCCTCGATGAACTCGTCGACGAGGTCTACCGGCGAGCTCTCAGCGAAGAGCGTCGGCCGGTCCTCGGCTCGCGTGCCGAGGACGTCGAAGGACGCGCGCAGGAGCGCGGAGGAGACCGGCTTGGAGATGAAGAGATCGAACCAGTCCTGATCGCCGGCAGGCGGCGCGTCGTCCGCGGTGAGCACGACGATCAACGGCGGCTGCGCGCTCCCCACGTAGTCCGAGGCGCGGAGGCGCGCCACCGTCTGCTTGCCGTCCATCTCCGGCATATGAAGATCGACGAAAATCACGTCGTACGCGACCGCCGACGCCATCATCAGCGCGATCGCGCCCGACGACGCCGTGTCGACCACGCAGCCGAGCTGCTGCAGCAGGCCGCTCATGAGTCTCTGGTTCAGCGGCCCATCGTCGATGACGAGGACGCGGTGGCTGGGATGAATGGTCCGGGACATGTTGGCCCTAACGGCGCGCCGCCCGGCGGCTAAAGTCTCGAGCTGCGGCGTCGTTCTCAGAAAGCATGCCGCCCCGTCCTAGCTTCCCTCGCGCTCTGCGTTTGGACGACCTGCTCGACGTCGTCGCGGGCGACGTCGACCTCCTGCGCGAGGTCGCGGCGCTCGGCGCGAGCGACATCGAGCGTCTGCTCGTGGCCCTCGAAGACGCCCCGACTGCATTCGCAATGGTGCACCTCGCGCACGAGCTGAAGGGCGTGCTCCTCAACCTCACGGCTGCGCTCGCCGCGTCGCTCGCGGCCGCCGTCGAGGTCGGGGCGCGCTCCGGAGACCACCGCACGGCGCGTCTCGAGCTCGAGCGGTCCCGCCACGTCTTCGACGAGGTCGTCGCGACGTTGGCGTCGGTCGCAGCCGAGAGCCAGCGAGCCGCGTCGTGAGCGTCCGCGAGGTCGCCTCACTCCGGCGCGAGCTCGCGGAGGCGCGAGCAATCATCGAGGCGCTCATTGGCCACGACTCGGGCGGCGCGCCGCTCGACGCTGGCCCTGCTGCGTCTTCGTCGCTGCTCGTCGTGCAGGCCGCGCAGTCGGCCCTCAGCCTCCGCGAGGCGGAGCTGCGCGCCGAGCGCGACGTCGCCGAAGCCGCGACGCGTGCCAAGTCCGATTTTCTCGCGCGCATGAGCCACGAGATCCGCACACCGATGAACGGAGTGATCGGCATGACCGAGCTTCTCCTCGAGACGCAGGTGAGTCCCGAGCAGCGCGACTACCTCGAGACCGCGCACGCCTCCGCCCACGAGCTGCTGGGGGTCATCAACGACATCCTCGATTTCTCGAAGATCGAAGCCCGCCGCCTTCGGCTCGAGGCCATCCCCTTCGAGCCCAGCTCATGCCTCGGCTCGGCGCTGCGGAGCCTCGCGCACCGGGCGCACTCGAAGGGCATCGCGCTCATCCTGTCGGTTTCCCCCGAGGTGCCCGCGAGCCTCGTCGGTGACCCGCTGCGCCTCAAGCAGATCGTGCTGAACCTCGTCGGCAACGCGGTGAAGTTCACCGACAAGGGCGAGATCGTCGTCCGTGCCGACCTTGTCTCCCGTGAAGCCACGACGGCGGTGGTGCGCTTCTCGGTGCAGGACACCGGCATCGGCGTGTCTGAGGAGAAGCAGGCCTTGATCTTCGAAGCTTTCGGCCAGGCGGACGACTCGACGTCGCGCGAATTCGGCGGCACCGGCCTCGGGCTCGCGATCGCCTCGCAACTCGTCTCGATGATGGGCGGCAGCATCTCGGTGACGAGCAAGCCAGGCCGCGGGAGCACGTTCTCGTTCACCGCGGTGCTTCCGATCGGCGTGGAGGCTGCCTCCGTCATGCCTCGGAACCCGAGCGGAACGCGCGTCCTCCTCGTAGATCCGTGTGCGACCAGCCGTGAGGTCCTCGCGCAGCTGCTCGATCGCTGGCGCTTCGCGCCGACGGCCGTACCGGACGTCGTGGGCGCGCTGTCCGCGATGGAGGCCGCGCGAGCGGCGGGTGCGCCGTACGAGCTCGTGCTCCTCGACGACCTCGCGCGCGGCGCGACCGTCGAGGCGGCAAGGGGAATCTCGGCGACGGGCGTGAAGGTCCTTTCGCTCTGCGTCATGGGCGGCAAGACGCTCCCCGACGAGGCGAGCGAGCGCATGGCTCGGCTGACCAAGCCGGCGACGCCGTCGACGCTGCTCGACTCGATCGAGGCGCTGTTGCATATCGCGCGCTCCAGCCCAAGCGCGCCCGTTCCTGCTCCGGCCGTGCGCGCCGCGAGGCCGCTGCGTGTGCTCGTCGCCGACGACAACGCGGTGAACCGGAAGCTCGCGACCATCGTGCTCCAGCGGGCGGGACACCAGGTGTCCTGCGCCAAGGACGGGCGCGTGGCCGTGGCGATGGCGGCCCGCGAGGTCTTCGACGTCGTGCTCATGGACGTCCAAATGCCCGAGATGAATGGGTGCGAGGCGACCCGCATCATCCGTGCGCACGAGGTCGAGCACGGCGGACACCTGCCGATCATCGCGTTGACCGCCCAGGCGATGAAGGGCCACGCCGAGGAGTGCCTTGATGCTGGCATGGACGCCTACGTCCCGAAGCCGCTCCACGCGCCGGTCCTGTTCGCGACGATCGAGCGCGTGACGGCGCATGCCTGAAATGCTTGCGGATCGTCACTCTGCCGTCGGTGCGTCGCCGGCGCGCGCCATCGCGATGACGGAAGCGTCAGGGTTCGACGGAGAACCGTCGCGCTGGCCGCCGGGAGTGGCGAAACCGTAGCGTTTCGCGCAGCACCTGCGTTGGTATGGGCCCTGCTGGAACGGTCGTCATGATGAGCACGATGCCGATTGAAGGGTTCGACAACTCGAACGTGGACACGATCCTGACGCTGCCCGAGCAGACCGGGTCCATGGCGATCGCCGACGGTTGTAGGACGGCGGCGCTCGCGTTCCTGAACGAGTCCTCTCGGTGGGGGAAGGCGGAGCTCGCCATGTGGCTCATGGGCCCGTACGGCCAGCTCACCCAGTACGTCTCGCAGTTCTCGCGGCGCCGCAGCGGCGAGTTCGCGAAGCAGGTGCCGCTCCTGCGCGAGATCGACGCGCGCATGGTCGATCGCGTGATCAAGAATGCGCACGACGAGGTGATGGCGGCGATCGAGCGCACCTGCGACCCCGAAGGCGGCGCCAGCTTCGCGTTCACGATGCTCGCAGCCGGCTTCGTGGCACGCTGCGAGGACCGTGGGCATGTCGCCGGGTGGGTGCCGACCTCCGATGCGCGTCGCCTCGCCGACCGTGTTCTATCGCTGATCGCCGCCGACTACCTCGCGCGGCCGGCCGACTACGACACCGACCTCGCGGTGTGCGGGACGTGCAAGACGGTGGAGTTCGACGCCGTCTTCCGCGCGCGCGGCATCTGCCATCGCCACGGGAGCGGCATGTTCATCCCGGGCCATCGCTCGACGAAGCCGTACCTCCCGGAGGGAGCATGAGCGCGGCGCTTCGTCTGGTCGACTCCGGCGGCACACCTACGCTGAGCCCGACGTCGCTCGGCACACCTCGGTCATCGATGTGCCCCACGCTCGTCCCCCGCGCGCGCGACACGCGGCGCCCCGCGACCCTCGAGCTGCCGAGAACGATTCCTCCGCAGACCCAGCGGAGCGCGACCCTCGCGAGCCTCCAGCCGCGCGGGTCGGGCGCGACCCAGCTCGAGGCGTACAACCTGCTTGCGATCATGCGCATGAACGTCGAGTTTCTCGTCTTCCTGCTCGGAAGCGGCGCCGAGCCAGTCGCTCTCGAGGCCCTCGAAGACCTGCGTCGCACGATCGATCGCCTCGAGCGCCGCTGCGCCGTCGCGCTCGCGGCCTGAGTTTCGCCTACGCGTCACGAGGGCGAGTCACCGTTGACCCCTAGGTCGCGCGCGACCTCTCGCGGGTACCCAAGGTCCTCGCGATCGTCCCAAAATCAGGCGAGGTCCCCCGACTGACCAGGGCATTCCTCGACGGCCCCGGGTTTGCACTCGCTCTGGTCACTGCCCGCGCGAGAAGCGCGAGCCCGGAGAGCCTCGCGACGGTCGCGAGCGTGCTCGACCGTGGCCTGGAGGTCCTTTCAATGCGGCTTGGTACCCTGCGCCCCGTCGGCACCGCTCTTGCGTCGATTCACCCGCGCTCGTCCCCCTCGGGGCAATACGACGGCGACATCACGGGGATTCGACGCAACGTGATCACGCTGCGCCCGACCAGTCGCGGCAAAATCATCGGCCAGCATCCCTCCGTGAAGCGCGTGCTCGAGACGATCGATCGCGTGGCGACGTCGATGTGCACGGTGCTCGTCACGGGCGAGAGCGGAACCGGCAAGGAGCTCGTCGTCGCGGCGCTCCATGACGCGAGCACGCGTCGCACGGGGCCGCTCGTCACGATCAACTGCGGCGCGATCCCGACCGAGCTCGTCGAAAGCGAGCTCTTCGGCCACGTGAAGGGCGCCTTCACCGGCGCGGCCACCTCGCGCCGCGGCCACGTCGCGGCGGCCGAGGGCGGTACGTTGTTCCTCGACGAGGTCGGCGAGCTGCCGCTTGCCGCGCAGGTGAAGCTCCTTCGCGTGCTCCAGCAGCGCGAATACACGCCTGTCGGCGAGTCCCGCGCCGCCAAGTGCGACGTGCGCATCGTCGCCGCGACGAATCGCGATCTGAAGGCCGAGGTCGCCGCGGGCCGCTTCCGCGAGGATCTCTACTACCGCCTCAACGTGATCCAGCTCGCGCTTCCCGCGCTTCGCGAACGCGGTACCGACGTGCGCGTCCTGGCGATGCATTTCTATCGCGGGTTTGTCACCACCTCGGGTCGAAGCGATCTCCGCGGATTCTCCGAGGAGGCCCTCGCCGCGATCGAGGCGAGCCCGTGGCCTGGCAACGTGCGCGCGCTCGAGAATGCGGTCGAGCGCGGTGTGCTTCTGGCGCGTGGGCCGTTCGTCGAGGCCGAGGACATCCTCGGACCGACCGTGAGTAACGCGCTCGGAGGCAACGCGAGGGTGGTCCACGATCCGCGCCGCGAGCCGGAGCCCGCCGTCGCGTCGCAAACGCCGACCGCGCTCCGTCCGAACAAGGCCCCGAGCATGGCGGAGATGGCCGCACACAGGTCGTCGCACAGCCTGAGCGCGCTCGCGGAAGCTGCAAATCAGGTCGCGAAGCGCGCTTCCTCTGAACCTGCGCTGCGAGCGGCCGTTTTACCCCTTGCGATGCCGTTACCGTCCAACCGGTATGCATCCAATCCGGCCTTCCCGCGTGTGCTGCCTGATCAGGGCTTCGACCTCTTCACCGCAGCCGAGAGCTACCAGAACCATCTCATCCGGCAGGCCCTCGGGCGAACCGGAGGCAACAAGAACCGCGCGGCGCAGCTGCTCGGGTTGAACCGGACCACGCTGGTGGAGATCATCCGCAGGCGAGGTCTGTAGAACCAGGAACGTATGTCCTCGAAAGCGGCTCTCGCAGCGATGCTCCTCACGACCGTGAGCGCTCCGCGGGAAGCCGGGGCCTTCGAGGTCAAACATGCGCCTGGTGGTCAGCTCGTTCGGTGGACGAAGAGCGGTGTCGCGTTCACGGTCGACCGCAGCGTTCGCCGCGTGCCGGGCGGTGAGGATGCCGTCGCGTCGGCGACGCGCGCGTGGACGAAGCAGGCGGGCGCACCCGCGCTGAGCGTGGGCAAGATGAACGGCAAGATCGAGCCGGGGCTCGACGGAACCAGCGGCGTGTTCTTTGCGCCGGACGGCTTCGAGCCCGCGGGCAAGGCCCTCGCAGTCACGATCCTTTCGTTCGACGATGCGACCGGCGCGGTGCTCGAGGCCGACATCGTCCTGAACGGCCGCTACAAGCTCGGTCGTGTCGACCCATCAGCCGAGCGCCCGAGCTCCGAGGCCGAGAGCGAGGCGTCGGTCTACGATGTGGAGCGTGTCGTTGCCCACGAGATGGGGCACGCGCTCGCGCTCTCCGACGAGCTGACGAACGAGGATGCGCTCATGTATCCGTTCGTCGCGCGCGCGCGGATCCTTCGCGCGACGCCGGGGCCGGACGACGTCGCCGGGCTCGAGACGCTCTACAGCGGCGCCGGCAGTTCGGAGCTCCCGGACTCCGTGGGCGGCGCGACCGGCGCCAAGGCGAGCGGCTGCGGCGGTATCGTCGCGAGGTCGGGGCCGAGCGCTGCGCCGTGGACGGCGCTCCTCGCGGCGGGGCTCGTCGTGGCCGCGCTCGTCATCGCGCGGAGCAGGCGTCGCGGTCGCGCCGGCGCGGCCGGAGCCGCGGTGCTCGCGGCGGGCGCGCTGGTGGTCCTGCCTCCCGGCACGACGGGGAGCATGACCGCGCGCGCAGAGGAGGCTCGCGAACGCGCGCTCGACGCGCGCGCGCGCGTCGAGCGCGTTCGCACGACGTCGGTGAACGGGATCTTCAGGTCCGAGGTCGAGCTGCGCACGCTCTCGTGCGCGTCGAACGACTGTCCGGCGAGCGGGCGCACCGAGGTGTGGGGTGGCACGCTCGAAGGCGTGCGGCAGGTCGTCGGCGGGGTGGACGTCCCGCGCGCGGGTGAGCGCGTCAACGTCGTCTTCGACCGCGGAGCCGGTCGGGCGGTCGCGACGCTCGTTCGTACCTCCTGGGACGGCCGTACGCGATGAGTCTGTCTGCAGACGACCGTGCCGCGGACGGCCCTGCGGCTGCCGCGCGCATGAGAGCTCAGGGGTGGTCGTCGCCGGAGGAGCTTGGCGTGGTCTCGCTAGGGGTGCCGGAGTCGACCGACGTGGTGCGAACGAGTCGACGGAAATTCGAGCGATCGAGCCCCGAGCGACGGGCGGCCTCGGACATGTTGCCGGACGTCGAGCCGAGCAATGCGCCGACGTACGCGTCGTTGAACTCGGCGAGGACGCGCTTCTTCGCGTCGGGGTAGCCCATGCCCGAGAGGCCGAGCGTCTCGACGAGCGCGTCCATCGTGCGCGGGCCTTGGGGCGGGGCGAAATCCGAAGCACCGGCGGGTGCGGCGCCGGCGAAGCTCGCCCCGGACGAGCGGCTGGACGACGGCGACGAGACAATCGAGAGCGGCGCCGTGGGCATTCCCGAGTCGTCGAGGCGCTGGACCTCGGCGGGGAGTGCGCGAGCCTGGATGACGTCACCCTCGGAGAGCACGACCGCGTGCTCGATCGCGTGCTCGAGCTCGCGCACGTTGCCGGGCCATTCGTAGCGCTGGAGCAGGACTGCGGCCTCGTGGCTGAGGCGCGTCGCGGGGCGACCTGCGAGCTGCGCATGCTTCTGGATGAAGTGATGGGCGAGCATAAGGATGTCGTCGCCGCGCTCGCGCAGGGCCGGAAGCCGGACCGCGATCACGTTCAATCGGTAGTAGAGATCCTGACGGAACGTGCCGGCCGCGATGGCCGCGCGGAGGTCTACGTTGGTCGCCGTGACGACGCGAACGTCGACGATCTTGACGATGTCGCTTCCGACGGGCCGGACCTCGCCCGATTGCAGCGTCCGCAGGAGCTTCACCTGGGCGCTCGTGGGCAAATCCCCGATCTCGTCGAGGAACAGCGTACCGCCGTTCGCGGCCTCGAAGAGACCCGCGCGCGCCGATACGGCGGTCGTGAACGCTCCACGCGTGTGCCCGAAGAGCTCGCTCTCGACGAGCTCCTTCGGGATCGCGGCGCAGTTCACCGTGACCATCGGCTTGCTGGCACGCCGTGAGCGATCATGGATGGCGCGCGCGACGAGCTCCTTGCCGGTGCCGCTCTCGCCGAGGATCAGGATCGTCGAGTTCGTCGTCGCGACGCCCTCGATGCGCCGGTAGACGTCGCGCATCGACGCGCAGCTGCCGACCATCTCGCCGGCGGGCGGACGGGCGGAGAGCTCGCGCTCGAGATTCTCCGTCCGCTCGCGGAGGCGCCGGAACTGCGCCGCGTTGAGCACCTCGATGACGACGGATTCGTTCGAGACGAACGGCTTCGTGAGAAAGCCGTGCGCGCCGGCCTTCACGGCGCTGACGGTCGTGGCGATGTCGGCGAACGCCGTCATCATGAGGACCTCCACCGGATATCCTGCGGCCTTCACGCGCTGGAGGAACTGCGGGCCTGTCATGCCCGGCATGCGTACGTCGACGAGGACGACGTCGAACGAGGAGCGCTCGAGCATGTCGAGCGCCGCGAATCCGTTCTCGGCCGTCTCGGCGATGATGCCGCGCTGGCGGAGGACACGCGCGAGGGTGCTTCGCAACGCATCTTCGTCGTCGACGATGAGCGCACGCACCGCTTCCTCGCCGTTGTGGCGAAGCGTGTCGACGCGGTTGTCGCTCGTGGTCGTCGTCGCCAGCTCCGTCACTCGACCCCACTCAAGCTGCGAGCTTCACATCCTCCGTGGTCTGCTCCGTCTCATCGAGAACATCCCGGAGATGAGTCATGGCGCGGGCGTGAAGCTGGGAGACCCGAGCTTCGCTCAATCCCATGAGTCGCGCAATGGCCTTGCTGGGCATTCCTTGGAAGTAGCGCATGCGCACGATCTCACGCTCGCGCTCGGGTAGAGCCGCGACGGCCGTGTGGAGGGTTTCGTGCTCGCGACGCTGGAGGATGCTCTCGAGCGGGGAGGGGCAGTCATCCGGAAAGCCCGCAGCGGCGCCCGCCCAGAGATCGTCGAACGCGACCACCATGACACGCGGCCGAGCTTCGGCCTGCGCGACGCCGATCGGGGTCACGTTCGAGGCGGATTCCGCTCCGTTGGGCGTCGGCTCCTTGCGGCGGCGCGGGGACCAATCGTGACGACGTAGCTCGTCGACGATCGAGCCGCGGATGCGTATGCGCGCGTAACTCGCGAACATCTCCGGACAGGTGTGGGCGCTCCAGCGGAGCGCATCGAAGAGCCCAAGCATTCCGGCGGCCATGAGGTCCTCGCGCTGCACGCTGCGAGGCAACCGGCGCATGAAGTGGGCGACGATCCGCTCGACGAGCGGGAGGTGTTCGGCAATGTCCGCAGAGGTGGGCATCGCCTTGGCGGTTCGTTCGGCTTGCATCGAGGAGTGCTCATCCACCCTTCGTGCCACCCGCGATCGTCATGGTTCGGACGCGGAATCGTGAATCAATCACGCGTTTGGCGCCTCCCGACCCATGGGTCCCGTCAGCGTGCTGGCGCGCGGCGCGTCACCGGGATGGCGGCGCCACGCCACGCTCACCCTCGCGCTCATTCGCCGTGAATTCGTGCATCTGCTTGAGGACGAAAGCCCGAGCTTGAACTCGACGTCGAGGCTTTGCGGCTTGGTCTCGTCGAGCCAAGCGTACCGTCGGCGCGAAAGGTGCCGATGGCGCTGTCGCTGCGCGGCTGGGAACCTACCGAGCCGACGCTCGAGGACGAGGTGCCCGGGTCGATCGCTCGCTTTCGATCAGCTCGAAGGGCCGACGGCGCGCTCGACGTCGAGGGCGGCTCTTGCCGCTGCGGACTGGAGCTCGATACGGCGTTCCTGGGCGTCGACGTACGAGGCGTAGGCGTCGAGGAGCTCGAGAATCGTCGCGCGGCCTTCGCGGTAGGAGAGCTCGCCGATGCTGCGGAGGCGATCGATGTCGACCGACGTGGTGTCGCGGAACCGGCGCCACGTCGCGACGCGCACGGCCATGGTGGCGACAGTGCGCTCGATCTCGCGGCGCGCCGAGAGCTCGACGCCGTCCTTGCGGGCGCGGTCCTCGGCGGCGAGCGCGAGCCCGCGATCGATGGTGCCCTGACCGTGGTCGAGGATCGGGAGCGGGAACGAGATGCCCGCGAGCATCGCGCCGCCGTCGCGCCCGAACGAGGCGCCCGGCGCGTCGATGAAGCGGATGTAGCCGACGCTGAGATCGGGCGAGGGGATCACCTGGCGCCTCAGGTAGCTCACGCGGAGATCGCCCGCGTCAGCGCGCGCGCGTGCGCTCCCGACATCGGGACGGTTCGCGAGGGCGCGCTTCACGAGCGCGTCGAGCTCGCCGGGGAGCGGGGCGTCGCCCGCGTCGTCGAGCGCGTCCTCCGCGGCGACCGTTCGCCCGTCGACGCTCTGGCCGACCGCCTGAGCGAGCGTCGCGCGTGCGGCATGGAGGTCGGCCTCGCTCTGCGCGAGTCGGCCCTCCAGCTTGCTGCGCTCCACGTCGACGCGGATGCGATCGTAGGCAGCGTTTGCGCCGGCCGTCGCGCGAGCGGCTACCACCGTCTCCACGCGCGTGAGGTCCGTGATGCCCGCACGCAAGACGCGCCACTTCGCCTGCGCGCGCTGGAGATCGACATACGCGATCTTCGCGTCGTTCACGACGTCCCAGACGTTTGCGGCGTAAGCACGTTCCTCGGCGGTGAGCACGCCTCGCGCGAAGTCCTTGCGGAGCCCGACCTGCCCGGCGATCGGGATGACCTGATCGATCGAGATCGACACCTCCTGGCTGCCGCCCGTCACTGCGCCGTGCGTCGCGAAGAGGCCGTTGACGGTGAGGTTGGGGTTCGTCCACACGCCGGCGACGACGACGTCGGCCCGCGCCTGCGTCAGCCGATGGCGCGCGGCGACGAGCGAGAGGTTCTCGCGCTTGAGGCGCTCGAGCGAATCGGCGCGCGACAGCACTACCCCCGCGTTGGGGAGTGGCTCGGCCGCGCCCGCGAAGGCAGACGACAAGGCGAGAGTGGCGGTGAAGGCGACGGCGAAGAGGCGACGCTGAGAAGAGCGCATGGGCGCGAGCTTAGCCCAAAACGTCGGGTGCCCTTCCCGCGGGCATCGCCGCTCGAACGAACGGAAGCGCTACTCGCGCGCCATCCACGGGCAGCGCTTCACCAGCGCACCGAACGGTCTGCGGCTGCACACGAAGCCGTTCTTCAGGCCTTGATTTTCAACGTCCTTGCAGTCCTGGCCCTTCTCGTACGAGCCGACCGAGTCGGGCTCGACGTCGCGCCAGCAGTCGCCCACGCGCTCGATGTCCCAGCGGTAGTAGCCGCGATTGTCCCACCAGTAGCGGACGTAGACGGGCACCTCGTCGCCGACCTCGAGCTTCGCGGTGCACGCTGCGAACCAGCGTCCGCCGCGGATGACCTGGAACTGGTCGCCTGGGCACGCGTCCCATTCGACCTCGTAGTCGACCTGGAGCGTCGTGCCGTCCGGGGCTTTTTCGACGGCCTCCTTGCGGACGATCTGCACGGCGGACTCGAACCGCTTGGTCTTCGAGCACGCGGAGCCCGTGAGGCCGAGCGTGATCGCGAGCGCGAGCGCTACGCGCCGTCCGTTCATTGACGCGCCCACTTCGTTCCGTCCGTGCAGGTCGTGCTGTCCACCTGCGCGATCGACAGCGTTGCCAGCTCGACGTCCTTCAGGGGCTCGCTGACCATCGCCTTCTTGCCGGGCTCGAGGGGCGTCTTCAGCTCGAAGGCGACGAAGTTCTCTCCGCCCTTGAGGAGCGGCGCGGGCTTGCCGTAGGGATCGAAGCCGTAGGCGACGCCGGTGAGCGCGCTCACCGTGCACTTGCCGTGATTCTCGACGACGACGTGGAGCTCGACGCCCTCCTCGTTGGCGCCGACGGCCGCGACGGTGGACACGACGGGATCCTTCTCGGTCATTGGCTTCAGCGCCGCGCGCGCCTTGCCGATCGGCATGGGCTTCAGCACCTTCGTGCCGACCTTCGGGCTCGGGTTGTGCCCTGCGGCCTTCTCGACGGTGCCGGGCGCGACCTGCGTGTACGGCTGTGACCACTGCCGCTCGAGCGTGAAGCGGCCGAGGACGAAGCCGAGGATCAGCCCGACAAGGAGGGCAACGGCGGCAAAGAGAATCGTCTTCAGCATGGGCTTTCCTAGAGGACCACCGCGAGGACCATGATGATGAGCGTGGCGGTCGGAACCGACCAGCGCGCGGTCTTGAAGACGTGCTCCATCCAGCGCTCGTTACCGAGCATCAGCATCCAGGTCGAGCCCATGTTGAGGAGGAGCGAGAGGTAGACGCCGAGCATCAGCTTGTCGGCGTGGGTCAGGTACCCCGTGGCCGGCAGCGACTGGATGAGCGAGAAGTGAAAGAGCACCGCGGCCGCGAGCATCGGCGCGCCGGCGTTGCTGCGCACCTCGAGCTCCTCGGGCGGAACCCACAGGCCAGTGAGCGAGATGAGGACGATGATGAACGCGGGCACGAAGACGCTGAACGCGGCGGACGTCGCGAAGCGGTCGACGGTGAGCGTGAACTTGTAACGCGAGACGTAGAGGTCGTCGCGGTCGAAGCGCGCCGGGTACTTGTGCTTGTACGAGATCGCGCCCGTGCCGGCGGCGCCGAAGCTCGAGAGGCGGAACGACGAGTCGAGCGAGGTGCGTGACTTGTCCGTGAGGAAGACGAGCTGGTCGACGCCGGCCTTCTGGTCCTCGAGCATGAGGAACAGGTTCTGCGTGTCGTAGGGGTACTTCCGCAGATCGACGTCGGTGG
>JAYSXP010000360.1:0-1440 GCA_043717125.1 Polyangiaceae bacterium | reverse complement strand
CGAACGGTAATCTTCCCGCCTATTAGTTTGGTCAAATGGTTAACGATTGTCAGTCCCTTTTTATTTTATTAATGTTCATTAGTTATATACCCCTATTGAGTATATTTAGTTAGATTATAATACCCAGTTAGGTAATACCAAACGGGAATAATTCCGGTTTTGCAACCATCAGGCTTGGGAAGCGTTTATAATTTGAGTAAGTATTTGATTTCAAACTGGTCGGAATTATTTTCTGACATGTGTGATAAATTTAAGCAGCATTCAGAATTTGTCCAGTTTCTACGTAGTTCTTTCCCGCTTATTTCAATTGGTGTTTGCAATTGATTTGGAGGACAGGTATGTACAAAGTCAGGTTTACTTTTAGCCTCTTAACTATTCTGCTGTTCGGGTTATTTTTTAGTTCAGTTGGACCGGCCCAGGCCAGTTATTATTCCAATTTAATTACCCAGCTTACTTCCTCGCCAGGAGAAAAAGGTGGTGTTCGTACCGATGGGAAGACGGTAGTCTGGCAAGCTAGAGCCAATGCCGGTTCTCAAAACTTGGATGTTTATGCCGCTAAACTGGCCGACCGGCAGGAGTTTCCCGTAGCGACCGGCCCTACTACCCAGTTCAATCCTGATGTGGATGGTGACAATATAGTTTGGATGGCGCAAGATCCCAACTCATCCGACAGTTCTTTTAAGGTTCATGTTAAAAGCCTGGCAACCGGCAAGGAAGATATAATCGGGGAGGGTGGCCCACCCAGGATTTCAGGCGATTGGGTGGTCTGGCCCACCGGGACGCAGGGTTTTCTGGCCCGTAATATTCGGACGATGGAACCGGCCATTTCGGTAGGTCCAAGCCCCTTAAGCCCGGTTTTATCTTTTGATGGCAACCGGTTGATTTTCTTGAATACGGCCATTGGAGGCCCATCACCCAGGGGATGGTCTCTCTACAGTATCCAGATTGGGGATAGTCAACAAACTCTCCTTGAGAGTGGCAATACTTCTAAAGATATTGGTAATTTTGACTTGAAAAATGATCTGCTGGTTTATTCGGTTGGCAACGACCTCAAATTTATTAATTTCAAAACGGGCGAACGTAAAACCGTTATTTCTAATTATCAATACCAGTTTTCACAAGTGACCACCGATGGCCGCTACATTTTTTGGCTGAATCTTCAACCCGGTGTGCCTGGAAATGAAGGTATTTTACCGGGCTATCAGGAATATGATTTGACGACCGGCGTTTTATTGCCTTTTAATTTGATATTTAATAATGACCCCAACTGTGTTATCCTGGCCCGTGATGGCAAGTTGGTTTTCAAAGTGTTTAACCAGATTTATGCAGCACCTGTTTCATCATTTCTACCGACTATTTCCCAACCGCCCACGGATATAACACAAACCCAAAACTACTTTTAAGAGACAGGTCATACCCTGGCGAACGGCTTCAAAAATT
>JAYSXP010000359.1:0-4482 GCA_043717125.1 Polyangiaceae bacterium | reverse complement strand
ACCTCTTCGAAGTCCTTCATCAGGCCGACGACGTCGCCCATGCCGAGCACGCGGCTCGCCATGCCTTCGGGACGGAACTCCTCGAACTTGTCGGTGCCCTCGCCGATGCCGGCGAAGCGGACCGCCGCGCCCGTGACTTCCTTCACGCTGAGGGCGGCGCCGCCGCGCGCGTCGCCGTCGAGCTTCGTGAGGATCACGCCGGTGAGGCCGAGCGTGTCGTGGAAGCCCTTCGACACCTTGACGGCGTCCTGGCCGATCATCGCGTCGACGACGAGGTAGATGTTGTGGGGCTCGGTCTTCGACTTGATGTCGGCGAGCTCCTGCATCAGCTTCGCGTCGATCGCGAGACGACCGGCGGTGTCGTAGATGATGACGTCGCAGCCGAGCTTCTTCGCCTCGGCCTCGGCGCGCTCGCAGATCGTGACGGGTGACTCGCCGGCGATCGAGAAGACCGGGACGTTGACGCTCTTGCCGAGGATCTGGAGCTGCTCGACGGCGGCCGGTCGCTGCATGTCGGCGGCGACGAGGAGCGGCTTGTGGTTGTCCTTCTGGAGAAAGCGCGCGAGCTTCGCGGTGCTCGTCGTCTTGCCGGAGCCCTGGAGGCCGACCATCATGATCTTGGTCGGGCCCGCCCCCTTGTCGGCGAACGTGAGCGCCGGACCCTCGGCGGTCATGAAGTCGATGAGCTCGTCGTGGCAGATCTTGACGAACTGATCGGCCGCCGAGACCTTCATGGACTCGCCGGCCTGGCCCTTCACCTTGACGCGGACGACCTCGCCGAGCGCCTTGGCCTTCACGCGGGCGAGGAACGCCTTCACGACGCCGAGCTCGACGTCGGCCTCGAGGAGGCTCAAGCGCACCTCGCGGAGCGCGCTCTCGATGTTGCTCTCGGTGAGCTCGGTGAGACCGGCGAGCCGGTTCTTGGCCTGGCGGAAGCCCTTCGCAATCGCGTCGAACATGAAGCCTTATCCTCGGCGGCCCGCTTACCACGGTCCTGCCAAGCCGGAAAGGACGCGCCCTGGGGTGTCCCCTTGCATGAGCTATCTCCGTCGACATATCCTTATCGGGATACACGCCACCTTGGAGGCAGCATGCACTTGGATAACGCTCGGCGTCGTGGGCTCGCATTGGTCACCCTTCTCCTCGCGGCCGCCGCGAGCTCGGCTGCGAAGGACGCGCGCGCGGAGGTCGACACGTTCGGGACCGGCGACGGCCATGGCGGTGCGTACGTCGCGGCCGCCGCGAACGAGGTCATCAACGCGTACGCGCCGCTCGCTGCGGATGCCGCCGCCGGCGCGACGACCCTGACGTTCGGCTCGACGCTCGGCACCGGCACGTTCGGCGCGGGCGACCTCGTCATGCTCTGGCGCGCCACCGGCGTCACGACCGCGGAGGCGCCCACCGCAAGCGCGGCGAGAGTCGATCTCGCGGCCGCGTCCGGCGGACGCGTCGGCACCTTCGAATTCGTGCGCGTGCAGGCGGCGACCGCGACGACGATCACGACGACGAAGCCTCTCGTGTTTGCATGGGCGAAGGACGTCACGCAGGTGGTGCGCGTCCCCGAGCTCACGACGGTGAGCGTGCCCGCGGGCACGAGCCTCGTCGCGGCTCCCTGGCAGGCCTCGGGCACCGGCTTCGCGGGAGGAATCCTCGTGCTCCTCGCGAACGGCGTCGTCACGCTCGACGGCCGCGTGCACGCTGACGCCCGCGGCTTCCGCGGCGGCGAGAAGGACACGAACAGCGACCTTCACGCGCTCGGCTGCACCGACAACGACAACACGGAGGCGAACGGCTACGCCGCGAAGGGCGAAGGCGTCGCCGTCACCACGTTCGGCGGCGCAACGCACGGCGGACGCGGCAACCGCGCGAACGGCGCGGGCGGCGGCAATTGCGCGGAAAACGGCGGCGGCGGTGGCGGCGGCTTCGGTAGCGGAGGTGCAGGCGGAAGCTCGGTTGTCGCGCAGGCGAGGTCGGGTCTTGCCGGAACAGGCCTCGATTACTCGCTCCTCACGCGCATCACCATGGGCGGCGGCGGCGGCGCGGGCGAGCAGAAGAACGGTGTCGGCAGCGGCGGCGGCGCGGGCGGAGGCGCGCTCTTCGTACGCGTGCGATCCATCGCGGGCGCAGGCGTCCTGAGCGCGGGCGGCGAGTCGGCTGCGAACGCGGGGCTCGCGGGCATCGAGAGCGACGGCGCAGGCGGCGGCGGGGCTGGAGGAAGCGTCCTCGTTCGCGCGGTCGACAGCGTCGCGTGCGGCAGCGCGGAGACGAAGGGCGGAAAGGGCGGCAACACCGACGTGCTCGCGATGGTCGGCGTCTTCGGCGGCGGCGGCGGCGGCGGCGGCGGACGCGTCCTCATGCAGGCGAAGAGCGCCACGGCATGCGCGGCGAACGTCGATCCTGGTGCGGGCGGAACGTCCGGCAACGCGGGCGCCGGCGCAAGTGCAGGCGTCGTCGGGCAGCCGGAGCCGGTGCCGGCCCCGGGCGGTGCGTATTGTTTCTCGAACCCTGCAGGCGATCCGCAGTGCGCGAACCCGAGCCCGGTCTGCGATCCGGCGAGCGGCTTCTGCTTTGGGTGCTCGGGGCCCTTCGGCGGCGGCTCGGCGCGCGCGTGTAGCGTCGCGGTGCAGCCGGTGTGCGCGCCGAGCGGCGCATGCAACCCGTGCGACGGCGACTTCGGAACCGCCGCAACATCGCAGTGCCAGCTCACGACGAGCCCGTACTGCTTTGTCACCGGTCCGACCACCGGCGCGTGCGGCAAGTGCGCGGCGGACGCCGACTGCGCGGGCGCGGGACACGGCGGGAGCCTCTGCAACGTCGCCTCCGGCACGTGCGGCACTCCTTGCACCGATGACTCGCAGTGCAAGGCCGGCAAGGAGTGGTGCGCCACGGGCGTCTGTATCCCGAAGACGCCGAACGGCGAGCACGTTCCCGCGCAGGCCCCGATCCGCGGCGACTGCACCGTCGAGAACGGCAAGCGCGTCTGCCTCTCGGCGGTCTGCGAGATGGACGACGATCTCTGCGGCCTCAAGAACGGCTCGCCCTGCATGGGCGCACCGGAGAAGTGCCGGAGCACGGTCTGCTTTGCTGCCGATCAGCTCTGCGGAAAGCCCACGGGCGAGCCGTGCGCGGTCGCCGGCGAGTGCCGGAGCGCGATGTGCACGGCGGGTGTGTGCAGCGGCTGCACCGACGACGCGAGCTGCGGCGTCGGGAAGGTCTGCGACAAGGCCCGGGGCGAGTGCGTCGCGGGCCCCGCAGACGCCGGAGCCGGGGATGGTGGTGGCACGGGAGGCGACGGAGGGATCTCCGACGCCGGGCTCCTCGAGGGAGGCGGCTGCGCATGCCGGACGTCGGTGCCGATGACGGGCTCGCCGTTCGCGCTCGCCGCGGCCGCGGTGGGAGCGCTGCTCCTCGCACGCCGGCGACGCTCGCGCGCCGAGGCCGAGCGCTGCGCGACCTCCGACAAGGACGGGCGCTGAGCCATGAAGACGCAATTGACGTTCGTCGGCACCTTGAGTGCGGCACTTCTCGCGCTCGCGTTCTCCACCCGCGCATCCGCGCAGGTGACCGGGTTCGCCGTCGATCGCTTCGAACCCGCCGAGCGCGGCAGCCAGTTCTTCGTGGTCGACAGCCTCGACCTCCGAGGCTCGGGCAGGCCTGCGCTCGGTGCCGTCCTGGACTACGGGTTCAAGCCACTCGTCGCTTACGACCTCGACGGCAACGAGCGTAGCGCACTCGTGCGTCATCAGGCGTGGCTTCACCTCAGCGGATCGCTCGTGCTCGCCGATCGCGTGCGCTTGGCGTTCAACGTCCCGCTCGCCGTCTATCAGGACGGCGACGCGACAACCTTGAATGGGCAGACTTTCAAGCCCTCTGACAAACCGGCGATCGGAGATGTCCGCCTCGCGGCCGATCTCCGGCTCGTGGGGACCAAGACGGATCCCTTCACGCTCGCCGTCGGCCTGCGTGCCTGGTTGCCGACGGGCCCGAGCGAGCAGTTCGCCGGCGACGGGTCGCTACGGCTCGCGCCGCAACTGCTCGCGGCCGGAGACCTCGGTCTTCTCGCGTACGCGGCACGGCTCGCGCTCGTATATCGCGGGCGCAACGACGGCTTCGGTGGCACCGACCTCGGCAGCGAGATGGTCGGGGCGATCGGCGCGGGGCTGAAGACCAGCGACGGCCGGTTCGTGATCGGCCCGGAGTTGTTCGCGAGCAGCGTCTTCAGCGGCACGGACACGTTCTTCAAGACGCGCACGACGCCCGTAGAGGGACTGCTCGGGCTGCACTACGACGTCGTCCCCGACGTGCGAATCGGCGCGGGCGCGGGCACCGGCTTCACCCGCGGGTATGGCGCGCCTGATTTTCGCGGGCTCCTCTCGTTCGAGTGGGCGCCTGCGTACGAGAAGGCCGAGCCCCCTCTCCCTCCGCCTGCTCCTCCCCCGCTCGTCGTCCCCGAGTCGCCTCTCCCTCTGGTGGTGCCTCCCG
>JAYSXP010000358.1:0-12877 GCA_043717125.1 Polyangiaceae bacterium | reverse complement strand
ACGTGACGGAGCTCCAGCGGAGCTCGCTGTTCATCGCTCGCTTCGAGGGATGTCCCGCCGAGCTCGTGCTCCCACCGGGCTCCCTCGATCGAGCGTCGGTGCATTACGAATATGGGCTCTTTGCGAAGGCCCAGCTCTCCGCCGAACCGCGCGTGCTGGCGCGGCGGGTCATCCCGCGGGACGCGCCCGTGGTCGAGGGCCGGATCCACGTGCCTATCGCAGGTCGGCCGTGCGGGGAGATCTGGCTGCGCGTCGTCTGGGATGTCGATGCTTCATCGACCTTCCGCGCCGGCGAACGGAGGTGCGAGAATGCACACTGGCAAGGCCGACTCCGCGCGAACGTGACCCGCGATCATCCGACCCTTACCTGCGAATCTCCCGTGGTGACAGCGCCTGTACCGCATGGTACGCAAAACCCGTAAGCGGATGGATATCAGCGTCATCGTTCCGATCTTCAACGAGGTCGAGAATCTCCCTCCGCTGATTGCCGAAATCGAAGAGGCCCTCGGTCCGACCGGCAAGACCTTCGAGATCATCGCCGTCGACGACGGCAGCACCGATGGCAGCACCGAGCTCCTGAAGAAGCTCACGGGCGAGCACGCCTCTCTTCGCGGGGTGTTTTTCCGGAGAAACACCGGTCAGGCCGCCGCGTTCGATGCTGGGTTTCGCAACGCCACGGGCGACATCGTCGTCACGATGGATGCCGACCTCCAGAACGATCCGAAGGACATCCCGTCGCTCATCGAGAAGCTCGAGTCCGGCTTCGACGTCGTCAGCGGCTGGCGGAAGGACCGCAAGGACGGCACGCTCCTCCGGAAGATCCCCTCGCGCATCGCGAACCGGCTCATACGGTGGATGACGGGGACCAACGTCCACGATCTCGGCTGCTCGCTGAAGGTGTATCGCAAGCACGTCACCGACGAGATGCGCCTCTATGGCGAGATGCACCGCTTCATCTCGGTGCTCGCCGCGAGCCAAGGCGCCAAGATCGGCGAGAGCGTCGTGAACCATCGCGCGCGCCGTGCCGGCGTTTCCAAGTACGGCATTCAGCGCACGGTGAAGGTGCTCCTCGATCTGATGACCGTCACATTCTTGCGCGGCTATCACAGCAAGCCGATCTACGTCTTCGGGACGCTCGGAATGCTGATGTTCGGCGCGGGAGTGCTGCTCTCCGGCTTCGTGCTCTGGGAGAAGTACGACCAGGGAGCGTGGGTTCACCGCAATCCGCTCTTCATGGTCGCGATCATGTTCTTCCTGATGGCGTTTCAGTTCGTGGGAACCGGCATCCTCGCGGAGGTGATCGTACGCACGTACTTCGAGTCTCAGGACAAGACGGCCTACACGATCGCGTCGCGTGCCGGCTTCGATCGGACGCCCTGAGCCGCTCCGAGCCATGTGCGGTATCTGCGGGTTCATCGAGCGGCGGTCCAGCGCGAGCGACCACGACGGAGCGCTCGACCGGATGCTCGCGGGCATCGCGCATCGTGGTCCCGACGGTGAGGGCCGCACGGCCCGAAGCCGCGGCGAGTGGGCTGTCGCCCTCGGCCACAGGCGCCTGTCGATCATCGACCTCGAGACCGGCGCGCAGCCGATGGAGAGCGAGCGCGCCACGATCAGCTACAACGGCGAGCTGTATAACTTTCGAGAGCTCCGCCATGCGCTCGAGGCCCGCGGGCATGTCTTTCGCACCCAGAGCGATACCGAGGCCCTCCTCCGTCACGTGAGCGAGCACGGCCCTCCAGGGCTCGCGGCCCTCAGCGGGATGTTCGCGTTCGCCCTGTGGGACGAGCAGAGGCAGTCGCTCCTGCTCGCGCGCGATCGCGCCGGCATCAAGCCGCTCTATTACGGCGAGCTGCCGGGCGGCGGCCTGGCGTTCGCCTCCGAGCTCGCCTCGCTCATGGCGCATCCCGCGGTCGACCGCACGATGAGCAAGGACGGGCTCGTCTCGTACTTCTTCTCCGACTACGTCGCGCCGCCTCACACGATGATCGCCGGCGCGAAGAAGCTCCGACCCGGACACTACGTCGTCTGGAAGGACGGCGTGCTCTCCGAGCAGACGGCGTTCTGGACGATTCCCGCGCCGCAGCCGAGCCGCGAGATGCGCGCGACCGACGAGGAGCTCGCCCGCGAGCTCTGGGGAACCCTCGACGGCGCCGTCGAGCGCCAGCTCGTGGCGGACGTGCCGGTCGGGATCTTCCTGAGCGGCGGGCTCGACTCCTCCGCCGTGGCCACACTCGCGCGCGCGCGCTCCGGGCCGACGATGAAGGCGTTCTCGATCGCGTTCGACGACCCGACGTTCGACGAGAGCACCTACGCGCGGAGCGTCGCGCGCAGCATCGGTGCGGTTCACGTCGAAGAGACCCTGCGCGAGCAGGACCTGATCGACGTCGTCGACAGCGCCCTCGATCGCCTCGATGAGCCGCTCGCCGATCCGTCCTACTTGCCCACGTATCTGCTGTCCCGGCTGGCTGCGAAGCACGTCAAGGTGGTCCTCGGCGGAGACGGCGGAGACGAGCTCTTCGGCGGCTATCCGACGTACCGTGCACACGACCACGCGCGTCACTACGGCCGGCTCCCTGCCCTCCTTCGCGATCGCGTCGTCGGACCGCTCGTCGCCCGTTTGCCCGTGGACGACCGCTACCAGAGCCTCGAGTGGAAGCTCCGGCGTTTCACGCTGCGCTTCGACGACGATCCCGTGACGAGGCACCTCCGCTGGATGTCGTCCGTCGATCTGCCCGACCTCCGGCGCGTGCTGCCTGGGTCCGATGGCGTCCTCCCGGAGACGACGAAGGCGTGCCTTCCCGTGACGCGCGACGCACTTCACCGGATCCTGGCCCTCGACTTCTCGACGTACATGTCGGGCTCGGTGCTGACCAAGGTCGACCGCGCGTCCATGGCCCACGGCCTCGAGGTGAGACCGCCGCTCCTCGACAACGCCATGCTCGAGTTTGCGTTCTCCCTGCCCTCCTCGTACAAGCTGAGGGGCCGCACTACGAAGTATCTTTTCAAGCGCGCCGCGCGAGGACACGTGCCCTACGACATCATCGCGCGACCGAAGAAGGGGTTCGGCATTCCCCTCGCCGCGTGGATGCGAGGCGCGCTGAGAGAGCCGATCTCCGCCGTCGTCGAGCGCTCTCCCGTCTGGGATTCCGGCCTGGTCGATCGCGCGACGTTTCGCACGTGGAACCACGAGCACCAGGCCAAGCGCGCCGACCGGTCGAAGCCCCTCTGGGCTTTGCTCGTCCTTCATCACTGGCTTTCGAGGAGCATCGCGTGACCGACAAGGACCACCAGGGATCGCCGGACCGTTTCGGCTACGAATGGGAGAGCTACTCCGAGGTCCTTCCGGAGTCGAAGCACCAGCTCGAGCGCTGGCTCGGCGACACCGGTCTTGAGAGCTTCGCCGGCAAGCGCGTCCTCGACGTCGGCTGCGGCATGGGGAGAAACCCGTATTGGTACGTGAAGGCGGGTGCCACGTCGGTGCTCGCCGTCGACGTGGACGACGGCTCTCTCGGCGCCGCGCGCAAGAACCTCGCTCCCTTCGCGAACGCCAAGGTCGAGAAGTGCTCGGTGTACGATCTCGAACCGAAGGTCCTCGGCCGCTTCGAGCGCGTGACCTGCGTAGGCGTCCTCCACCATCTCGCCGACTCGCGCGCTGCGCTCGATCGGATGTGGTCGTGTGTCGAGCCTGGTGGGGCCCTCGTGCTGTGGTGCTACGGCAAGGAAGGGAACCGCCTGATCCTCCCCGTCATCCAGGCGCTTCGTGCGATCGGCTCACGGGCGCCGATCGGCGTGAGCCACGCGATGGCGAAGGGGATTGCCGCTGCCGCCTGGCCCGTCCTCAAGGTCGCGCCGTTCCGCACCGAGTACTACCGCTACATCCGCTCGCTTTCCTTCCGTAACGTCGAGTCGATCATCTTCGACCAGATGCTTCCTCGCATCTCGAACTACTACACCGAGGCCGACATGCGTGCGCTCGTGCGGCCGCTCGCGAACGGCACGCCGTTCATCCAGCGCGTCCAGGGCAACAGCTGGCATGCGCGACTCACCAAGAGCAAAGACGCTCCGTGAACCCAGGCGCCGCTCGACACGAGCGCGAGTCCGTCGCTCAGCGCGACTGACTCGCCGCGGGCTCAGTCGATCTCGACCAGGATCGCAGTGATGTTGTCCTTGCCGCCGCGCTCGTTCGCGAGGCCGATGAACTTCTTCACGGCCTCTTCGCCGCCCAGGTTCGCGATCGGCGCGATGTCGCTCTCGCGCAGGTATCCGTGGAGCCCGTCGCTGCAGAGCAGGTACTTGTCGGCGGTCTTCAGCTTCGAGAGCCCCGTGTCGACCTGGACGTAGTCGCGATTTCCGACCGCGCGCGTGATGACGTTGCGGTGGGGCGACTTCTTCGCCTCTTGCGGGGTGATGAGACCCTGCTTCAACTGCCACGCGATGAGCGTGTGATCTTCCGTGAGTTGTTCGACCGTCTCGCCGTTCACCTTGTAGATGCGACTGTCGCCGACCTGGGCGGTGACCGCGAACTCGCCGAGGACGAGGAGGGCGCTCAGAGTGGTGCCCATGCCCGTCTTGCCGCGGTCCATTTCCGCCATGGAGAAGACCATGTACGTGGCCGCCTGGATGGCGCTCTCCATCAAGCGGCTCGCGGCCCGGACGTCCTCTTCGACGAGGGGGTCGGCGAGCTCGTGCAGGTTGCCGATGCCCCGCTTCACCATGCCGTAGACCGTCTCGACGGCCTCTTGGCTGGCGATTTCGCCTGCGGCGTGACCGCCCATGCCATCGCCGACGATGTAAAGGCCCAGGCGGTCGTCGAAGAAGAACGCGTCTTCGTTGGACTGTCGCTTGCGCCCTACGTCGGAGAGGCCTGTCCCGGTGCGTCGGAGAGGCGGCTGAACGGGCTGGTTCGTCATCGCCATCGCTCGAAGATTGTCACGATGATAGCCCGAGAACGTCGTCCTACACATCAACAATTTGTGGCCTGCTCCCCAACGCGCTGGATTAGCCTCGCCGGCATGCGGGGCCACACTTCTCCACGGCACGGCGAGGGCCCGGGTCGGACGGGTCTCGGGGGCGCAGAGCTAGCCTTGGCGGCCCTGGTCGTGGGCGTCGTGGCGATGATGATCGTCCCCCTGCCGACCTGGCTGCTGGACGTGCTCCTGGCGACCAACCTCTCGCTTTCGGTCGCGATTCTCCTGGTCGTGCTCTACGTCCCGGACGCGCTCGCGATCGCAACCTTCCCCACGGTGCTGCTTCTCACGACGCTGTTCCGGCTCGCCCTGAACGTCTCGTCGTCGCGCCTGATCCTCCTCCAGGCCAACGCGGGCGACGTGATCAAGGCCTTTGGCGGGTTCGTGGTCCGGGGCAACTACGTGGTCGGGGCGGTCGTCTTTCTCATCCTGACCGTCATCCAGTTCATCGTGATCGCGAAGGGCTCAGAACGGGTCGCTGAGGTTGCCGCGCGCTTCGTGCTCGACGCGATGCCCGGCAAGCAGATGGCGATCGACGCCGAGGTTCGGTCGGGCACCATCGACGGCAACGAAGCCCGCCGCAGGCGCCGACAGCTCTCGCGCGAGAGCCAGTTCTACGGCTCGATGGACGGTGCGATCAAATTCGTGAAGGGCGACGTCATCGCGTCGCTCGTGATCACGGTCGTCAACATCCTCGGCGGGCTCGCAATCGGCGTCGGGCAGAAAGGCATGCCCGCGGTCGACGCGCTGAAGCGGTATGGCCTGCTCACGATCGGAGACGGTCTCGTCTCGCAGATCCCCGCGCTCATCCTCTCGACCGCCGCTGGCGTGCTCGTCACCCGTGTCGCCAGCGAGGAGCCCGACACCCCGCTGGGTGAAGAGCTGGCAGGTCAGCTCTTCGGAATGCCGAAGGCGTTGAAGGTCGCGGCCGTCTTCGTCGTCCTCCTCGCGATGGTGCCCGGGCTCCCCGCGGTCCCGTTCCTCGTCATCGCAGGCGCGCTCTTCTACGTGGCGCGCGCGCGGTCGAAGCAGATGGCGAACGACGCGCAGCGCGACGCCACGGAGCCTCGCGTGGCGCCCGCAGGCACGCGACGCGCGGGCCTCGAGACCTCGTTCGTTCCCATGGTCGTGCCCTGGAGCATCGAGGTCTCCGAGGATCTGGCGTCGCTCCTCGACGATGGCGTCAGCGAGGACGGCACCGAACGGGAAAGCCTCCGCGGCGCTGCGCTCGGTCTGCGCGAGCGCATCTTCGCCGATCTCGGGGTCCCCCTCCCCCCTCCGCGTGTGCGTGCCGCCCTCGGGCTGCCTGCGCGGAGCGTCGTCGTGTCGTTCTTCGAGGTGCCGGCGCGGGTCGTCCCGGTTCCCGAGGGCCTGAACGACACGCAGGCCGTCGTCGCCGTAGCCGAGGTCGCCGCGGAGCTCCTCCGCGCGCGCGCGTCGGATTTTCTCGGCCTCGCCGAGACGCAGCGCCTCCTCGACGAGCTCGAGCAGTTCGCGCCTGCGACGGTCCGCAACGTGGTGCCGAAGCCGGTCAGCCTCACGCTCCTCACGGAGGTGCTCCGCCGCCTCGTGGAGGAACGCGTTTCGATCCGTGATTTGCGGGCGATTCTCGAGGCGCTCGCGAGTGCTGCAACCACCGAGAAGGACCCGCTGAACCTCACAGAGCTCGTTCGCGCGCAGCTCCGTCGCGCGATGACGTTCCGTCTGACGCGCGGCGCCAATCAGCTAGGGGTTCTCCTCATCGATCCGGTGATCGAAGACACCGTCCGGCGCGCGGTCACGCGGACGTCTGCGGGAGCGTTCCTCACGCTCGCGCCGGCGGCGGCACGCGACGTCGTCGCCTCGCTGCGGCGCGCGGTGACCGAGGCGGCCGCGCAGGGCGCGCCCACGGCAATGGGCCCCGTCTTCCTCACGCAGCCAGACATCCGGCGCTTCGTTCGGAAGCTGCTCGAGAGCGACCTGCCGGATGCCACGGTCGTGAGCTTCGCCGAGCTCCTACCCGAAGTGACGCTCCGGCCGCTTGCCCGCGCAAACCTCGCGGGGATCGGCTGAAGCGGCTGATTTTCAGCCGGCGGAGCCCACCTGCTAGCGGCGGACCATCTTGCGCGGCACGATACCCAGCTGCATGACGACCTGCTTGGCCTCGCGCTCGAGCAGCGGGTGGACCTTCTTCTGGCCGACGAACATGCCGAGGAGGTGCGGGTTGATCGCCGCGAGGCGCTTCACGGCCCGCGCGATGCCCTTCGTGTCGTTCACGGCGGCGTACGCGAAGGCGCGTGAGCGCCAGAGCTGCGCGCGGAGCTCGCCCATGTCATCCGCTTCGGGATTGAAGAGGTCGAGCGTGTCGACCGCCTTACGCCCCGCACCCGTTCGGGCCCAGGCCTCGGCCGCGACGGCCGCGAACATCACGCGCGTCTTCGGCTCCTGCTGCTTGCCGAGATCGAGCTTGTCGGCAAGCGAACGCGCCTCCGCCGTCTCTCCGAGCGTGAGGTGGATCATCGCGCGCATGGCGCGGATCTGACCGGCGATCGGGCCAAGCTCCTTGTCGAGGTTCACGGCCTCGAGCGTGGCGAGCGCGGCGCGCGGGTCGTCCTGCATCTGAAGCTGCGCCTTCGCGATGACGGCCTGCGTGTCGCCCTTCTTGAACTCGGTGTCGATGCGCTCGAGGGCGGCCTTGCGGCCCTCCTGGGTGTCAGCGCCCTTCAGGATCGAGCCGAGCGCCTGGCTCTTCGCCATGTAACGCTTGAGCCAGAAGACCCCGACGACCGCGGCGACAGTGAGCACGCCGCAGAGTGCGAACCCGATCCAATGCCTGACGAAGGCCGCGATGATCCACGCGACCGCGACCAGCGCGCCGCCGCGCAGGTAGATCTTCGAGAGGTTCGCCGCCGGCTTCTCGGGCTCCTGGGTGAGCTCGCGGAGCTCCTGCTGAACCTCGTCCCGCGACTTCTTCTTTTGCTTGTTCGAGAGCTTGTCGTTGAGCGACTTCGGCCCGGGTCGGCCAGCGGCCTTCGCCGCGGGCTTCGCGTCGCTGTCGCCCGCGCCAGCCGCCTCTGCCGTGTTCGCCGTGTCTTCCGTCTCGTCGCTAGCCACGGCGCATCTCTACCGCGACGGCCGTCCCCGCGCAAACGCGACGTAGCCACTGTATTGTCCCCCTCAGATGCGCGTTTCGAGGGCAGATATCGGTTACTTCGGCGCGCTTGCCGCCACGTTCGCGCTCGGGATGGCGACCCTCTGGTGCGTGGACTACCTCCCGACGAACGACGGTCCGCAGCACATCTTCCTCGGACACGTGGAGAACCTCTACAGCGACCCGAACGCGATCTACGGGCGGCAGTTCCTTCCGCAGATGCAGTTCGCGGGACACGGCTTCGCGCTCTGGTGGACCCCTCTCGAGCCTTCACTCGGATTTCGTGATGCGACGCGTGTGGTCCTATCGCTCTTCTACAGCTGGAATTTCGTAGGCTACGTCCTGCTGGTGCATGCGCTCGCCCCGGCGCGCCGGTGGCTTGCGTTGCTCGGGTGCGGCGTCGCCCTCTCCTGGCCTCTCTACATGGGCTTTCTGCCGTACTACGCGGGGCTCGGAATCGGCCTGCTCCTCCTTGCGTACGTCGCTCGCCGAGCGGTGTTCGACGGACGTGCCGCCGTCGTCGTCGCCGCCGTTCTCGCTCTCCAGTTCATCCATCACGCGTTCAGCGTCGTGCCCACGATCTTGTTTCTCGGCATCCTCGTCGCGGTGCGCACGGAGCGGAGCGAGCGGAACCGCGTGCTCGCTCGCTTTGGTCTCGCCGTCGTCCCCGCGGCACTCGGTCTCCTCTCGCTCGTCTGGTACCGTCCCGAAAATCCCGCCGGTCTCCAGGAGTTTCACTGGGAGCCGGCGGCGCGGCGTGCGCTCATCTTGCCGCGCGTGCTCTGGTCGGGCAGCGCGCCGACGCGCTGGCTCGGCAATGCCCTCCTCGCCGTCGGGTTCCTCGCGTCGCTCGTGCGGTTTCGGCGCCTCGAGCCCACCGAGCGCGCCTATGCGCTGTGCGCGTGGGCCGCGGGCCTGCTGCTCCTCGTTCTGCCGATCGTGATCCCTGGCTGGCAGTTCTTCAACGTTCGTTTTGCGCCCTTCTTCGTGGTGTTCACGTTGCCGCTCATCCCTCTCGAGCGCCTGCGTCGCCCGGCTCTCGGGAGCGCGCTCTCGGCGCTCTCTGCCGCCTGCTTCGTGGCTTCAGCGTTCGTCTTCCACCGCTCCCTCCGCGCCGCCTGCGCGGACGACCTCGCCGGCCTCTCCATGCCCGTGAAGCGCTCGGGCTACCGACTTCCGCTGGCCCTCGATCCCTTCTGCGGCTTGCCACGGGACGCGACGCGGGCGCCCGTCCCATTTCTCGGGCCCGCGCGTCAGCTCGGCGCGCTCTACGCCGTCGCCCAGGGCGGCACGATCCCGAACCCGTTCGCGCAGGTCTTCGCGATTCATCCCTTCACCGTCCGAAAAGGCGAGGCCGCTCCGAGCGTGCCCATCCCCGACGCCGAGGTCTTTCGATTCGGCGAGGAGGTCTCGCGCCTCGAGGACCTAGCCGCACGGAATCGGCTGCTCCGGACGGTTGCGCTTCACGCGCAGTCGTACGACGACGTCCTGCTCTTCGGCGCGAACGACGCCGATGTCGCGACACTCGGTGCCTTCGGCTTTCGAACGGCGTTTCGCCAATCGACCTTTGCGATGATGGAGCTCGAGGCTTGCAGGGTCGAGGTCATCGTTCAGGATCGCGAGGATGCCTCGGTCATCACGGTCGGAGGCGGGATCGGCGGACTCCCCCAGATCACGTGGGAGCACCAGGCGAAGCCGGGGTCCGTGACGTCGCGGGGAGAATTCCTCGCGTCGGTCGACCAGCGCCTCTGCGGCCCTGCATGGCTCCTCGTGCGTTACCGGATCGGCGACGCCGTGTTGCCCTGCAGTGGCAGCACCGATGGCAAGGTCGCCTATGTGGCGAAGCCGGGCGAGGTCACGCGACTCCGCTGCAACGCACCTGAGCTGTGAGCCAGCTAAGCGTCCGGTGGTGACGGTCGCATGGTCGAGACCGGCTCGTGCGCCATCTCGGGGTCCATGGCCTGGATGCGCGCGCGCACGTGGGTGAAGACGCTCTGCGCGATCGACATGCACGGCACGGCGAGCAAGGCCCCCATGGTGTGGAAGAAGTGCTCTCCGACGAGGAGCGAGAACACGACGAGCACGGGGTGAATCTTCGCGGCGTCGCCCATGATCTTCGGGTTGAGGAAGTTCGCCTCCAGCTGATGAATGCCGATGATCCACACCAGAACGAACGCCGCCGTACCGATCGACTGCGTGAGCCCCAGCGCGACGGCGGGAATCGCGCTGACGATCGACCCGAAGATTGGAATCAGGCTGAGCACCGTCGCGATGAGCGCCAGAACGGGCCAGTACTTCAGCCCCACGATGGCGAACCCGATTGCGGAGAGCACACCGTTGACGAGGCAGATGATGAGCTGCCCGCGCACGACGCCCGACAGCCCACGATCGATGCGTGCGAGCAGGTCATGAAAGGACGACCGCGAGCTCGGGCGCACCATAGAGACGAAGAACGCCGTGATGCGCTCGCGCGTGAGCATCATGTACGCGGCGAGCATCAGGGTGATGCCGAACACGAAGATGAAACGGCTGACGCCAGCCACGATGTCGCGTCCGATTTTGACGATCTCGAGCGCGTTGTGCTGGGCATAGAGCAGGCTCTTGCCCGCAGCATCGGCCACGATGCGGTCGAGGTCGAAGCCGCCTTCGCGGGTCTCGCGCAGCGGTTCGATGGTGTAGCCACCGCCCTTTGCAGGGGTGACCGAAAGTGGGCCGCCGAGCTCGATGCCGAACGCACCATCGGGTCGCGGGCGCGCGACGATGGTTCCGGCAGGCGGGCTCGGGGCGGCCGGCTCTTCCGCGGCCGCCGGGTCGGGCGTGCGCTCCGGGCCGAAGCCGGCGTTGCGGAGCCGCTGCTGGATGTCGGGGACCCAGCGGGTCTTCACCGTGTGGCTGAGCGTGGGAAGCTCACGCCGGAGGCTCGCGAGCTCCTGCCCGACGCGCGGCGCGGTGAAGCGAATGAAGGCCGCGAGGGTGAAGAGGACCACGACGTAGACCAGGATGATGGCGACGGCGCGCGAGACCTTGCGCGTCTCGACCCAGGCGACGAGCGGTGTCAGCAAGTACGCAATGACGAGCGCGAGCACGAACGGCAGGAGCACCGAGTGCGCCAGCGCGAGCACGCCTACCGCGATCATGCCCGAGACCACGAGGAACCTCGTATGCCGCGTGCGTGCCTCGCGCGCGAGACCGTCGTCGACGATCATGCCGGCCCCGGCGAAGGCGCGCGAGCACCGGGAAGGTCGAGGAACGCCTCGTAGAGACGCCGCCACGACGCATCGAGGTACTCGGGCATGACGCGCACGTCCGCGAGCACGGGCATGAAGTTGGTGTCCCCGTCCCAGCGAGGCACGACGTGGCCGTGCACATGGCCGGGGACGCCGGCGCCGGCGCTCTTGCCGAGGTTGAAGCCGACGTTCATGCCCTGGCAATGCACGCCCTTGCGCATCCGGACGGTGCTCTCGCGAAGGAGGGTCATGAGCGCTGCGTACTCCTCGGCCTCGAGGTCGGCGAGCTCTGCGACGTGGCGCCGAGGGGCGACGAGGATGTGAGACGTCGTGAAGGGATAGCGGTTCAAGCACACGAACGCGTGCGGCTGCGCGACCAGCACGAGGTGCTCACGGAAGTGAGCCTCGTCCTTCGAGTGCTCGCAGAGGAAGCACCCCGTCGGCTTCTCACGCGTCTCGCCGAGACCGAGGTAGTCCATCCGCCACGGCGCCCAGAGAGCGGTCGTCATCAGGCGGCAACATAGCGCTCGGTCGCCATAAAACGCCAGCGGCGGCGCGCTCTCTCGAGCGGCCGCCGCGGCGCGGGTTCGTTGCGGGTTCTTGCTACGCGAACGAACCGGTTCAGGACAGGAGAGCGGACCTTCTCAGGTCGCTTCCTTCTCCTCTTCCTTCGCGGGCTCCTCCGACTCGGTCTCGGTCTCGGTCTCGGTCTCGGTCTCGGCCTCGGGGGTCTTTGCGCCCTTCTTGTCCTTCATCAGCTTCTGCTTGATGAGCTCGCCGATGGAGGTCGCCTTGCCGCCGTCGTCGCCGCCGGCCGATTTGCCCTTGGGCGCCACCGACTGGCTCTTCTGGACCTTGGGAGCCGTGCCCGCCTCGCCGATGCGCATCGACAGCGTGAGCCGGCGATCCTGCGAGTCGACGTTGGCAATCTCGGCCTTGATCTCGTCACCGATCTCGAAGGGAACGACCTCACCGGCCTCGTTCTTCTTCTCGTTCAGCTCGTTCGTGGGCAGGTGCCCCTCGACTCCGTCGCGGATGCGAACGAAGACGCCGTAGTCGACGATCGAGACGACCTTCGTGTCCACGACCTTGCCGGGCGGGAACTCGTTGAAGATGTTCGGCCACGGATCATCGAAGAGCTGCTTGATGCCGAGGGAGACCTTCTTCTCGTCGTGGTTGATCGAGAGGATGATCGCTTCGACGTCGTCGCCCTTGTGGAACATGTCCGACGGGTTCTGGACCTTGACCGTCCACGAGAGATCGCTCTTGTGGACCATGCCGTCCACGCCCTCTTCGATGCCGACGAAAACGCCGTAATCGGTGAGGCTGCGGACCTTGCCGGCGATCTTGTCGCCCGGCTGGTACTTCTCGGTGAAGATGCTCCAGGGATCGGGCTCGAGCTGCTTGAGACCGAGGCTGATGCGCTTGGCCTTGGCGTCGACCTCGAGGATCTGGCACTCGATCTCCTGACCGGGCTCCAGGATCTTGGAAGGATGCTTGACCTTCTTGGTCCACGACATCTCGCTGACGTGGATGAGGCCTTCGACCCC
>JAYSXP010000357.1:0-12885 GCA_043717125.1 Polyangiaceae bacterium | reverse complement strand
GGTCGAGCGTGCCGCAGTGGCCGACCGAGCGCGTGCCGAGGGCGCGCCTCAGCTTCGCGACGACATCATGGCTCGTGGGGCCCTTGGGCTTGTCGACCACGAGGATCGACGCGGGACAGGTCGCCATCAGCCGAAGAACACGCTCTTTCGTGAGCCGATGGTGCGGTCGAGCATTCCCTGGATCGTGGCGCGCACGCGCTCCGCGAGCTTGCCGACGAGGATCTCGTCGTCCGCGGCGGCGGGCCCGTGCGACGAGAGGTCGAGCGGCTCGCCGAACTGGATCGTCCACTTCGTCGGCGCGGGGAGGAGGCCGAGCGGTCCGAGGAGCGGGAACGTCGGTGTGACGGGCACGTAGGGAACACCGAGCGCCTTCGAGAGATGCTCGATCTTGAAGAGAAGAGGGTTCGTCTCCTCGGCGCCCGTGACCGCGACCGGAACGATCGGTGTACCCGTGCGCAGGCACAGCTTGATGAAACCGCCCCGACCGAAGCGCTGCAGCCGGTAGCGCTCTGCGAAGAGCTTGCCGATCCCCTTCACGCCCTCGGGGAAGACGGCGACCAGCTGCTCCTTGGCGAGCAGCCGCTCCGCGTTCTCCTGGCACGCGCGCACGGCACCGAGCCTGTTCATCGCCGAGCCGAGGTAGGGCATGTGGTAGATGAAATCTTCCGTGAGCCATCGGAGGTCGCGGCCCTCGCGCTTCATCGCGGCCTTGAGCATGACGCCGTCGAGGGGCAGCGTGCCCGAGTGGTTCGCGACGAGAAGGCAGCGGCCGGTGTGGGGCACGTTCGAGATGTCGCTCGTCTCCACGCGAAAGTACTTCGTGTAGAGGAAATCGAGGACGGGCTTGATCTTCGCATCGTAGATCGGGTCGAACCCGAAGTCGTCGACCTCCTCGGAGCGACCGCGCATCGCGAGCCGGCCCCACTTGCGAAGATAGAAATCGCTCGAGAGGAGCTCGCGCGCGGTGTCGAAGACCGACTCGGGCGGCGGCGGCGCAGTGGCGACGCTGCTCGGCAAGTGAGCCGCGCCGAAAGCTGCGCCGGGCCCGTGGCCGACCGACCCGGGGCTCGGGCGCGACCCGGCCCACGATGCGCTCGGCGGCGCGACCGGGAGCGTGGCCTCGGCGTCGAAGACCGGCTCCGGAAAGGTCGGCTCGCAAAGCGTGGGGTCGGGGCGGCTCGGATCCGGAGAGCTCGACTCGCCGCGCCACGTCTCGGCGTCCTCGGGGTCGAGCGAGGAGACGTCGTGGCGCGAGGCCTCGTCGATCAGCTTGTCGAGCTGCGCTTCGAGCTCACGGATCTGGGCGACCACGGCGGGCTCTGCGACGAGCGCGGCTGAGCGACGGCCTCGCTTCGGCTCGCGCTTGGTCTCGGGCAGCTCGGGCCGGGACGAAGCGGGAGGCGCGAACGCTGCGGCCGCCCGGGTCGGCTTCGTCCTCGTCTTCGCGGGTGCGGCAGCCGGAACGGACGTGGCCGCCCGGGTCGCGCGCTTCGGCTTCGCCGCGCTCGTCTTCTTGATTCGCGTCGTCATGCCGGGGTCTCCTGGAGCAGCTTCACATCCCGCAGCCGCTGGGCGCTCGTGAAGTCGAGTACCGCTTCGCGTGTGGTGTACGCCGGCCGGAAGCCCATCTTCTGCTTCGCCTTCTCGCCGTCGGCGACGCACAGAAAGCGCAGATGGGTCATGAAGCTCGCGGGCGCCTCGCTCATGTGCGCGAGCCAGAGCGCAGCGCCGAGCGTGTGCGCGAGAGGATGGGGGATCGGCACGGCGAGCCGCCCTGCCAGCTTGATGACCGTCGAGAGCGGCAACACACCATCCGCGACGATGTTGAAGATGCCCGGGTGGTCGCGGTCGACCGCGAGCTTGAACGCGGCGATCGCGTCGACCTCGTGCACGAACTGGAGCAGCGGGTCGAAGCCCATCATCGTCGGAACGATCTTTCGCGACAGGTAGCGCGTCACGTAGTTGTGAATCGTCGGACCGAGAATCGGCGCGGTCCGCAGCACCGTCGCGACCGCCCCAGGTACCTTCTGCGCGAAGCGCGCGACCTCCGCCTCCGCCTCGATCTTGTCGGCGAAGAACGGCTCGCTCGTGGTCGCGCGGAGGGGATGCTTCTCCGTCAGGAAGTTCGGATTCGAGGGGTCGGCGCCGTAGAGCGTCGTCTGCGACCACATCACGACCTTGCGGAGCCGGGCATGGCGGGCGGCCACCAGCACGTGCCGCGTGCCGACGCTCTCGAGCTCGTGAGCCACGGCGAGCCCGTGCGACGGCGAAGCGAGGAAGGCGAGGTGAACGAGCGTGTCGGTCCGCTCCGCCGCGAAGATCTCCGACAGACGCGCCTCGGCCGTTGGCTGCGTGAAGTCGACCTCGTAGAAGCGCGTCTTGCGCAGCGCCGTGGCCGGCGGCTTGATGTCGATGGCGACGATGCGCGCGACGCGCTCGTCCTCCTCGAGCAAACCGACGAGGTTGGTGCCCAGAAACGACGCCGCGCCGGTCACCGTGACGATGCGACCGCCGTGGCGGCCGAGCGCATTCGTCGCGTCTGCGCGCGTGAGCTCGGCCCGCGAATCGCGCGAATCACCCGGTTCCAGGGCTCCCGGGGCCGGATCGTCGCCGGAAGCGCCGGATGCCGTGTCGGACGGCGGGAACGCGCTCTTACGCTTGGGTAGCACCATGCGGTACGCTTTCTACCCCCGATGAGCGCGTCGATCCATCCGGCCCCGCTCATGCTGGGCCCTTACGAGTTGCTCCAGCGCATCGCGACGGGCGGGATGGCGGAGGTGTATCTGGCGAGGCGCGCGGGGCCGCACGGCTTCCAGAAGGTCGTCGCGGTGAAGCGGATCCTGCCGCAGCTCGCCCAGGATGCCGATTTCGTCGCGATGTTCGTCGATGAGGCTCGCGTGTGTGCTCGGCTCGCCCATCCGAACATCGTACAGGTGTTCGACTTCGGCGAGCACGATGGCGAGCTCTACATGGCGATGGAGTTCGTCGACGGCACGACGGCGGCACGTCTCGTGCGGGCGGCGGCGAGCAAGAACGAGGAGGTACCCCTCGAGGCGGCCCTCTACATTGCGCTGAGCGTGCTCCGCGGCCTCGATTACGCGCATAACGCCCGTGACGACGAGGGCAAGCCGCTCGATCTCGTCCACCGCGACGTGTCGCCCGGGAACGTCCTCATCGACCGCTCTGGCGCCGTGAAGCTCACGGACTTCGGAATCGCGCGCGCCGCGGAGATCGAGCGGCGCACGGACGCCGGACAGCTGAAGGGCAAGCTCGGGTACATGTCTCCGGAGCAGGTCGTCGGCCGCGAGCTCGATGCTCGCAGCGACCTCTTCACCGTCGGCATCGTCCTCGCCGAGCTCGTCGTGCTGCGCCCGCTCTTCTCGGGCCCCAGCGAAATCGACGTCCTCATGCGGATCCGCGATGCGGATCTGGGCGTGCTCGATCGCGCTGGCTCACGCGTCCCCGACGACGTCCGTGCCGTGCTGTTCCGCGCTCTCGCCCGCGACCGTGCCGTGCGGTACCCGTCGGCCTCCGCGTTCGCCGAGGGCATCGAGGAGATCCTCCGGCGGCGGCGGCTTCAGGTCGGTCCCGCCAAGCTCGCTGCCTGGGTCGAGCGGCTCGGTCTCGTGACCAGCGCCGACGGGGACGGTGACGACCCGCTCAGTGAGACGAGCGTCCGGCAGACCGCGAACCTCGGCGCGGCCGCGGCCGCGGCCGTCGCGAGCGCCGACCCGACGTTGCGACCCACGATGCCGCCGGGGAGCTCTGCATCCGCATCCGCCGCCGCCGTCGCCGAAGCGGGGAGCGCGCCGGCCTCCACGTCGTCAGGGCATGGGGAGCCGCGGGAGGTCTCGCCGCCGATCTATCGCGTTCGGATGCCCGCGGGTCCCACCGTAGGCCCCCTCAGCTATCCGCGGCTCGTTGAGCTCTTCGTCACGGGCGGCATCGACAATCGCGCGGAGGTCTCGCGCGAGAGCGGGCCATTCCGCGACGCGAGCACGTTCGCCGAGCTCGATCGCTTCACGCAGAGTGCGGCGCTTCGCTGGGACGACAGCGTCTTTTCGAGCGCCAACGACGTCGGAGCGATCGACCGCGTTCTCTTGCCCTCGCGCATGTTCCAGCTCGCGCTTCGTCGCGATACGGGCGCGCTCCATTTTCGCGACGGCGCGAAGAAGAAGAAAATCTACCTCGTCGAGGGCGTTCCCGAGTTCGTCATGTCGACCGACAAGCGTGAGCTCTTCGGCGAGCACCTCGTCGCGCGCGGTCAGGTCCTCCGCATGGAGGTCGAGATGGGCCTCGCGATGCTGCCGCGCTATTCCGGACGCCTCGGCGATGCGCTCTGCGGTCTGGGCGTCCTACGTCCCATCGAGCTGTTCCGCGCCATCCACCAGCAGACCCAGGAACGCTTTCTCGAGGTCTTCACCTGGCGCAAGGGACGCGTCGCGTTCGTCCGCGGCGCACGCTCGCACGAGGAGACCTTCCCGCTCGGAATGGATCCGTTCGAGCTCGTGCTCCGCGGCGTGCGCGAGCACTACCCCGCAGCCGAGCTCGAGGCCATCCTGGGGCCGCTCGAGGAGGACCTCGTCGCACCGGTCTCTCCGCTTCCGGTGCGGATCGAGGCCTTCCACCTCGCCGAGGCCGAGGAGAACGTCCTCAAGGCGATCAAGGAGCCGACGCTCATCGGCGACGTCGTCCGCGCGTCGCGCAAGTTCGCGACGCGCGAGGAGACGCATCGCGCGATCTTCTGCGGGCTGTCTTGCGACCTTCTCCGCTCCGAGCGCTGGCAGGCGTTCACCGCCGTCCCGCTCGACACCCAGTAGCTCGGTCAGCCCAGCTGGAGGAGCGCGGTGAGCCGCGCGCGAAGGAGGCCTTCGCTCTTCGCGAGGCGTACCTTCACGGCGCGGAGGCCCTCGGCACGGTCGAGCGCGATGAGCGCGCGCGCCATGGCCTCCGTCACGAGCACGCTCTCCTCGCTGCCGCCGTCGCCACGAAGCATCGCGACGAAGCCGCGCTTGCCCTCGACGCCCTTCGTGAGAAGCGCGATCGCGCGCGACCGCATCGGCTGGACGACGTCCGCGAGCGCCGCCGCCGCCGCCGCGCGAAGCTCGTCGCTCGCGCTGCCTTTCGTCGTGAGCAGGCGCTCGATCACGTTGAGCGTCGTGTCGTCGATACCGCGGATCCGACGCAGCTCCGTGACTGCGACGATCCGGGTCGGCTCCTCCGCATACTCGAGCGCTTCCAGCAGGGGCTTTCTCGCCCGCTCGCCCCAGAGCGGGACGATCGCGGAGAGCGCCGTCGGACGCAGCCGCGGATGCGCGAGGAACTTCGCGACCGCATCCCCGAGAGCCGGGTCCTGGCGCTCGGGCATCGCGCGGAGCAGATCCTCGATGAAAGCGACGTCGCTATCCGTATGGATCTCGAGGCGTGGCAACACGGTCGACAGCAATCCCCAGCCAGCCGCGCCGGTCTCGCGGAAGGTCTGGACCCACAAGGGCCGCGCGCTCGCGTCGATGAGCGCCTCGCGTGCAATGTAGAGCGCATGCGCGCCGGCGCTCCCCGCGATCACCAGCAGCTGTCGTGCAGGCTCGCGCTGGTGCATCGGACCGAACAATGCTGCGTTGGCGATCGGCAGCAGGCGCTGCTTGTCGATCATCGACTTCATCGTGCGGAGCGCGTGGATCTCGCGGGGCCCTGGTTTGCCGGCGCCCTTCGCATGACGTACGAGCACTTGCACCGCCGCGAGGAGCGCCCCGGCTTCGCCCCGACGCGCGAGCGCGGCCATGGCGGCTTCGAGGGTCGCGAGCTCTCGTCCGTAATCGTCTGGATCCTGGATGAGGTCGAGCGTTCGAAGGAACTGCGTCGGCTCGCGAATGAGTGCATCGGCGAGCGAGGTGGCTCGCATCGTTTCGAGGAGATCGCGCGGTACGTCCGCGTCCGTCACGATGCCGCGTCGATGCAGCTCACCGACGGCCGCATCCGACTTCGGCGACCGCTCGCCGACCAGGCGCATCGCGAAGGCCCGCAAGTAGCCGCGAATGACGGCGGAGTCGCTCTCGCTCTTGTCGTAGTCGGAGATGAAGAGGCCCACGGCCTCGACGCACGGCTCGTGGAGCAGCCGCTCGAACACGAGCGGCGCGACCTGGAAGCTCGAGAAGCCACGCAGGTTCGCGACGGCCTCGTCGACGAGGTCGGCGTTGAAGAGGAACTGGCGGACCTCGTCACCCTTGGTGAGCAAGTGAGAAACCTCGGTCACGAGGTCCTCGCGGATCTCGCGCATCTTCTTGAGGCTGATGCCGCGCACGTTCGAGAGCGCCTTCAGGTCGCGCGCAAGCCGCGCGACGCAGAGACCGACCTTCCACGACAGCTTGCGGTCGCGGCCGAGAACGTCGCTGAGAAAGAGGACGGAGACATTCCGGAGTGGCTTGCTCGCGAGCTCTTTCCGGAGGTCCTCGTTCACGTGCGGACCGAGGAGCATCTCGATGACGTACGCAAGCTCCATGTCGGGGATGCCTTCGCGCACGGTCATCGCGGCGATGCCCTTCTTCGTCACGGCTTCGATGAAGGGATCACCGAAGCTGCCGAAGAGCTGAGAGCCGAGGAGACGGCGAAGATCGACGATCTCGCCGTGTCCCGTCATGACGCAGAAGCCGCCCGACTCCGCAGAGCCGCGGCGAGCGAAGGTGAGTTCGAGCCGGCCGCGGAGCGCAGCCTTCGTCTGCTTGAGCAGCTCCTTCATCGCCTGCGCGGCCTCGTGATGACCGCGCTCGAAGCGCCCGAAACGGAGGATCGCGCTCGAGAACGCGATGAAAAAGCCGGCAAAACCAGAGCCTGGATCGTCGAGGACCGGGACGTTCTCGACGATGCTGCGCTCGTCCTCGTCGGCGGCGCTGCCGCCCTCGCCCTCGGCGATGACGTCCTTGAGCTCGACGCGCAGCTCGCGTGCCGACTGCTGGCGCTTCTGCGGCTCCTTCTGGATCGCGCGGAGAATGATCTCCTCGATGATGGAGTCGAGCCCCTTCAGGAGCTGCGACGGCGGCCTCGGCTGTTCGTCGAGCTGCTTGATCAGGATCTCGCCGGCGTTCTCTCCGAGGAATGGAGGGCGCCCTGTGACGAGCTCGTAGAGGCAGATGCCGCAGGCATAGACGTCGGAGCGCGCGTCGATCTCGCTGCCGCGCGCCTGCTCGGGGGACATGTACTCGGGTGTGCCGGCGATCGACCCGTCGTCGAGGCCGAGCTCGGCGTCCTCGCGCGTCGGGTTCTGGAGCGCAGCGATTCCGAAATCGCACACCTTGACCAGCTCGAAGGTCCCGCCCTCGTCGTTGCGGCTGGGCACGAGCATGATGTTGTCGGGCTTGATGTCGCGATGGATGATCCCGTTGTCATGCGCGACGCTGAGCGCCGCACACACCTGGATCATGACCTCGCACGCGCGATCGGGCTGGAGGCGGCGCTCCTCGTCGAGCAAGCTCTGGAGCGTACGCCCCGAGAGATACTCCATGACGATGTAGACGAGACCGTCGGGCTCCTGACCGAAGTCGAGGACGCGCATGACGTTCGGATGATCGAGCTGGCTCGCGGCGAGGGCCTCGCCGCGGAAGCTCTTCATGAAGTGCGGGTCTTTTTGGTAGTGCGGATGAAGTACCTTGATGGCGACGGTGCGCCGGAGCTCGCGGTGCGTCGCTTTGTACACCGCACCGGCAGCGCCGCTGCCGATGGCGGAAAGGATGCTGTACTTGCCGTCGGCAATCTTGCGTCCGATCCAGGGATCGATCTCGTCGGTGATCGACTCGGCAGGCGCGCGCGCGTACTCCGCGGCCTGCTGGAGCAGGTAGCCCGGTGCCTCCGTGGTGTGTGACTCGCCGTCGGCCGGATGGCGGGTCGGCTTGCGTTTCCGCCTCTCCGCGCCGGTTCCGCTCGTCGACTTGCCGCCCACGCCGTGTGTCGATTTCTTCTTGCGCCCGCCACCCTGGCCCGTGCTCGACCGCTTCGCCACAGGAGCGCTGGTCTGCGTTGGCGTGAGCTCCTCGCGGTCGCGCGCGTGCGGCGAGACGATGGGGGGCGGGAAGGGAGAGCGGGCGCGAACGTCCTCCTGGGCGCTGCGGCCCGCCGCGGGCACGGGGGAGCGGGCCGCCACGGCCGGCAGCGGGTCGGAACGGCTGGGGACCCGGATGAGGGTGTCGAAGTCGTCGTCGTCGGCGGGGTGCGGCTCGGGCTCGGACTCGGGCTCGGGCTCGGACTCGGGCTCGTCGAGCGACTCGATGTCGATGCTCGCGACCAAGTCGTCGTCCGCGGCGTGCCGTGCGAAGACGGCGTCTCCGATCGTCTTCGGCGCGTCCGAGACAGGCTCGGCACCGGCGTCGTCGCGTGCGCCGGAGCTGTCTGGCATCGCCATCGGCATGTTCGCGAAGTCTTCGTCGAAGAAGAAGTCGCCGGCGGCCGGCCCCTCTCCCCCGCCGAGCGCCGCCGCCGGCTCGGCTTCGTCGTCGTTCAGCTCCTCGACGACCACGAGCGCTGGAGTGTCCGGCGAGTCGGAGAGGGCCGCCTTTGACGACGGCGCGCCGCCGTGCTCGGCCGCGTCGATCGCTGGCAGTACGTCGGGCTCGAAGATGACGCTCACGCTCAGGCTCGGGCCGTCGCCGTCCGCAGGTAGCGGCTCCTCCTCGGCCGCCCTCGCGTCCGCTTGCGCCGCAGCGATCGCCGCCGCCGTTGCTGCGGCAACGGCGGTCGGGAGCATGTCGGGCTCGAAGACTACGCTCATACTGAGCGAAGGATCGTCGGCCGCGTGACCGTCCGGACCGTCCGCTTGCTCGGCCACCGCATCCATCGCGGCCGGCGCCCACGAGACGCTGCGCGCGGTACGGCGCACGTCCTCGAGCGCGGCGGCATCCTCGGGCGACTGCGACTGGACGGTGCGAGCGTGGGGGTCGACGGACTTTTTCTCGGGCGCCGGAGCGACCCACACCGCGCTCTGCACGGTGCGCCGCGGGTCATCGCTGCGGGTGACCGGCAAGGCTCCGAGACCCGGCGCGGTCGACGCGAGCGGCGACGTAGGAGGGGACCCTTGCGGCCAGTTCATCCGCGCGGTGACGCGGAAGCCGAGGGGCGAGGACGACGTGGCGACCCCCGCCGCAGCTGGAGGCGCATCGCCCGACATCGCGCGCAGGATCGGCGCGGAGTCTTCGTACCCGACGGTGCGCGGGGGCTGAGCGACGGTGTCGGGCGGCGGCGAGCCAGGAGCCAGGCTCTCCTGCGACCCCGATGCGCTTCCCTCACCCTCGAGCAAAGCGTAGAGCTCGGCCGCCTGCGCACTGTGAAGCGGCCGCAGGCGAAGAGGAAACTGTCCGTTCAGGGGGGCGCCGGCGGACTCGGCGATCAGGAGAACCGAAGGCGCTCCGCTCACGCGGAGGTCGAGCGTGTACGTACCGTTTCGCGGCGTCTCCGCGAGCGGTACCTGCGCTACCTCGTGCCGAAGTGCCGCGCGTAACAGTTGCGCGAGCGCCCTGCGGTTTGGCAGCCGCGTCACGAGCACGGGCAAGCTCGAATCCACCACGATGGAGTCTACCTGACCACACCCTCCGGGCGGAACATCATGTCGCTGCCCCAGCGACGACCTTTCGGTACACGGGATACGGGGCGACGTCGTGGATCGGGGTGTAGCCGAGCTCGAGGAAGAGCTTTTCGGGCCCTTGCCAGGCCTCTTCGTCGTGGAGTGGCTCGTTCGACCTGCGCGGATGGCCCAGGAGGAACCGCCCGCCCCACGCCGAGACGTGCGACTCGGCCGCCTGGAGAAGGGCGCGGGCCACGCCCTCGCGGCGCATCCCCGGGCTCACGAGAAAGCAGCCGACGACCCAGCTCCCCGGCTCGGCCGTGAGCGCACGGTAGACCGGCAAGCTCGTCAGCTTCAGCACGGACTCGTGCGGGGAGAGCTTCATCCAGCCGACGACGGCGTCGCCTGCGGCGTGGTCGACGGCCACGAGCCCGCGCGCCGATCCGTCCGCCTCTCGCGCCGCGGCGCTCTGCTCGGCGAGGTTCTCCTCCGGTCGATGGGCGCACCGGTCGAGCCAGTCGTTCTTCGTCCCCGTGAAGTGCCAGTAGCGGCAGAAGCACGACGACGACGCGGTCGCGAAGAGCTTGGCGAAGCGATCGAGGTGCGCGGGCGAGAACGACTCGACCTCGATCACGACCGCATGCTGCCTTCCCAGGCCGACGCTAGCGTGAACATCGTCGTCTCCCGGAGCGCGGGGGCGATGATCTGGAGTCCGACCGGCAGCCCGGCCGCGGTCGGCGCGCACGGCACGCTGATGGCGGGCAGCCCGGCGAGGCTCGCGGGCAGCGTGTAGACGTCGGAGAGGTACATCGAGAGAGGATCGGACGTCTTCTCGCCGAGGAGAAAGGCGGGCGTCGGCGCGGTCGGGCAGACGATGGCGTCGACCTCGCCGAACGCCGCATCGAAGTCGCGCCGGATGAGCGTGCGCACCTTCTGGGCCTTGAGGTAGTACGCGTCGTAATAACCGGCCGAGAGGACGAACGTCCCCAACAGGATGCGCCGCTTCACTTCGGCGCCGAAGCCGGCGTCGCGCGTGGCGCCGTACATCGCACGGAGCGAGCTCCTCGTGGTCGCGCCCGGTGCACCTCCCGGCGCACGCCGATCAGGCTCGACCCGCAGGCCGTACCGCACGCCGTCGAAGCGAGCGAGGTTGCTCGAGGCCTCCGCGGTCGCGAGCACGTAGTAGGTCGCGACCGCATGGCGGGTATGTGCAAGATGCACCTTCTTCACGACGCACCCGTCGGCCTCGAGCCGTGCGATGGCCGCGCGAACGCTCGCCTCGACCTCGGGGTCGAGCCCCTTCGCAAAGTACTCCTCCGGCACGCCGATGCGCAGCCCCTTGACGCTCGCCCCGCAGGCGCCCTCGAAGTCGTCCGCGGGCGCGGTGAGGCACGTCATGTCGCGCTCGTCCTTGCCGGCGATGACCTGCAGGACGCGCGCGGCGCCCCGCACGTCGGTCGCGAAGGGGCCGATCTGATCGAGGCTCGAGGCGAAGGCGACGAGGCCGAAGCGCGAGACACGCCCGTAGGTCGGCTTCACGCCGACCGTGCCCGTGAACGACGCGGGCTGGCGGATCGAGCCGCCCGTGTCGCTGCCGAGCGCGGCGGGCGTCATTCCCGCCGCGACCGCGACCGCGCTTCCGCCCGAGGAGCCGCCGGGCGCCCGCGTGAGGTCGCGCGGGTTCTTCACCGGGCCGAACGCCGAGCTCTCGTTCGACGAGCCCATCGCGAACTCGTCCATGTTGGTCTTGCCGGGCAGGAGCGCGTCGGCCTGGCGTAGCTTCGTCACGACGGTCGCGTCGTAAGGCGGGATCCAGTGCTCGAGGATCTTCGAGCCGCACGTGGTGCGCACACCACGCGTGCAGAGTGCATCCTTCAGCGCGATCGGCACGCCGGCGAGCGGTCCGAGCACCTCGCCTCGCGCGCGCTTCGCGTCGATCGCGCGCGCCTGCTCGAGCACCTCGTCCCGCGCGATGGTGAGGAACGCATTGAGCTCGCCGTTCTTGGCGTCGATGCGAGAGAGCGCCTGCTCCGCGACCGCGACCGCCGTGGTCTCGCCGCGCTGCACGCGTCCCGCGATCGCGATCACGTCCTCGCTCATCGCGCGCTCACTCGACGAAGCCCGGCACGGCAAAGCCCTCGCGCTCTGCGCGCGGTGCTCCTGATAGAGCCTCCTCGTGGGAGAGGCCCGGCTTCGCGACGTCCTCGCGCCAGCCGTCCCCCGAGCGTACGGGCTCGATGCCTGCGACGTGTGCCGTCGGCGGGACGCCCTCGGTGGCGATCGCATCGAGCTCGGCGACGTACGCCACGATGCGTCCGATCTCCACGGCGAGCCGACGTTCCTCGTCCTCGCCGAGCGAGAGTTCCGCGAGCACGGCCATATGACGGAGCTGTTCGAGGTCGAGATCCATGTCAGTGGAGAATGGGCTGCGGGGGGACGGCGCCTGAAGCGGGTAGGGCTGCGGCCGGAGGTGGGGAGCTCGCTTCTGCGCCCGCGCCGCCATCGAGCCACGAGGGCGCGGCGGGCTCCTCGTATTCGGGCGGAGGGCCCTTCGGGCTCTGCGGCGTGGGACACGCGCCGAGGAGTGCGCCGAGGAGTGCGACAGCGGGCCTGCCGAGATTCGCGAGGACGAGTCGCATGACAAGCCTATCGCCTGGCGCGGGGGAGGCGGCAAGAGGTCTCGGATGACTGGCGCCCGCTGAGTCTGCGGATACGCTGTATCTCGTGCAGCCCCCCCCTCTCCACGGCCTCGCCGCGGCAGCCCTCGTGCTTGCCGCGGTCGTGATCGCATGCAGCTCCGACTCGTCCTCGTCCTCTCCCTCGGCGACGGGTGCCGCGGGGCCCGCCGCGACGGCCCCCATCGAGAGGACCGCGGGCGAGGCGGGCGCCGCGATCGATGCCGCCTCGCTGCAGCCCGCATCCGGGGATCCTTGTCGCGGTGTACCGCTGCCCGCCGATCAGCACTTCGTGCCCGCGGGAATGTGCGCGCGGGCCGTCGCGTCGGGGCTCGGGACGGTCCGCCAACTCACGTTCGCGCCGAACGGTGACCTCTTCGCCGTCACGGCGAGCGGAAGCATCAGGCGCCTGAGGGATGCGGACGGCGACGGCTTCTTTCAGCTCGATGAGGTCTCGACCTACGGCAACACCGGCGGCAACGGAAACAACTGCCACATCGACGTCGCGAACGGCTTTCTCTACGCCGGTTCACCCGACGGTGTGAAGCGCTGGCCGTACAGCCCGTCCGCGACCGACGGCGGCGCCGGCGAGGACGTCGTGACGGGCCAGCCCGCCTCGGGCCACGCGAAACACACCGTGCACGTCTACGACGGCTTCCTCTA
>JAYSXP010000356.1:0-4493 GCA_043717125.1 Polyangiaceae bacterium | reverse complement strand
GATGTCCATCGGCGCGCGCTTCGCCTGGTACGGCGGCACGGTCACGCAAGACCACCGCTGACATGCGCCCGGCGCCCGCCGCGGAGAGGTGATACTGTCCGAGCGTGAGCGCAGCGGACCCGTTCGGGCTCGTCGGTCGGGTCCTTGATGGCCAATTTCGCGTCGACGAGCTCGTCGGCGAGGGAGGCTTCAGTGCCGTCTACCGTGGCCACCACCAGGGCCTGAACGAGCCCATCGCGATCAAGTGCCTGAAGCTCCCCGCCGACCTCGGGACGACGCTCGTCGACTCGTTCGTCCAGCGGTTCCGCGACGAGAGCCGGATCCTGTATCGCCTCTCCCAGGGCAACCTCCACGTCGTCCGCAGCATCGCGGCCGGAACGACGCAGGCACCCGCGACCGGCGCGCTCGTGCCGTACATGGTGCTCGAGTGGCTCGAGGGTCGCTCCGTCCAGAGCGACTTCACCGTCCGCCGCTCTGTCGGCGAGCAGGGCCGCTCGATCGACGAGATCGTGAAGCTCTTCGGGACCGCCGCCGACGGCCTTGCCTTCGCGCATTCGCAGGGCGTCGCCCACCGCGATCTCAACCCGGGCAACCTGTTCCTCGCGAACACGCACCAGGGCGTGAAGATGAAGGTGCTCGACTTCGGCGTCGCCAAGTTGATGCACGACGGCGCGCTCAACATGAGCCCGCGCGCGCACACCGTGGGGCAGATCAAGATCTTCGCGCCCGCCTACGGAGCGCCCGAGCAGTTCGACGATCGCATCGGAGCCGTCAGCGCGGCCTCCGACGTCTACGCCTTCGCGATCATTCTCCTCGAAGCGCTTCGCGACAGGAGCGTCTTCGAGGGGCAGAACCTCGGAGACTTCGTGGCGGCGGCGACCGACCCGCGGCATCGTCCCACGCCGCGCGCGCTCGGGATCGACGTCCCCGACGAGATCGAGCAGACGTTCGCGCGTGCGACGACGCTCGACCCCGCGCAGCGCTGGCACTCCGCCGGTGACTTCTGGCAGAGCTTCACGATCGCGGCGAAGATCGCGACCGAGCGAAAGTACGAGGACGCTGCGCGCGAGACGCCGCCGCTCACGATGGGACATCCGCTGCCGGCTGCGCCGGCGCCGAAGCCCGCCGCGTCGTTCGGCAAGGGACCCATGGCGCTCACGATGCCGCTCGGCTCGGAGACGCCCGGGCTTCCGCGGCCTGCACCGGGCGCACCGCGTCCACGCATCGCGACGACGCTGGGGATCCCGATGCCCGCGGGCGGGAGCGCGCCTCGTCCGGCGGCTGGCCTTCCGCAAACGCCGCTCGCGCCGCCTGTGGCGCCGCCGCGTCCGACGAGCACGCGCCCGCCCCATTCGGCGGACGCTTCGCGCGTGCCCGCGGTGCCTCGGCTGCCGCCCGTGCCCGGAGCCGCGCCCCTCGCGCGTCCCGCATCGGATCCGCCGCTCGCGAAGTTTCCGGGGACGGCCCGCTTGCCGAAGGCCGGCGTGGTCGCGCCCGACGAAGCGCCCGCCTCGACGGCGCCGCCGCCTGCCGCTGCCGTGCCCGCGCGCGGCCACGACGATGACGACGACGACGAGTCCGACGAGGCCACGAAGGTGCACGCGCCTGCGGCGGAGATCCTCCAGACGCTCGCGCTCCACGATGCGGTCGCGTCTCGGAATGCCGCCGCGCAGGCACGTGCCTCCGAGCTCGCTGCGCAGCGTGGCGCACAAGGAACGCCGCCCGAGCCCGACACCTTCGACGACGTCTCCTCGCTCGCGGCCGCGGCTCGCGCCGGCGCAGCACCGTTCGGTGATCCGCACGGTGGGCGTCGCGCACCGGTGACGCCCGTGCCGCCGTCGTTCGGTGGCGGCGCCACGATGATGATGGCGCCCGGCGCTTCGTCGGCGGTCGCCGCCGCGCAAGCGATGGCTGCAGCCGCGCAGGCTGTTGCACAAGCGCCGCCTCTTTCTCCGCCCAGCGATCCGCACGCGCCCGGGCTCGACTCCACCGTCGCGATGATGTCACCCGTGGTCTCGCCGTACGCGCACGGGCAGGGAATGCCGGGAATGCCGCGGCCCTACGGGCAGGGCAGCGCGATTGTCCAGGCCGAGCTGCAGCCACAGCAGCCCCCATCGCAACAGCACTTCACGCCGCTGCACGGGCAGCAGCAACAGCCGCCGCAGCGGCACGTCGGGCCGTTCAGCGCGCCGCACCACAATCCACAGAACACCCACGGGCAGCACAACCCACAAGGGCAGCCCACCCAGCCCTTCGCGCCGTCCTTCGCGCCGCCGGCAGGCGGAGCGACGGGGCCGAAGGCGGCGTTTCCGATCCTTCCGCTCGCGATCGGCCTCGGCGTGCTCGCGATCGGCGGCATCGGCCTCGGCGTGTTCGCGCTTCGCGCGCGACATGCCACCGTGCCCGCTCCGATCGGCGCCAGCGCCGACCCCGTCCCGGTGTCCGTTCCCGTTCCCGTTGACCCCGTGCCCGTTCCCGTTGACCCCGTGCCTGCCGTGACGGCCGTCCCGCCCGAGGTCGCCGCCGTGGTGGAGCCCGTCGCAGTCGAGGATGCCGCCGTGACGGCCGCCGCCCCGGCTCCATCCGAGCGCGCCGCTCCGCCCGCGAGCGCCGCACCCACGACGACGACGACCCCGACCCCGGTCCCGACCGCGCCCACGTTCGTGGCGACACCCGTGACCGCCGCCCCGAAGCCAAGCGCTGACCCTAACGCGTTCCACGAAGGCGCAGCGCGCACGCGGCTGGCGCAGGCCAACGGTGTCCTCGTCATCTGCCACAAGGAAGGCGGCGTCACGGGCGCGGGCACAGCGCTGATCACCTTCGCGCCCGACGGTTCTGTCGCCGGCGTCGTCGTGCAGCCTCCGTACGCGGGTACAAAGGAAGGCGACTGCGCCGCCAAGCAGTTCCAGCGCGCGAAGGTCACGGCCTTCAGCGGCGACCCGAAGACGGTCAAGCACTCCTTCGAAGTCCCGTAGTCACCGCAGCGCCTCGGTCTCGTGCTGCACTGCGCCTCTCGCCGTGAACCCTCGCCTCATCGCCGTCGCCTCACTCGTCGCTTCGCTCGCCGCGGACACCTTCGCCCGCGCTGCCGATCCGAAGCGTGACAGGGACGGCGACACCGTCGTCGTCACGGGCACGCGCACGCCCGAGCGCATGCAGCGCTCGACGGTGAAGACCGACGTCATCACGCGCGACGAGGCCGACCGTCGCGGCGCGACCAACGTGGCCGACGCGCTCGCGAGCCAGCCCGGCCTCGTCGTGAACCCCGGCTCGTACGGATTCCTCGGCGGCGTGAGCGCCCTGCAGATCCAGGGCTTCGACCGCGACCGCGTGCTCGTCCTCGAGGACGGTGAGCGCGTCGTCGGCGACGTCGGCGGCGCCATCGACCTATCGGCGATCCCCACCGGCGACATCGATCGCATCGAGGTGGTCTCCGGACCGACGAGCGCGCTCTACGGCTCCGCGGCGCTCGGTGGGGTCGTCAACATCATCACGGCTCCTCCGCGTGACGAAGGCCCGACCGGCCGCATGCGCATGGAGGGCCGCTCGCTGAAGGGCCTGGTGCTGCAGGCGAATGCCGCCTACCGGCGGGGAAAACCGTGGGCGGCCGTCGACTTCAACCTCACGCGGATGGATGGCATCGAGAAGCCCGTCGGGCCCGACCTCCAGATCCCCGAGCAGTCGCATCGCATGGTCGGCCTCCGTGCGGGCACGAGCCTCACTCCCGAGATGGACGTCCGCATTCGCGCGCGCCAGTTTCGCGATCGCACAGATGGCCTCGAGACGCAGACTGCCCCCGGCCTCGGTCGCTTCGTCATCGACACTCCGGCGCAGACGGATCGCTACACGCTCCACGTCATCCACACGACGAGGATCGGAACGCGGGGCTCGAACCTCCGCCTGTCGATGGGCCGCCAGTGGTTCGACAACTTCACGGCGCGCGATCGCCGCGATTCGCCGATCGACGAGCGTCACGACCGCACGCAGCGCATGCAGAGCTTCGAAGCGACCGGCACCATCGCAGACGGGACGCGCACGTGGGTCGCCGGTGCCCGCGCCGAGGCCGAGCACTTCGAGCAGGATCTCACGCGCACCGTGAGCACGTCGGCGGGACCGGTGACCACCACGGCGCCCGAGGTGCTGCCGCTCTCGTACGGCATCGGCGCGCTCTACGGTCAGGTCGCGCAGAAGCTCGGCGACGTCACGGTGCTGCCCGGCGTTCGATTCGAATCGCACACGCGTTACGGCTCGTCGGTCGCGCCGCGCCTGGCGGCGGCGTGGCGAATCACGGAGATCGTCACGCTTCGCGCGTCCGGTGGTCGGGGCTTCCGCGCGCCGAGCGCGAAGGAGCTCGGCTTCGCGTTCGACCACTCGGCCTTCGGCTACAAGATCTTCGGCAACGACGCGCTCAAGCCCGAGAAGTCGTGGGGCGTGAACGCCGACGTGACGGTCTCGCCGGACGAGCGCATGACGTTCCGCGGCTCCGCCTACGC